>JAEXCG010000042.1 GCA_023402355.1 Bacillota bacterium | reverse complement strand
GGCCGCATGACGATGCTGGACGTCGGCAGCGACGACAAGCGCATGGTCATGGCCATGGTGAAAAGCGACGCCGACGAAGCCTAATCGGGGCGCGGGCTGTGCCCGCCTCCACCTCCGAACAGCCGCTTCCACGCCCTGCGTTTGCCTACGTGGCCGCGAGTATGGGATGCGCGCTTTCTGGAGCGGTACAGGACACGGGCGGCACCCGCTTCCACTTCCGAACAGCCGCTTCTACATCCTGCGTTTGCCTCCGTGGCCGCGGCCCGTCCCATACCTTGCGACGCCGGAAAATCCCCCGTGCACGCGGAGCACCGCGTGCACGGGGGATTCGTCTTGCCGGGGTTGTGTGAAGCGCAAAGCCGCGCCGTCTGCCCTTTATTTTTCGTGGCGAATGGTGCAGTAGAGGCACACGCCCGTCACCAGCAGCAGCAGCGTCGCCCAGAACAGCGCCGCCCATTCCTCCTGCGTCGCGCCCATGAACGTGGACTTTTGCAGCGCCACCTGCGCCACGTTGCTGATGCCCGGGGTCTGGTTGCCCGCACGGTAGGTCGCGAACACGCCCAGCAGCCGCTCGCGCTCGCCGCTCGAAAGCGCCTTGGCCGAGGCGATGAACTCGATGCGCTCCTGCGTCGGGACGAGCCTGCCGTCCAGCCCCATCTGCGCCGCGTCCAGGTGTACCTTCCACGAGAGCGTCTGCCCGCTGATCTTGTTGCCCATGCCGCGCGTCACAAAGCGCGCGAGCGCCATGCCCTGCGGCAGCGCCGCCTGCACCGTCACGTCCGCCGGGGCGCGCCCCTTGTTTTCGACCACCAGCGCCAGCGGGATTTCGTCCCCGGCGCGCGCGCTCGTCGCCTCGCACAAAAGCTGCAGGGAAAGCAGCGGCCCCTGCACCGTCACCCGCTGGGGCGTCAGCCGCTCGCCGTCCGCCGTGACCGGGCTGACCAGCACCTTGCGGCCGGTGGAGACGCCGTCCAGCACGTCCGCTTCCACCTCCACCCGGCCCACGCGCACGGCGTAGGCGGGCTCGACCAGCGTTTCCCCGTCGTAGGTCGCGGCGGGCACCTCGACGTCCCAGACGAGGTCGCCGTCGTCCACGCGCGCCCCGGCGGGCGCCTGCATCTCCACCGCGCGAAGCCCCTCCGGGAGCTGCTGGCGCACCGTGACGTGGCCCGCGGCCGGGCCGTTGTTCGTGCAAAGCACCGTGTACAAAAGCTTCCCCTCCGGCTGCGCCACGCGGGCGCTCGCGTTCGTGCGCACGCTGATGCGCGGGGCGAGCAGCGAAAACGACGCCGCGTCCTGATAGTAGCGGCTGTCCTGCGTCATGGTGACGACCGCGTCCACCGCCTGAAATCCGTCCTCGCCGCCGGGCACGGGCTGCACCGTCAGCCGCCACACGAGGCGCGTGCGCGAGGGCTCCACCGCGCCCTCCGCGTCAAGCTGCGCCGCGGGCAGCTTCCCCTGCCACGTAAGCGGCGTGCCCTCGACCAGAAAGCAGCCCTCCGGCACGTTCAGGGAAACCGACACCGCCTCCTCGTAGAGGTGCGGGTTGCTCACGAGCGCCTCGAGCGTCACCACGTCCCCCTCGACGATGCGCCCCGCGTCCGCCTGACAGACGAGCGACAGGTCGCGCGCGCTCGACTGGCCCAGCGCCGCCACGTACCTGCCGATGCCTTCCTCGATACCGGATAAAACCTTGTTCACGTCGAGCTGACGGCGCTCCTCCGCCCCGGCCGGCAGCGCCAGCAGGACGAGCAGAAAAAAGACCGCCCAGCGAATGCATTTCTTCACCTTTACCCCTCCCTGTGCAAATTAGGTTGCCAAGGGAAAGGCGGTTTATGCAGTCTTCGGGCGGTTTTATCGTTTTACGCCGTTTTCGGTGCTCCTTTTCAGGCGAAGCTCAGGTTTCTTCCACGTCCAGCGCGCCGGACAGGTACAGGCGGCTGCGCCAGGCGCCCATGCGAAGCCGCAGCGAGTAGACCGCCGCGCGCACGATTTCGTCCGCCGCCATCGCGATCCAGATGCCCGCAAGCCCCAGCCCCAGGCCGATGCCCAGCGCGTAGCCCAGCAGCACCGCGACGAGCCAGGTGCCGCCCAGCGCGATGTAGACCGGCACGCGCACGTCGCCGATGGACGTGAGGCAGCGCGTCATGGTGATGTTGAAGGAACGCCCCAGCTCGAGGAAGAACTCGATGAACAGAATTTGATGGCCGAGCGTCAGGATTTCCGGCTCCTGTGTAAAGATACCCAGGATCGGATCGCTGAATACGAAGAACACGGCGGTCAGCGACATGGAGACCGCCGCCGAGACGCCGATCGTGGAGAAGATGCGCCGCTCGATCTGCTCGATGCGGCCCGCGCCCACCATGTAGCCGATGACGATCTGCGTCGCCTGCGCGATGGCCATGGAGTAGACGTAGGCGCAGTTCGCCAGCGTCGAGCAGTAGACCTTCGTGGCGATGACCAGCGGGCCCAGCGGATTGATGAAGCTGAGGATCACCATCTGCGACAGGCTGTAGGACAGCTCCTGCCCGGCCGTCGGCAGGCCGATGCCCACCAGCCGCCCGAGCAGCCGCCTGGGGAACGGACGCAAATGCGCAAGGCGTAACCGAACTCCGGTCTTTTTCTTGAATATGACGAAGATCGTCAACAGACCCACGGTCTTGGAGATGTCCGTGGAGATGGCCGCGCCGACGATGCCGAGCTTGGGCAGGCCGAAGAGGCCGCCGATGAGCACCGCGTTGCCCGCGATGTTGAGCACGTTCATGGCGACCGCCGTGAGCATGACCTCGCGCACGAAGCCGTAGGCGCGGAGCACCGCGGCGAAGACCATGTACAGGCCCTGCACCAGCGCAAACGCGCCGACGAGCATCAGGTAGTCGTTCGCCGGGCCGAGGATGTCCTCGGGCACGCGCAGCAGGCGGAAGAACAGGCCGCTGCCCAGGACGAGCATCAGCGTCACCGCCAGCGAGACCGCGCCGATGAAGGCCACGGAGACGGTGCAGATCTGCGCGAGGCCCCTGCCGTCCTTGGCGCCGATCTCGCGCGAGACGAGGATCGAGGAGGCCATGCACAGCACGTTGATGACGATGATCGTGAGGTTCATGACCTGGTTGCCGTTGCCGATGGCGGCGACCGCCTCCTGCGAGACGCGGCTGACCATGAACTGGTCGATGTTGCCCACCAGGAGCTGCAGCAGCAGCTCGACGAAGATGGGCACGGACATGAGGAAGACGGCCCGTGTGGTGCTTTTTGCGCCGTTTTGCATGCGCTCATTCCCTTTATCAGTGGTATTTCTCGCGCGCAGACGCGCGAAAGGGCCCGAAGGCCCTTTACGTTTATCCTGGTTAGCGCAGCACGTCGTGGCAGATGGTGTTGCCGCCGCCGTCCTTGGCGCGCTGGAGCGACCGCTGCGTGCGCGAGAGGGTCGAAAGCCAGTTCTGGTCGCCGCCGAGCACCAGCGACACGCCGATGGAAAGCGTCGTATGGCAGGGCGGCATGGTGCCGAAGAACTGCTCCTCCACGGAGCTGCGCAGCGCCTCGCAGCGCATGAGCGCGTCCTTGAGGCTGATCGCGCTGAGCACGAGCATCAGGGCGTCGCCCTCCCAGCGGGCGACGAGGTCGCTCTTGCGGGTGTGCCCGTCGATGAACTGGCCGAGCATGACGAGGAACTGCTCGGAGATTTCGCGGCCGTGCAGCTTCCGGATGACGGGCATGTCGTCCGGGTAGAGCAGCACGAAGGCCGCGGTCTGCCCGCCGCCCAGCAGCTCCTCGGAGGAGAGCTGCATGAAGCGGGGGTAGTTGGCGTCCAGCCAGCCGGTCATGGCCGCCTGGGTCAGAAAGCCGCTCGCCGGGTCCACGAAGGCGGCGGTGCGCAGGTCCGCGTAGGCCTTCTTGAGCTTGGTCTGCTCGCTGAGGAGCTGTTCGCGCGCGATGTCGAGCTTTTCCTCGCTCTTCTTCTGCTGCAGGTCGCTCATCCGCTTTGCGTAGCGCAGCACCAGATAGGTGACGAGCATCAGCAGGGCGACCAGCGCGAGCAGCGAGAGCGCGGATTCGAGCAGCAGGCTCCGCATCTGCGCGGGCAGGGCGTCCATCGCGTTCTCGATGACCGCGCGGCGCGTGAGCGCGAAGATGCGCTGGGCGAAGAAAAAGATGTCCAGCGCGAACCCGATCATGAAGACCGACATGGTCAGGACGAGCGGACGGCCGATGCGCGTCTTCTGCATGCGTTTCTATCTCCTTTAGCGCCCCCGGCGGGACGAAAAATAGTCCTGTGCGTACTTTATATCATATGGTCCATTTTGTCAAGGCGCGCTTTGCGGCGGCGCAAAAACGCCCGCCCGGCGAAAGATTTTTCGTCCGGGCGGGCGCGTCGGCCGGTCTTATCTCCGGGCCATCGCTACGCGGCGGCGCATCGAAAAGCGCCTGAGGATGCGGGCGGGCGAGAACAGGCTCGCCACCTCGCAGGTCGCGCAGATCTTATCGGACAGCGTGACGACGAAGCTCTCCGCGTAGCGCGGGAGCGTATAGCCCAAGGGGAACATGTGGCTTTCGATGATGTTCTCCTCGCGCGGCGTCAGGGTAAAGTACTTGCGCGCGTTTTCGAGCGCCACCAGCGGGTGGCAGTGCGCGTGGCAGCCGCAGTCCGGCCCGCTCACGTGCCAGTCGTAGAAGAACAGGTCGTGCAAAAGCCCGCCGCGTGCGGCCTCGCGCGCGTTCAGCCCCAGCTTCACGGCGATGCGAAAGCTCATATACGCGACGTAAATGCTGTGATCCAGGCGCGAGACGCTGCCGTGCTGCTGATAGTCCCCCAGGGCCTGCACCTTCGGGTGCGCCAGCAGGTCGTTCGTCTCGCGCAGAAAAGCCTCGAATGAATCGTCCTTGTTCAACGGAATCACCTCTTTATGATCTAACGGACGGCGTCGTCCTTTTCTTCCCCGGCAGCCGCCCTGCCCATTGCAAGTTGCCCCCATGTCTGCTACACTGTGGGCAGCGGCCCTTTTTATCATAACACAAACGGGGCAAACGGAGACAGCTTTTTATAAATTTTGTACGGGAGGAATTTTTGCCATGTTCGACATCGCAATCGTCGGCGCGGGCCCCGCGGGGCTTTCCGCCGCCATCACCGCGCGCCAGCGCGGACTTCAGGTGCTCGTGATTTCGCGAAAGGACGCGCGCGGCTGGCTCGCCCGCGCGGAGCGCATCGACAATTACCCGGGCCTGCCCCACGCCTCGGGGCCCGAGCTGCTCTCCGCCCTGTCCGCGCACGCGCGGGAGATGGGCGCGCAGTTTATGGACGGCATGGTGCAGCAGATTCTGCCCATGGGCGACGCCTTCTCGCTCGCCATCGGCAGCGAGTACGTAGACGCGCGCCGCGTGATCCTGTGCATGGGCGCGCGCCAGCCCCGGCTGCTGCCCGGCGAGGAGGCGCTGCTCGGCCGCGGGGTGAGCTACTGCGGTACCTGCGACGGCATGCTCTACCGCGGCAAGGCGGTCGCGGTCGTCGCGGAGAGCGCCGAGGCGGTGCACGAGGCGAACTACCTCGCGGGCCTCGCGGCGCACGTGCGCTACTTCGGAAAGCCGGACGCCGCGCTCGACCCCGCCGTCGAGGTGATCGACGAAAGGCCCGCCTCGGTCGAGGGCGAATCGCGCGTGGCGGCGCTCGTCACAAACGCCGGGCGCTACGAGGAGGACGGCGTGTTCATCTTCCGCGACGCCATGGCGCTGGACACCCTGCTGCCCGGCCTCGCGCACGACGGCCCCTTCATCCACGTGGACCGCGGCATGCGCACCAGCCTCGCGGGCGTGTTCGCCGCGGGCGACTGCGCGGGCAAGCCGCTTCAGGTCGCCAAGGCGGTCGGCGAGGGCTGTGTCGCGGCGCTCTCCGCCGCGGAGTAGGCGGGCGGCGGGCTGTGCCCGCTTCCACTTCCGAACGGCCGCTTTCGCCGCATGCTCCCCTACACGTGGCCATGCTTTGTGGTCGGCCGGCCGGCGGCGGGCTGTGCCCGCTCCCACTTCCGAACGTCTGTTTCCGCGCCGCGCTTCCCTGCACGTGGCCATGCTTTGCGGTCTGCGATATAACCGCCCCCGCCCCGCGCGTCTTCGCACGCGGCGCGGCGTGAAACGACAAAAAGATCCGGGACGCTTTCTTTCCAAAAAGCATCCCGAACCTTTCTTTTTAATCTTGAAGAAACCCTTCGCCCAGGCGACCCTTACTTCATCCGAATCAGCTCGTAGGCCCGCGTGCCCAGGCCGATCTTCTCGGCGTGCTCAAGGCAGCTCTGCCACTCGGATTCCGGACGGGAGTTGGTGAAGTGGTCGTGGTGATCGACGAAGCCCGGCTTGTGCATGTTGTCGTAGAGCTGGCTGCCGGGCATCGGCTGCGCGGCGAGGCAGGCGTCCGCGCAGGCCTGGTCGAGCGCCAGCGGGTCGAAGGAGGCGAACATGCCGATGTTGGGCAGGATCGGCGCGTCGTTCTCGCCGTGGCAGTCGCAGTTGGGCGACACGTCCACGATCAGGGAGACGTGGAAGTTCGGCCTGCCCTGCACCACGGCCTTGGCGTACTCCGCCATGCGGCAGTTGAGCTCGGAGACGGCGTTGCTGTCGTTAAAGGCGATCGCGTCGAAGTTGCAGGCGCCCAGGCACCGGCCGCAGCCCACGCAGTTTTCCTCGACCACGTGCATCTTGCGGGTCTTCTCGTCGAACGCGAGGCCGCTGTTCGCGCATTCGCGCTGGCACATGCGGCAGCCGCGGCACAGCTCCGGGTCGATGCTCGGCTTGCCGCTGTTGTGCTGGTCCTTCTTGCCCGCGCGCGAGCCGCAGCCCATGCCGATATTCTTGATCGCGCCGCCAAAACCGGTCGCCTCGTGGCCCTTGAAGTGCGTAAGGCTGATGAACACGTCCGCGTCCATGATCGCGCGTCCGATCTTCGCTTCCTTGATGCGCTCGCCGCCCTCGACCGGCACCGCCACGTCGTCCGTGCCCTTGAGTCCGTCCGCGATCAGCACCGGACAGCCCACGGTCAGCGGGGTGAAGCCGTTTTCCCACGCGCAATACAGGTGCTCCAGCGCGTTCTTGCGGCTGCCGGGGTAGAGCGTGTTGCAGTCCGTCAGAAACGGCTTTCCGCCCAGCTCCTTGACCACGTCCGCCACCGCCTTCGCGTAGTTCGGGCGCAGGTAGCTGATGTTGCCCAGCTCGCCGAAGTGCATCTTGATAGCCACGAACTTGCCGTCCATGTCGATGTCCTTGACGCCCGCGCGGAGCATCAGCTTCTTGAGCTTTGTGGGCAGACCGTCGCCGAAGGCTTTCGTGCGGAAGTCCGTGAAATAAACCTTTGCCTTTTCCATGCTGTCAATCCTCCTGATTCTTCACCGCGGCAAAGCGCCTGCCGCGCGAATCGATCCTTTGCGTACCCTTCTATAGTAACACCTGGAGCGGACTCCAAGTCAAGGGGTTTTAAGGGGGGCAGAGAAATTTTTCTGTATGCTCGCCGACCGCGCGGGCCGTTCCTCATTCGCCGTCCCGTTCAGGCCGCACGCTGCGAACCCCGAAGTACGAGGCCATGCCCACGTTCTTCCAGTCCGTCGGATCGGCGCTTAACGTGCCCATGGCGAACTGCGAATCCATCGTGACCGCGGGCACGACCACGTCGTCCTCCGGCCCGGCGGCGAGCAGCGCGTCGTACTGGCGCTGCACCTGCGCCCGGTAGCGGAAGGCGTCGCCCGAGAGCGCCTCGCGCGCGGCCGCAGGGTAGCTGCCCTGAAAGTTCCCGGCGGTCAGGCAAAGTGCCAGCGCGCCCGCCAGGGCAAAGGCCGCGATCAGCTTTTTTCCGTCCGCCCGCTTTGCCGTCCGCCCCGCCCGGCGCCGCGAGAGCGCGCCCAGCGCGTAGGCGTAGACGAAGGACAGCGCGCACAGCGAATAGGCGTGGTAGAGGTTCACGATGCGCGCCGGGCCCGCGTAGCCGGACGTGTACATGTGCGGGAAGATCATCGCGCAAAGCAGCAGCAGCGAGACGGCCAGCACCGGTAGCGGCGCGTCGAAGCGCCCCCCGGCGCGGGCCATGCGCCGGTAGAGCGCGGGCGTCAGCGCGAGCAGCAGCGCGAGCAGGGGCGTTCGCGTGAGGAAGCGCCAGAAGTAGGAAAGCGCCGCCGCGAGCGTGCGCCACAACGAGCGCGCCAGCCAGAAGCTCTCCTTTTGAAACCAGCCGTCGCTCGCGAGGCGCACGCTGTTGCCCGGCGCGACGATGGAGCACAGCAGCAGCAGCGCGGGCAGCGCGAGCAGCAGCGCAAAGCGCAGCACGGGCGCGCGGCGGGCCCCCTTCGGCGCGTCCTTCGCCGCCTTTGCGCCCAGCAGGAAGAGCGCGGCGAGCGTGTAGAGCGCGGTGATGTAGTTGTTCAGCCCGATGAAGGCGAGCAGGAGGACGAGCAGCGCCATGCGTCCCGCGCCGAGCCGCCCCTTTTCGCGCAGGTCGTCCGCGAGCAGCAGCGCAAAGCCGGAGAGCGCCTGCGTGAACGTGTAAAACCACGCGCCGTTGAACCAGTAGATGCCCTCGACGTAGCCCGGCCAGAAGAGGAGCTGCAGCAGAGACAGGGCGAAGAACGCGGCGTTCCCCTCCGCGCGCGATAAGCCCAGGTAGCGCGTGCACAGCCGCCGCGTCACGAGGAAGAGCGACCACAGCCACGCCGCCAGCAGCAAAAAAACGTGCAGCGGGTAAATTTGAAGCGAGAAGACCGCGGGGCTGAGCGTCATCACCAGGATGCCGGAGAGCGTGCCCTGCCAGTCGCGCCAGGTGCGCAGCGCGTAGCCGACGGCGTCCTTGAGCACGTGCGGCAGGGAGTGCGTGGTAAGCCACGTGCGGTGGGTGATGGAGGCGAAGACGTAGTCGTCGGTCGCCGGGTGCGCGCACAGCGCCCCCACGAGCAGCGGCAGCAGCAGCGCCGCCCACAGCGCGGCCAGCGCGCAGATCGCGGCCCGTCTTTTCATGTGCGTTCCCCCTCCGGTCGTTTTAGTCCTTTGAGTATAGCGCATCGGCCCGCCTTTTGCAACGGGCAGACGGGGCCCGCGCAAGTTGACATCGATTCTATTCTTATGGTATGATAAAGGCACATTGCAAGGGAGGTCTTTGACATGGTCTTTGATCGCATAGAAGAGCAGGAGCGTTATTATGGCCTGCATCCCATGATGGAGGAAGCGTTCGCGTTCCTCGCGGAGAGCGACAC
Source organism: Bacillota bacterium (assembly GCA_023402355.1). Classification (GTDB taxonomy): domain Bacteria; phylum Bacillota; class Clostridia; order Christensenellales; family Aristaeellaceae; genus Beduinella. The sequence goes on along the minus strand of JAEXCG010000042.1, from coordinate 23,194 downwards.
GCTCAACCCCGGCCGTTACGAGCTGTCCGGCGGCATGTACGCCATGGTTTCCGAGGGCGACACCCGCCAGATTCGAGACGTGCAGCTCGAGGCGCACAAGAAGTACATCGACCTGCAATACTGCTTTGCGGGCGGCGAGCGCATGGCCTGGGCGCACGTGCAGGAGCTGGAGCCCGTTTCCGAGTACGACCCGGAGAAGGACATCTACTTCCTGACCGGCCCGTGCACCACCGTCAGCGTGAAGCCCGGCAACTTCTCGATCCTCTTCCCCTCCGACGGGCACAAGGCCTGCTGCCACAATGAATTCCAAAAGCACTACAAGAAGGTCGTCATCAAGATTCCGCTCAAGGAAGAATGACCGGCCTGAAAGCGCCCCCGGCTTTTCTGCTTGGAAAGCCGGGGGCGCTTTGCGTCCTCAATTTACATCGGGCGGGCGGGCTGCTCGACGCTTCCCCGCTTCGGGGCGCGCAGCGTCGTGTGAATCGCGCCGTGGGGGCAGGCGTGCAGGCACTCGCCGCAGCGGATGCACTCCGCGCTGTTGGGGTTTCTAAACGTCTCGATGCCAAAGCCGCAGGCGCGTGCGCAGGCCCCGCAGGCGGTGCACTTGTCCGCGTCCACCGTGTAACGGTAGAGCGCGATGCGGTTGAAGAACCCGTAAATCGCGCCCAGCGGGCAAAGGTACCGGCAAAACGGCCGGTAGAAGACCACCGAGAGCGCGCACACGGCCGCGAGCAAAACGAACTTCCAGGTGAACAGCCAGCCCGCCGCCGCGCGCAGGCCCTCGTTGGCCGCCAGCAGCGGGATGCCGCCCAGCAGCGTGCCCGAGGGGCACACGTACTTGCAGAACCACGGCTGACCCTGGCCCACGATGTCCACCACACACAGCGGCAGCAGGATCACAAACAGACCGAGCAGCACGTACTTCAGGCAGCGCAGCGCCCGGTCGAAGGGCAGGGTCTTGCGCTTTTTCCCCAGCGGGATGCGGTGCAGCAGGTCCTGCACGAGCCCGAAGGGGCAGAGAAACCCGCAGACCGCGCGCCCCAGCACCGCGCCCACGACCATCAGAAAGCCGAAGGCGTAAAAGGCGAAGCGGTAGCTGCGCGCGCCCAGCGTCGCCTGAATCGCGCCGATGGGGCAAGCGCCCAGCGCGCCGGGGCACGAGTAGCAGTTGAGCCCCGGAAGGCAGAGCCCCTTGCTCGCGCCCTTGAAGATCGTGCCCTTCAAAAAGCCCTGCGCGTAGCCGTTCGTGAGCGCGGCAAAGCACGCCTGCACCGTAAGGCGCGCCCTGCCGGCCCGCTTTCTTTCCTTCTTATCCAATGCCGACACACTCCATGCAGATGTTTACCGCCTTGCGCCACACCGTCTGCATCTCGCCGCGGAAAAGACCCAGCGCGATGAAGGCGAGGCCCGCGCACAGGACGATCAGCGCCGCGCGGTTGCGCATGAAAAACGCTTTCATTCCGGCAGGGCCGCCTTCGTATCCGCGATCACCTGACGCCAGGTGTCGAGGTCCTTCGCGCCCAGGTAGGTCTCCCCCACGCGGTTGCCGTCCCTGTCCACAAAGAAGGTCGTCGGCACGGCGGAGATGTCCAGCAGCGCCGCGAGGATCAGGTCCAGCGAGGGCAGCAGGTGCGTGTACGCCGCGCTCGTCTTCTCGACGATCTCCCGCGCCAGCTCCACCTGCGCCTCGTCGATCTGAAGATCCTGGTTCACCACGTCCATGACGATGCCCACGATCTGCACCTCCCCCGCCTCCGCGTACTCGGCGGCGAGCGCGCCCAGGTCCGGCATCTCGGACAGGCACGGCGTGCAGTAGGTCGCCCAGACGTTCACCATCGTGAGGTCCGCCTGCGCCCACAGCGCCTGCGTGGCCTCCTCGCCCGAAAGCGTGGCCGCCGTGAAGTTTTGCAGGCTGGGCGGCTCGGGGGTCATGACCGTCTGCACCTCGCAGAGCGCGGGCGCGCAGGAAAGCGCCAGCAGGCAGGCGCACAGCAGGATGGAAACAAGTTTTTTCATGGGGAAACCTCCTTTTGCCGTAGCTCTTGGAAACAGTTTACCATACATCGCGCCGCCTGGCTATGAAAACGCAAAAATATCGCCCCTGCGCACGAGGCCGCAGAGGCGATAACGTCATGAATTGTCCTTCCGAAAGTACTCGACGCCCATGGCGGCGAGCCCCAGCACGAGCAGCACGAATGAGAACAAGAGCGGGAACGCCATGCCCGTCTCCAGCACCGTGGACCAAAACCTCCCCGGCGGGGTCGTCCAGGCTGAAACCAGATGGCTGCCGGCGTACAGCAGCGCCGCGATCCCCCAGATCGTGCCCAGCAGGGACAGCACGCCGCCGATCATCGCCCGTTTCATCGAAGCCGGCCTCCTTTATCGCGCGCCGCGAAGGACGCGCGCCCTTTTAAACTCGAACGCCGCGGTTCATGCGGGCTTCCTGCGCTTCACCGCCCAGATGAGCAGGCCCGAAAGCGTCAGCGCGGCGCCCCAGCGGCACAGCCCCGCGTAAAACGCGACGCGGATGCTCTCCGCCGTGCGCAGCAGCACCTGCGCGCCGTTCTGGCTTTGCAGCTTCCAGAAGGTCGCGGCGATGTCCTCCGGCTCCACCAGCACCGCCGGGATGTACTCCGGGTAGAAGTACACGGGCGAGAGCATCTGGTTGAAGAGCAGCGCCGCCGCGATCGCCAGCGCCGCCACCGCGACCGCGCGCCAGAGGATGTTCCAGATGAACCACGGGAAGATCTGCGCCATGTAGCGCTCGCGAAGCCGCGCGTTCGTGCGCGCGGTGAAGGCGCGCACGCCGTCCGTGAAGCGGCCCACGAGGAAGCCCCACACGGCAAAGCCCAGCCCGCACAGCAAAAAGCGCAGCCAGATCGTCGCGCCCACCTGCTCCTGGCGCAGGTCGTACAGCGTGCCCCCGGGCATCCAGCCCGTGGCCACGGACTTGAAGGTCGTCATCGCGCCGCCGTTTTCGACCGGGCGCGCGGTGAAGTTCAGCGTTTGAAGCTGCGGGCCGCCCACGTCCGCCACGGCGGCGAGCGGCAGGTAGAGGCCGTACTCCGTCTCCTCGCCGGCGCTGCGCGTATGGCGCAGAACGCCCACGACGCGGTAGGTTTCCCCGCCGACGGTGATCTCGCGGCCCACCACGTCCACCATGCGGAAGACCTTGAGCGCGAACTGCTCGTCCATCAGCGCGACGCGCGCGCCGTCTTCAAGCTCCTCCGGGTAGAAGAGGCGGCCCCTTTGCAGATAGCGGGGGTAGAGCTCGAAGTAGCGTTTCCCCACCGCGCTCAGCGCGCCGGAGGCGGCGTCTCCCCCCTCGGCCGTGACCGTCACCTGCGGCGCGTAGCCGGACAGCGTGTGCACGGTCACCGCGCCCTCGAGCGCGGTTTCCGTCATGTCGGAAAGCGATTCCATGCGCTGCTTGAGCCGGCTGTCCTGTTTGGGCGCGTCGGGGTCCGTCACATCGGCCGGGGTCTCCGCGTCCGCGAGCACCGCGTATTGCAGCAGCCCCGGCACGGCGTAGATCGAATAGACGGCATAAGCGGACAGCAGCACCCCGAGCAGCAGCACGAAGACCGCCAGCTTTGCCGGGCGTTTGGGCATACATGAGTCCCCTTTCAGGATGCTTTCAAAGCGCATTTGATGGGATTTCCAAGGGCGTGTCCCCCGGCGGTGAAGGCGGCGGGCGTCTTAGTTGACGTACTCCATGACGCTCTTGCCGTCCTCGATGGCGCGGTCTTCCTTGTCGCAAAGCTTCGTGCCGCGCAAATCCTCCTGCACGGAGACGATCGTGTCGCTGCGCTCGAGCACCGTCACCGACTGCTTGACCGCCTTCATCTGCGTGCCCCAGAAGTTATAGGCGTACTCCACCGTGTACACGTAGTCGAGGTTTTCGCCCTCGTTGCGCACGGCCGAGGCGGGCACCAGCGTGGAGTTATTCTTGGCCTTGTAGGTGACCTTGACGTCCAGCTCCTGATCCATCAGGCTGCGCAGGCCGCCTAGCTTCGTGATCGTGTTTGGTTCCAGCGCGACGTGCAGGTATTTTTCGCTCGTGCCCTCGCGCGTCACGGCCGTGACGGAGGACTTGATGTCGTCAAACTCGCTCTTGATGTCCGCGCGCATGCCCTCGGTGAACTCGCGCTTGGAGGAGGAGACGTCCACCCGCAGCACGGGCTCGCAGTCCACGCTCATGGCGTAGGCGGCCTTGCTGCCGTCGTAGGCCTCGCCCTCCGCGATGTTCATTTCCGTGATGTAGCCGTCGTGCGGCGCGCGGATGGCGCGCAGCGCCTCGCTCTTGGCGACCAGGTCGATCAGCTTTTCCTCGGCCTCGTCGATCGCCTTTTGCAGGCTCTCGCGTTTTTGGATGAACTCGTACAGCTCCTTCTTCGTGCGGCTCTCGGAGTACGTCTCGATGAAGGCGTCGTTCGCCTTGTTGAGCGCCAGCTTCTTGTCGATCACGCCCTCCATCTTCTCGATGAGCGCCGGATCGCCGCTTTGCTGGATCATCTCCGCCCACTTGGACGTGTCCGCGGGCAGCACGACGCCCGCCTGCGCGGCGGCGGTCAGCAGGTCGATCTGCGCGTCCTGCAGCTCGATTTCGGCGTCCGCGGCGCGGCGGTAGGCGCTGTTCTTGTCCGAATCGGTGTTGGGCGTGAGGCGGATGTAGGCGATCTCGTTGTCGCGGTAATCCGCGTACGCCTTGGAGAGCGCCTCGCGCGCCTCGTCCACGGTCTTGTCGTAGCTGTCGGAGATCTTCGCGGTGGCGATCAGCGTGCCCGCCGTTACGAAGTCGCCCGCCTTGACCTTGAGCTTGTCGATCTGGATCGACGAGCCGCTTTCCAGTCCCTCGGGCGTGACGTTTTCCGTCTTTGCAAAGTAGAGCTTGCCGCGAAGCGACATCTTGTCCTCGAACTTGCCCTGGCGCGCTTCTTCCAGCTTGATCTTCGGCGTCGTGATGGTCACGATCGTCTGCGCGAAGAACATGCTGCACGCCACCAATATCGCGAGGATGATCGCCCCGCGCACCGCGATTTTCTTCATGGATTTCTTCCTCCGAAATGGCAGTTTATTTCAGCTCCGAAAGCTGCACGCCGAGCAGAATGTCTTCCTGGAAGTACAGGTAGATCAGCAGCATGGGCATGATGTACAGCGCCGCGCCCGCGAACACGACGTCCGCGTTCGATTCGGTGAGGCTGTTGAACATGACGGACAGCGGCATCTGCATCTGGTCCTGCAAATAGGCCAGCGGCTGCTCGACCATGTTCCAGCTATCCGCGAACGAAAGGGCGACCGCCGCGCCCAGCACCGGGCGGCAGACGGGCAGCATCACGGCGAAGTAGCACCGCCAGGCGCCCGCGCTGTCGATCATCGCGGCCTCGAACATTTCGTTCGGGATGGCGATCATGAACTGACGCAGCAAGAATATGTAAAAGGGCGAAAACCACATGGGCAGCACGACCGCCCACACGGTGTTGATGAGCCCCAGGCTTCGCAGCGCTATGACGTTGGGCGCCATGGTGACCTGAAAGGGCATCAGCATCAGCGCGAGCACGAGGAAGAAGATCGCTTCCCTTCCCCTGAACGTGAAGCGGCTGAGCGAATAGGCCATCATCGGCACGAAGACCGCCTGCCCCGCGAGGATCAGCCCCGCGTAGAGCAGGGAGTTCAAAAACAGCTTCAGATAGGTCGGGTCCTCGATGAGGATGGTGTAATACTGGCGAAGCGTCGCGATCTTGGGCGAGAGCAGAATCGGCAGGAGCTGCGTGATGTCGTAATTGTCGCGCATCTTCAGGTAAGCGCTCATCTCCGACTTGGGGAAGAACGAATAGAAGACCGTGAACACGATCGGCACGAGCAGCAGCACGGAGAGCGCGCCCAGGAACAGGTGCAAAAACGGATGCCGCTTTTTGCGGTGCTTTCTTCTCAGCACGAAAATAATTCCTCCTTGGGCGCTACATGCTCACGCGCTTTTTCGATTCCGCGAAGTACAGGATGCCGAACAGCACGAGCACGATCGCGGCGAACGAATAGGCCGCCGTCGTCACGTATTGATAGTTGATCTTCTGGAACATGTTGTTCATGAAGTGCTGCAGGGTGTAACACGACATGTCCGGGTAAGCGCCGCCGATGAAGAAGACCTCCTTGAAGATCTTGAAGGCGTTGATCCACGCGAGCACGAACACCAGGAACGCGGTCGGGGAGATCATGGGCAGCGTGATGGAAATTTCCTGGCGAAGGCGCGAGGCGCCCTCGAGCGAGGCGTACTCGTACAGGGCGTTTGGCACCGCCTGCAGGGCGGAGGAGAAGATGACCACGGAGAAGCCCAGGTTCTTCCACACGTAGAGCACCACGACCGGCACGCGCATGGCGCCCGACTCCTTCCACAGGACGCGGTCGAGCCCCAGCGCCTGAAGCACGCGGTTGATCGGCCCGCCGTAGTCGAAGAGGATCAGGAAGAGGATCAGCATCGCCGCGGAGGGCATCAGGTACGGCAGCAGCAGGATATTGCGGTATGCCGTGGAACTGTCGCCCAGGGTGCGCAGCATCGCGGCCAGAAAAAAGGCCGTCACGAAGATGACCGGCGCACAGATGAGCGAAAGCGTCAGGGTGTTGAGTAGGCCCGTCTGAAACATCTGGTTCTGCCAGACGCTCACGTAATTGGCGATGCCGACAAAATTGTTCTGCCGCGAGCCGTCGGTGACGCTGAAGTACATGCCCCCGAAGAAGGGGAGGATGTAGAAGATCAGCAGGCCGATCATGCCCGGCAGCAGAAAAACGGCCAGCATGCGCTTTTGCTTGAACATGCTATTGGTCCTTCCTTTGCTAGTAGAGGCTCCCCGCGCGGCTTTGCGCCCCAGCGCCGCGCGCCCGGAGGAAGCCACCGGCTTCGTCCGGGCGCGCGCACACGAGAACGCCCCGCGCTTTCATCACTGGTTTTCCATGTAGATCATTTCGAGCTTCTTGTCCATTTCCTTGGCCATCTGCTCGGCATTGATCTGGCCGCCCAGGTACCTGGTCAGGATTTCCTGAATCTGGGCGAGTCCGCCGCTCTCGTCGCTGTAGGACAGGAGCTGCGAGTGGCTGCCCATGACCATGTTGCCCGCGAGCTTGCGGTAGTTTTCGATGGACTCCGCGCTGATGGACCACTCGTTCTGGCTGTACTCCTCGATCCACTCCTTGTAGGAATCGATCTGCGCCTGAATGTCCACCTTCTCGACCTCGCCCGCCTTCTCGAGCTGCTCCTCCAGTTCCTTCAGGTACTTGTTCATGCTCTTAAGGTTGCTGTCGTAGTACGGGTCGCGCACGGGCTCGGAGCGGTCGGGATGGATCATGTAGTCCATTTCCGTCTGCATGTTCGCGGCGCAGTACTCCAGGTACTGCATCGCGAGGTCCGCGTTCTTGGAGTTGGGGTTGACGATGTACACGCTCATGTCCGCGAGCATCGCCGGGTTTTCGCCCTCCGCGAAGGTCATCGGCGCGATGTTGCGGATGACGTCGTCGTCGCCGTAGTACATGCGGCCCAGCATGTTGTAGGAGTAGGTTTCAAACAGCCACTTGCGGTTGAACAGCTCGTTGGCCGCGTCCATCTCCTCCTGCGTCATCGTGGACCAGTCGTAGGTGGGCAGGTCCATCGCCTCCACCTGCTTGACGGCGTCGACGAACTTGGGGTCGGAGAGGGAAAGCGGCGCCTCGCCCGTGTCGTACTGGGCGATGTACTGCTGAAGCAGCAGGCCGAAGAGCTGCTCCTTGCCGCTGTAGAGGTTGATGTAGCAGTACTCGGGGTTCTCCTCGGCGCGGTTTTCCTCCCAGTCCGCCAGGCCCTCGAAGAACTGCGTGAAGGTCGTGGGCATCTCGCCCATGCCCAGCTTTTCCCAGGCCGTCTCGTTGAACATCCAGGCGTTGATGTTAAAGGACTGCGGGAAGCCGTAGAGCTTGCCGTCCTTCATGATCGACTCCGCGATCTGCGGGTACATGGTGTTCACGTCGTCCACCAGCGCCTTGGAGCTGGACAGGTCGGTGAGGTAGTCCTTTTCCATGAGCTGCGTGAAGCCCGAGCGCAGGCTCACCACGTAGATGTCCACGTTGCTGTCGCCGGAGACCATGTCGTTGCGGATGGACTCCGCGCCGGAGAGCCAGCGGTCCACGAACACCAGCGGCACGTTCGGGTTTTCATCCGCGAAGCCGCGGGCCGTGTCGTCCATGTAGCCGCCGAGGATGCGCAGCGCGCGCTCCGGGCGCTGCGCGGGGTCGAGCGAGCGCACGTACAGCCCGTCGTAGGTCTCCACCGCGTAGAAGCCGCCCGTAAGGATGCCCGCCACCGCGTCGTCGCTCACGCCGTTGGTGGAGACGTAGGCGACGGATTCCATCGTCTGGCCGTCCTTCGTGGCGAAGACCTCGCCCTCCTGATAGTAGTAGATCGTGTCGCTCGCCGCGTCGTAGGTGAAGCCGCCCGCGTTGTACGACAGGCCCGTGGAGGACGGATCGCTGCTGTCGCGCGAGGCGATGAGGGTCGCCCCCACCGCGTCGGCCGCGGGGTCGTAGACCTGGACCTTCTTGCCCCAGTCGTCGTCCGCGCCGTAGCCGCCGATGAGCAGCTTGCCGTCCTTGTAGGGCACGATGTTCATCGCGGCCTTGGCGGACAGCTCGGTGCGCTCGCCGGTCGCAAGGTCGTACTTCACCAGCGTAAATTCATTGTAGCCGTAGCTGCTCGACTGCGGCCCCAGCGAGGCGTACAGCGCGCCGTCCACGAGGGTGAAGCTGTTCACGCTACGGGCGTAGCTGTAATCGCCGTCCTGAATGGACATGTCGTCCCACGAGAGGTTCACCGTCTTTTGGATGAACCCGTCGACGATCGGGCCGTAGGCGCCGGTCAAAGCGTTGACGCCGTAGAGCTGATCTCCGCCCGAGACGAGGTAGGTCGGAAAGCTCTCGTACTGCGCGCGCTGTTCGTCGGTCAGATCCATCTCGTCCAGCTTCATGCCGTTGCCGGCGTAGCGGATGCTGGAGCCGTTTCCGATCTTGCTGTAGTCGAAGAGCGTTTCCAGCTCCTGCGCGCCGCCCGCGTACGCGTACAGGCGCTGGCCGCGGATGTACAGCTTGCCGCCGGAGACGGCCGCGTCGTCCGCGTAATCGTAGGTGTCGCCTTCCTGCGTGCGCGGGAAGATCGTCGCGTTGCCGCCGGAGACGGCCTTGATCATCGGGGCGTTCGAGGTCTCTTCCTCCTCGTCGTCGTCCCCGATCTGCATGGCCACGGAATCGGCGGCCCCGCCGACGACCACACCGCCGCCGCCGGAGCCCCCGCCGATCACGATGCCGGTCGCCTGCGCGCAGACGGCCGTAAGCATGAGCATGAGCGCCATTACGAGCGCCATCGTCTTTTTCATCATCCTGTTTCCTCCATCTTCCTCGCGGCGGACGTTCCCCGCCCGCCCCACGACATAGTGTGTATGATTCGACCCCGGGCGCGCATTTCCTGTCTGCACGGGAAAAATGCCTTCAGTCTTCCTGCGCGTCCAGTTTTTAACCATCCATATGACGGGAATCCCCCGCGTTTTCTTTCCGTTCTCATGATTTTCTAATGAAAAACATTACGCGCCTTCCAGCTGGATCATACGCGCCTTTTGTGTCAGCTCCGAGAGGAACGCGTCCACGTCGAGCTGGCCCGCCATGTAGCGGTCCGCCAGCGTTAAGATCTGCTCCGCGCCCCCGTCATAGGCGAGCAGGGGCGCGTTGGCCGGAAGCAGGCCCAACGGGGCGATTTCCCGCCAGCGGGCCAGGCCCGCCGCGCTCACGCGCCACCGGTACTCCTCCGCGTTTTCGAGCCACGACTCGTAGTAGTCGATCAGCGCGTCGTAGTCGGGCTTGTCGGCCTCCTGCGCTTCCTCGCGCAGGGCCTTTGCCTCCTCCAGGCCCGTCTGCATCTCGCGCCGGATTTCCTCCGCGTTCTCCTGAGGCACCGGCTCGTCGGACGCGGGCGAAATCAGCCGCGCATCCTGCGGCTTTAAGGCCGCCAGCGCGCACTCCAGATAGGCGATCGCCAGGTCGGCGTTCTTGCTCTGGGGGTTGGCGAACGTCACCGTGCCGTACAGCACCGCGGAGCCCTCCCGGCCCGCCTCGAAGGGCGGCATGGGCATCAGGTGCAGCCTGCCCCCGTCCGTGCTCTGCCAGGAGGGCGTTCCCTCCGCGAACGCGTTGCTGCCGATGTTTACGATCGACACGCGGCTGGTCCGGCGGTTTCGCTCCTCGCGCTCGCTGTCCGACAGCGAATCCCAGTCGGCGTCGTCCCGCGGCAGGGCCGCGATCTTGAGCAGCGCGTCCCGCAGGGCGGGGTTTGAAAAGTCGACGATTTCTCCCTCCCGGCCGTATTGGAGGATGAAGCTTTGAAGCGCCAGGAGCGTGAGCTCCGCGGGGTCGCCGTAGTAGTTGAACAGGGCGACGTCCGGGTTGTCCGCCGCAAATTCTCGCTCCCAGCGGCCGATCAGGTCGATCAGCTCCCCAAACGTCTCGGGGTACTCGCCCAGGTCGTAGCGCGCCCACAGGTCCGTGTCCACCTCGAGCATGCCGCCCGCGGAGGCGTAGCTGTAGACCGCCGCGGGCGCGCCGCCCTTTGTGCGCACCGCGTCCGCGAACACGGGGTACAGGCTCTGCGTGAAGGCCGAAATCGGCTCGCTCGCGGACAGGTCCAACGCGTAGCCCTTGTCGATGAGCGCGCGCACGCCGCCCGCCAGGTCGAGGGAGAAGACGTCGACGCTCTGCTCGCCGCCGGTGATCGCCTGGGCGATTTCCTCCGCGCTCTCATAGGAAATTTCCGCCGGGACGACGGGCACGTCGGGATAGCGCTCGTGAAACGCGCGCACCGCCTCCTCGATCACGGCTCTTCCCTGCACCACCAGCACGCGGTCGGGCAGATCCGCCGGGTCGAGGGAGGAGACGAACAGCGACTGCGCGAGCCGCGCGGCGTAGCGCCCGTCCGCCAGCAGCACGCCCTCGGCGACGTAGGCCTCCGGCAGGTAGGCCACGATCTCCGGCTGGCCGTCCCGGGGCAGGCGCAGGACGGTCGAGGACTGCACGTAGAAGAGGCTGTCCTGCGCCTCGCTGTAGGCCACGCCCGCGGCGTAGCCCTCCTCGAAGGTGGCGAACGTCTCGCCCAGCGCGCGCGTTTTGGGGTCGTACTCCACCGCGTCCAGGCGGCCGTCCTCCTGACGCACCAGGAGCAGCAGCCTGCCCGCCCGGTAGGGGACGAGCCCGACGAGCTGCGCGCCGCCCAAATCCAGCAGCTCCCCCTTGCCGGTGGCCACGTCGAACGCGGCGAGCTGCACGCGGTAGTCGTTCGAGGCGTCGCCGCTGACGGCGGCGTACAGCCGGCCGTCGAGCACGGCGGCGGCGTTCACCCAGCGGTGAACCGGCTGTTCATACTCCACCGCCTGCATGAAGTCCGCCGCAAGCGCCGCGTACCAGGAGACGCCCGCGTCCCCGACGCGCCCCAGCTCGCCGGTCTCCTGGCGGTAGGCGTAGACCGCGCCGTCGTCCGAGGAGATCAGCATTTCGCTGCCGCCCTGCGCCTCGCAAAGCCACTGGGCGCTGCCCTCGCCGCTCCAGCGGTACAGGCCGCCCGCGGTGAGCAGATAGACCGCGTCCGCGCCAACGGCCATGGACTGGGTGACGACGTATTCCTCCGCGCTGTCCGCGGGGGCCGAAAGCGCGACCTGCGTGCCCGCGGCCGACACGTGGGACGCCGCGCCGAGCAGCAGGCAGAGCGCCATCAAAAAACCAAGGGTGCGTTTCATCGCGTTCCCTCCCTTTCCAAAGTGGGATGTCAGCCATAAAACGCACAAAGGGCGCGTTTTCTTGCGCGTGGTAAAATGCGGGCGCGGGGTTATTGAAAGCTGTAGGTGATGGACTGCATGATCTCCGGGATGCCGGAGGTATCTACGTCCCGAAAATAAACGGTGCCGATAAAACTATACAGACGGGCATCCTTGACCGTCATATAAATATCGACCGCATACGGCATCTTTCTGCAAATGACCACGTCGTTGTCGATAGTCCCCAGGAAACGCTTCTGGATATGGTAAAACGTCGTTCCGTTTATTTCCATCCGTTCACTTCTAAGTTGAGTTTCCTCTTCTACAACCTCAGGAAAAAACACAGCATCCGGCGGGGTCTGTAAACTGATAAGCGCAGCCAGCGACTCTGCCGCCGCATCGCTGTTAAAAGCAGCGTTCATCGCATCAAACAACACCTGCGCTTCCTCAAAAGAATACAATTCACTGCCCAAATAAATCTCTGAACGATCACACGGCGAAGACCCCATCGCATAATAACCATACATGTCTATCGCCTCAGCGACCAGCCAAACGCCGTTACTTACAAAGGTATCGATTGAGCTGGTTTCCCGTTTGTCCGCAGACAGCTTCATCCATCCCTTTGGGAGCGTCAGATTTATACCGCAGGAAAGCTGTTGCTCACCATTCGCCTCATTCTCCGCCACATAATAAGTGTGATAATAGGGAAGACCGGAAAACGATATATTATCTACGATTGAAGAGAGAATCGCATCGACATCGTCTTCCCATTCCGCCATACCTGCACTGCATCCGACCTCAACAAAATACCCTTCGTACATAGTGTTGTAATTCCGGGAAAAAAGGCCCGAAAATGAACCGGATGCATCTTTGAGCAAATTATCGAAAACCATAAAAGGCATCTGCGGATGCACATAGATTCTTGCTTTACTTTCTTCGATACCCAGTTCGCCATACTCTTTCGCCGCTTCAACAAGATCAGCGAGATCGTTCCCCACAAAACCGTCGCTCGTACCGGAATCTTCTATGGATACCCAAAACTCAATTAAAGAGTCATCTCGTCTTCCATATATCTGGTAATTCCTTTTTTCCATGTACGACTCTAAATCCTGTCCATATATTGTAACAGGGAATTTTCGGGCCTGCTCCTCCGTCACGCTCCCCCGCACGGCGAAATCGACCCCCTCCGGCAGCTCGACCGTGATGCGCCCGTCCAGCAGCTCCACGCGCTCCCCCAGCGCGGGCAGGGCGAGCGCCAGCAGCGCGAAAAGCGCGCAAAGGAAAAACAGCTTTTTCTTCATTTGAACGTCCTCCTCCTCTTCACTTCTCCGAAAGCAAACAGGGCGGACACCCCCATGTCCGCCCCAAGACGCCCTTACAGGTTCTGCGCGACCACCTTTTCCACGTGCGCCTTCTGCGCGTCGGTGAGGCGCGGGAACGGCCGACGGCACTCGCCCGCGTCGATGCCCTGCACGTTCAGGATGTGCTTGATCGACGGGAAGAGGCTGCACGTCACCAGCGCCTCCATGATGTGGTTGGCGCGCGTCTGCAGGCCCTGCGCCGCCTCGATGTCCCGGCGGGCGTAGGCCTCCTCGATCTTCGTGAACAGCGGCAGCGTGAAGTTGAACGTCGAGCCGATGGCCCCGTCCGCGCCCAAAATGCGCGCGCCCAAGTACACCTCGTCGTAGCCCCCGTAGATCACGAGATTCGGATTCAGGGTCTTCAGCCGCTCGATCTGGTGCAGGTTGAGGCTGGTCTGCTTCACGCCCGCGATGGTGCCGTCCGTCATCATGCGGCGAACCTCCGGGTGCGAAAAGTCGATCTCCACGCCTGTGTTGCCCGGGAAGTTGTACAGAAACAGCGGCAGGTCCACCGCCTCGCGGATGTCGCGGAAGTAGCGGGCGACGTTTTCCATGCCGAACTTATAATAGAAGGGAACGGTCGAGACGAGCGCGTCGTAGCCGAGCGCGGCCGCGCGCCTTGCGTAGTCGATGGCCTCGTCCGTGGAAATCGCGGCGCAGGAGGCCATCAGGCGCGTCCTGCCCTTAAACTGCGCGGCGACCTCAAAGCCGCGCACGCGCTCCTCGTGGCTCATCAGGAAGCATTCGCCGCTGCTGCCGCCCAGCAGCATGCCGCTCGCGCCCTGCGATAGGGTGCGCTCGATGATCGCGCAAAGCGCGTCCTCGTTCAATCGGTTTTCCCTGTCAAAGGGCGTCACCAGCGCGACGAAAAAGCCGCCCATGCCCTGCATCTTCTCCATATGCCGTATCCTCGCTTTCCTTGTCGTGCGTGTTCCGACTTTTATTGTAGGCGGCGCGAAAGCGCCTGTCAAGGACGGGCCGGAAAACTTTCCATTCCCGGAACAATCGGGCGCTTGTATGCGTTACAATAGTAGACGTGATTTGGAAGGAGGCTCCTTTTTATGATGAAGAAATTGTTGCTGCTCGCCCTGTGCTGCGCCCTGCTCGTCTGCGCCCTGCCCGCGTCCTCGCTCGCCGCGCGCGGCAAGGAACCCCTCTACACCTGCAACCTCGACGCCTCGGGCACGCAGGCGTTTCTTTCCGAGCGCTATTTTAAGGCGCGCTACGTCAAGGTGACCGCCACCGTGCCCGAGGGCGCAGAGGTCCGCCTCAAGGTCATCCTCGACGAAAACGAGACGCCCGACGGCCGGGACAAGACGATCTTCAACCGCGTGTACAAAAACGCGAAGGCCGCCTTCACCTCGCCCGAAATCTTCCTGGACTTCAAGAAGTCCGCGACCGTCCCCTACCGCGTGGAGCTGTACGCGGACGGCGCGCAGCTTTACAGCACCTACATCTACCGCATGCTGCTCGTGCTAAACAACAACACCGTCTGCACGCGCGGCATCCGCTTCCGCGACATCGACGAGGGCATCACCACCCAGTGGATGATGTTCACCCCCATCGACCTGTACGACATCGACCCGAACTACGGCGTCAAGGTGCTGGATCTGGTGGGCAGCAACATGTACCTCGTGGGCAAGCTGCAAATCGTGCGCAACTACGACCGGTTCCTCTTCACCATGACGGACATCGACACCTACGAGGGAGAGACGCGCGAAAAGGACACGCCCTACACCGTGCCGGACGACCCCTACGCCCCGGTCATCGACGACCACGAAATCACCTTCGGAAAGCAGTCCCTGTGCCTGTACCCCTCGCTCGATAGCGTCACGGGCGTAGAGCCCGACGACATGCCCCGCCGCTTCAAGCTGGACACCTGGTATTCCATCACGCGCGACCTGTACGGCGAGGCGCGGGCGCTCCTCTACCTGAACGGGCGCGTCAGCTACGACCCCAACGGCCTGCTGCGCATCGGGGATTCGTTTGAAAGCGACTACATCCAGGACCTGGTGGACCTGATGGATTCCTTCCCCCGCTACGGCAACGCGGACGGCACGAACGGCTGAGCCGAAAAGCGAGTAAAACGCTAAGGGAGGCGCTTTTATGTTCAGAGCGAGGACGCTCGCCGCGCTGCTGCTGCTGTCGCTCTTTGCCGCCCCCGCGCTCGCCTACGACGACACCGCGACCTACCCCAGCGTAGCGCGCGCCGAAACGCCGGGCGGGCGCGTCGTGCTGCGCGCGGCCCCGGACCCCGACGCGCTGGTGCGCGGCCTGTACTACACCGGCGCGCGCATGAACAGTCGCGGCGCGGAGGACGGCGACTGGCTCTCCGTCTCGCTCGGATGGTACCCTGACACCCCCACGACCGGTTACATCCCGGCGTCGCAGCATTACGAGAGCAACCCCGAGGAGATCGTCTGCGAGGTGCCGGTGGCTCAGGTTCGCGAGGCGCAGGCCACGCTGCTTGAGCGGCCCGCGGAGACGGCGCGCGCCTGCGGCACGCTGCCGCGGGGGGCGCGCGTGTCGGTGCTGGGCGAGAGCGTGGACGGCGCGTATTGCCACGTGACGCTGGGCAGCCGCCAGGGCTACCTGCCCGCGGACGCGCTTGAGCCGGTCGGGCAAAACGCGCTGCTGGGCGGCAGCCTGCCCGCCATCGGCTACGGCGTGCACGCGGCGGGCGACGTGCCCATACGGGTCGTGCCCGACGAAATCGACGCCGAGGGGCGAACCGTCCCTGCCGGCGAGTGGTGCGAGCTACTCGCGGACCTGGGCGACACCCTGCAGGTGCGCATGCGGGGATACGACTTCCTGACGGGCTTCGTGCCCGCCGAGGGCTTCACCCTCTGCCGGACCGACGGCTGGGTGCTGGACGGCGGCCCCACGCTGCCGCCGGGGGAGTACGGCCCGGCGGACGGCCTGCCCGCGGGGCTCTACACCCTGACCCAAAGCGGGAAGGGCCACGCGAGCGTATACGTGGGCGCGTCGGAGCCCTACGAGGAGCAGCTCCTCGCGCTGGACGGGCCCGGCGCCTGCACCTTTTACCTGCCGCAGGGCGCGGAGCTGATCTTCGCCGGAGACGGCCAAATCGAGCCCATGCGCGCGGAGGCGCTGATCTCCTGGGCGAAAAACGACGGCCTGTTTTCGCAAAACGGCCGCTACTTCTGCCCTGTGCAGCTTCCCCTTGGGGAGTCCCGGTCGTTCTCCATCTACTATGCCTGCGCAAGCATACGGAACGTTCCGGGGACCGTGACGGTCTACAGCCTGCTGGGCGAAAAGCTGCAAACGTACACGATCGATCCGAACGTCGAGGAAACGCGCATCGACATACCCAACGACGGCTTCTTCCTCGAAACGCAGGGCGCAATCCTGATAGGCCGGTGCTCGCACGGCTGAACTAAACAGATAAAAAAGAATGACGAATTTGAAAAGGAGCCCTGCGGACTTTGCCGCGAGGCTCCTCTGCGTGTCGGCAAAGCGGCATACGCCGCTTTGCCGAGGTTAGGGGTAATTTTTTCGCTCCGCAAAACTACGTTTTGCTCCGGAAAAAGCCCCGCCCGCCCGGCAAAGCCGGGCGATACGATTACAGTCTTGCAGACGGCTTTTGGTTTCTCTGCCTTCGATGGGTTTGTCAACAATTTAAGGAGCCCTGCGGACTTTGCCGCGAAGCTCCTTTTCCCTATTCATTTCCAGCGCAGGGCAAACTCCGCGGAGCTAGGGTTTGGGACGCTCAAGCCCTTTTGCAAGCGAAATAAGGACGTCCATTTGTCCTCCAAATTTACCGAATTCATTCTCTGCATTCTTTAAATTTTGTTCTTACATTTGTGTCAACCGTGCGATTTGAGTACACCCCCCTAATCATCCAGCAAATCCTGATAACTCACACGTAAAACCTCCGCGATAACTTTCAATTCAATATCCGTCACGAACCGTTTGCCGCTCTCTATCCTCTGCACCGCATTTTTATCCAGATCCAATCCTGCTCTTTGAAGCATATCCGCCAGCTTTCTTTGTGACGTTTTTTCTGGCAACTTCTCTCTGATTTCCTTTATCCTCTGACCGCAGATATTATTGCCGCCATCCCCGGCCTTATTTTTATACATAAAGCTCTCTCTCATTTTTGACATTTACTAATTGTCATTTATCTCATTCTATGATCAACTATGAACTGCCGATATCTTCCCCGCATCCTCGGGCAGGCCGTACGCAAACAGATACTATAAATAACGCTTCTTTACGACATATGCAGCCGATATGATATATCCCAAAATCGGTGAGATTCCATAGCCAATTAACGGCACTGGAAAATGACCAAACAAGGCGCTCAGAATTAAAACCAAAAAGAACAAACCTAAACTTATGGATATTCCTCTGCACTGCTGAAATCCATTCGGCCTCACAAACGGCCATAGCATAACCAAAAGAGCGGATACGCAGAAAGACAGATACACCCAACCGCTTTCCGCTGCCAGGACAAGGATATCCTCCACGTATGAAACAGGTTGTAGACCATCTCTATTCCTCCATGAGACGGCTGAGAGAAAGAGCAGTATCGCCACGACGGCAAAATTCCACAATTTATGCCGACGCTTCGTACACATAACCGGCAGTAAAGCGACAGAAAACGCACTTATCATGGAAGCATCCGGCTGTAGAAAAAGAAGAAGCGCTGTAGCAAGTACAAGAACAGCACAAATCTTCAAATAGCCGTCTTCTAAAAGCCTATTTATTGCAATCAATACTATCGGCAATGCAATAAACGCAGCATTGAAATGAACCGGCCCGATTTGAATCCATCTGTGGACGCCCTCTACTCCGTCAGATAAAAAAGAACTTGCCAAAAAAAGAACGCTTGCAATAGCCATGGCAATCGTTCCGATTTCCCCTATCCTTGAATTGGATGTCCAAGCCATATATGCCATTGCTATGGCACTACATATGATTAGAAATACAAAATTTTGCATGTAAATAGCTGCGGAAATCTCGTGAGCATACATGACCAATATTCCAACTGCAACACCTGGCAGCGCGTAAAAAAAGGGGGCCATACATTTACATATCCTGTCTTTCATCTTCTAACCATCTCTCCGTAAATTGGAATATGCTTTCCCTTCCATTTGCCATACAGCAGGCACGGCCTTCCATCCGCTGCATTCACACGATGCTTTCAGACCTTTCCGCAGGGCTCCTCTTCCCTATCCTTCTCCCGCACCGGGATGAGGATTTCCACGTCGCACAGGTCCGCCGCCTCGTCCCACCGCACGTAGCGCTCGATGGTCGCAAGGCCGCTCTTCTCGTAGCGGCTGTGCGGCAGGAACTCCCCGTTAATTCGCCGCCAGACCTCGCCCAGTGTGCCCGCGGAAATCTTCCCCTTCGCCTCAAAGCGCAGCCAGGTCGCCGCCGGGTAGTCGTAAACCTCAAAGCCCGGCTGCGCCTCGCCCGCCCACTCCACGGCGCACATGTAATCGTTGCTGCCGTCCGGCCCAAAGCCAAAGCACAGCCCCAGGTCGAAGAAGCGGCCGCTGACCTCGCGCACGCGCGCGCCTGAGCCGTCCGCCTTCACCACGGCCCACGTGCCCCCGCCGTAGGGCGTGGTGCGCCGCACGCCCAGCACCCGAAAGGGCCCCTTTTCCAAGATCGCGTATTCCATCTGCTCGATCCCCCTTACCGTCAGTTCAAATGTAAGCTTGCAGTAGAACGTCAGCGGCGTGCCCCGCGCGCGCACCCTGGTGGGCGCCACGCCGTGCAGCCTTTTGAAGGCCACGCGGAAGGCGTCCGGCGAGCTGTAGCCGTATTTGAGCGCGATATCCAGCACGCTTTCGTCCGTGTTTTGCAGGTCGTAAGCCGCCAGCGTCAGACGCCGCCTGCGCACGTACTCCGAAAATGGGATGCCCGCGATCTGCGCGAACGAAATCTGAAAGGTCGAAAACGCACACGCGGCGATGCGGCCGATTTTCGCCTCGCAAAGAGGCCCCGAGAGGTTTTCCTCCACGTAGTCCATCACCCGGTTCATCCGCTCCGACCAATCCATGCCGTTCCCTCCCGTACGCTTAGCATACACCCCCCGCGCACTTTTTTCCCGTCATTTGCGCCGCAGGTTTTCTCTTGTGCATTATACCACAGCTTCCGGCGCGGCGGCGCTCCCCTTTTTCCCCGCGCCCGCCGGAAATCCGCTTTTTTACTCCACAAATGCGTCCTGTATTTGCATTATCAGATTGCATTCCCCCACTTTTTATCAGATTTGCAAATCCATGGAGAAATGCTCCTCCACTTCTTCCCGTTTGGGCGCGTATTTTCCGGCTTTCGCGCTATGGCAAAAAAATCGTACCTGTGATATAATGATTTAAAACCCATTTTGCCCGTGCCTGGGCGCTTGATCGAAAAGAGGACCTGTATGGATGAAGCGATCCGCCGCGAAGTGGAAGACTTCGCGCACCTGATCCTGACGCGATATTTTTGTGAAGCCGACGTGGAATTTCTAATTTCCACCTTTGCGCCGGACATTGTGTGGCTCGGCGCGGGGGAAATGCAGCGGGCGGAAGGGGCCGAGGCCGTCGCCGCCTGCTTTCGCGCGGGGAAGGACGAGCTCGCCCCCTGCGTCATGACGCAGGAGCGCTACGTCTCGCGCCGGCTTGCCGCGGACGTCTACCTGTGCGAGGGCGACAGCTTCATCGAGCCGCTGCCGGAGACGGGCCTTTATTTTCACACGCACCAGCGCATCACGTTTATCTTTCAGCGCGTGGACGGCCGCCTCAAAACCGCCCACATTCACAACTCCGTCTCCTACTCGGCGCTCACCACGGACGAGCTCTTTCCCGTGCAGTTCGGGCGCGAGGCGTACGAGCGGCTTCAGACGCAGCTCGCCCAGAAGGAGCAGGAGGTCGACCTCATGCTCTCGCAGCTTCCGGGCGGCATGCAGATCTGCCGCCTCGACGAGGACTTCACCACGCTGTGGGTCAGCCCCACCCTGTGCACGCTGCTGGGCTTCGAGGGGCCCGACGCGTACGCCCGCGCGTGCAGGAGCTGCCGGGATTTCATCCTCCCCGAGGACTACCCCGGCATGTACAGCCAGGTGCAGCGCGCGTTCGCGTCGGAAAACTCCTGCTACGTGGAATACCGCGTGCGCAGGCAGGACGGCCGGGTCGTCTGGGTGGGCGATGTGGGCAAGCGCGCCGCCGACCCGCAGGGCGCGCAGGTGCTTTATTGCTTCATCTACGACATCACCGAGCGCAAGCAGCGGGAGCTCGCCGCCGCGCGGGCGAACTTGGAGGTGCAGCGCCAGGCGCGCTTCCTCTCCCGGCTGTACGACACCGTGCCCTGCGGCATCCTGCAATTCACGCCGGACGAAAGCCACCGCATCGTGAACCTCAACCGCACGACCTGGGAGTTCTACGGCTTCCCCTCCGAGGCCGCCTACCGCGAGGCGGTCAAGACGCCGCTGCAGCTCGTGCTCGACGAGGACCGCCCGCAGGTGGAGGCGCGCATCGCCGCGCTCACCCTGGACGGGGAGACCGTCCACTACACGCGCGAATGCCGCCTGCAATCGGGCGAAACCGCCTACATCAGCGCGGCCATGCAGCGGCTGCTGAGCGCCGACGGCGAGGACGTCATTCAGGCGGTGTTCACCGACGTCACCGAGACGCGCAAGCTGCAAATCGCCCGCCAGCACGAGCAGCTCATCGAAAACCGCTCGCTGCGCGCGGCGATCCACACCGCCTACCCGCTGATCCTGAGCCTCAACCTGACGCGGGACGCGTTCAACTGCTTTGGGGGCGACGCGCAGACCTACGTCGACGCGCCGAGCGGCTCCTTCGAGGAGCTGATGCGCCGCTCGGTCCAGGACGTCTACCCCACCTACCGCGAGGCCTTCTCCGACGCCCTCTCGCGCGAGGGCATCCTGCGCCGCTTCGCGGAGGGCGAGCGCGAAATCTATCTGGAGGTCCAGATGCGGGGCGTGGACGGCGAATACCACTGGATTTCCATCCACCTCATCTACGTGGACAACCCGGTCGGTACGGACGTGCTGGCCATCGAGCTGGTCAAGGTGCTGGACGGCCAGCGCGCGGAGCAGGCGCGCCAGGAGCTGCTGCTGCGCGACGCGCTGGCCTCGGCCCGGGCGGCCAACGACGCCAAGAGCGACTTCCTCTCGCGCATGAGCCACGACATCCGCACCCCGATGAACGCCATTATCGGCATGAGCACCATCGGCCAGCTAAAGATCGGCGACCCGGCCCGCGTGCGCGACTGCTTCCAGAAGATCGACGCCTCCTCGCGCTACCTGCTCTCGCTCATCAACGACATCCTGGACATGTCCAAGATCGAGACGGGCAAGATGAGCATCGCCCGCGAGCGCTTCGACTTTTCCGAGTTCACGCAGGACCTCAACACGATCATCTTCCCCCAGATGCTGGAGCGCTCCCTGCACTTTGAAGAGCACGTGCACGAGCCGCTGGACCGCTACTACCTCGGCGACGCGCTGCGCCTCAAGCAGATTCTCATGAACCTGCTCTCCAACGCCATGAAGTTCACGCACGCCGGGGGCTCCATCGTCGTAGACATCGCGGAGGAGCGCCGCCAGAACGGCTTTGCCAGCCTGCGCTTTCGCGTGTCGGACACGGGCATCGGCATGTCGGAGGCGTTCATGGAGCGCATCTTCCAGCCGTTCGAGCAGGAGACGTCGGAGCGCGCCCGCAACAACGTCGGCAGCGGCCTGGGCCTCTCCATCGTCTACAACCTCGTGCAGCTCATGGGCGGGCAGATCGACGTGAAGAGCCGCCGGGGCGAGGGCTCCACCTTCACGTTCAGCGTGCCGCTGGGGCTGACGCACGAGGACGCGGCGGCGGAAAATACGCGCAAGCAGCGCGAACTGCTGCGCGGCATCGACGTGCTGGTCGTGGACGACGACGAGGTCGTGGGCGAGCAGGCCTGCGCCATCCTCGCGGACATCGGCGCGCGCACGCTGTACGTGGACAGCGGGATCAAGGCCGTCCGCGCGGTGCAGGACGCCACCGCCCGCGGCGACGCCTTCGACATCGCCATGATCGACTGGCGCATGCCGGACATGGACGGCGTGGAGACAACGCGCGCCATCCGCCGCCTCGTGGGGCCGGAGACGACGATCATCATCATCTCGGCCTACGACTGGAGCGGCATCGAGGAGGAGGCGCGCGAGGCGGGCGCGGACTGCTTCATCGCAAAGCCGCTGCTGCGCACGACCGTATGCGAGACGTTCACGCACCTGACGCTCCCCAGCCGCCCGGCCCCGGCGCGGCCGCTCGACGCGCACAGCTTTTCCGGCCAGCGCGTGCTGCTCGCGGAGGACAACGAGCTCAACCTCGAGATCGCCCGCTCCCTTTTGGAGATGCACGGCCTACAGGTGGATTCCGTCGAAAACGGGCGGCAGGCGCTGCAGGCCTTCGCAGGCGCGCCCGCGGGCCACTACCTCGCCATCCTGATGGACATCCGCATGCCCGTGATGGACGGCCTGGAGGCCACGCGCGCCATCCGGGCGCTGGATCGCCCGGACGCCGGGGACGTGCCCATCTTCGCGATGACCGCCAACGCCTTCGACGAGGACCGCGCGCTCGCGCGGCAGGCGGGCATGACCGGCTACCTCGTCAAGCCCCTGGACATCGGGGCCATGCTGCGCGAGCTGCACGCGCTGATTTGAGGGGGGCCCATGACGGACGAAGCGCTTCTCGCCCTGCACGCGCGGGCGATGTTCCTGCAGGATGCGGCCGGGGACCTGACCTGCGTCAACGAGCCGTGGGACGGGACGAGGCCCGCGCCGCGCGCCTTCCTCGCCCGCGCGGCGGGCGGGCGCGAGCTGCTGCGCTTTCGGGGGGACGTGCCGCCCGAAACCCGCGCGCGCATCCGCGCCCTGTGCGCGGCCTTTCCCTGCGCGCCCGAAAGCCCGATTCCGGACGGGGCGCTGTGCGCGCGCGTCGCCTCGCTGCTCGGCGGCGGCTTTTCGGCCGAGGCCTGCTACGCGCCCGGCGGTCCCCTGCCGGAGGGCGCGGA
>JAEXCG010000021.1 GCA_023402355.1 Bacillota bacterium | reverse complement strand
GGCGCTCTCCTTCCTCACCTACGATTTACGTCGGGCCATCAACCTATTGGGCGTCGGCGTGTTTGCCGCGCGCATTCGCGAAAGATATGCTCAAAAAAGAGGATAAGGATGCCTCTTTTTTTGCTTTTCATGGCGGATAATTGTGAAAATAGATAACAAAAAAGTCTGAAAACTGTGGTTTTCAGACAAATTGTGGTGGAGCATAGCGGATTCGAACCGCTGACCTCTACAATGCGAATGTAGCGCGCTACCAACTGTGCTAATGCCCCACGTATTCAATTTCGAGCACTTGCGAATGGCGTTCGCTCGGTACGCACAATATAATAGCACAGATTGAGCGTCGATGCAAGGCCTTTTTTGCATTTTCTTCGACTTTTTTCAGAAAAAGCGCACGCGGGGCCGAAAAGAGCGTTGCTTTTCACGCGCTCAATGGTATAATATCCGTATCATATTACCATGGGGATGGAGGAACTTCTACATGCAAAGCCTGACCGTCCGGGAAATTTTCCGCAACACGCCCGCGCAGGATGTGAAGGACGTGTGCGTTTCGGGCTGGGTGCGCACGCTGCGCGATTCCAAGGCGTTCGCGTTCATCGAGCTCAACGACGGCACCTTTTTCAAGAACCTGCAGATCGTCGCGGAGGCGGAGAGCCTCTCCAACTACGCCGAGATCGCCAGAACCGGCGTGGGCGCGGCCCTTCGCGTCGTGGGCACGCTGGTGCTGACGCCGGGGGCCAAGCAGCCCTTTGAAATCAAGGCCGACGAAATCGAGGTCGTAGGCGCGTGCCCGCCGGAGTATCCGCTGCAAAAAAAGCGCCACTCCTTTGAATACCTGCGCACCATCGCCCACCTGCGCCCGCGCACGAACACGTTCAGCGCGGTGTTCCGCGTCCGCTCGCTCGCCGCGCAGGCGATCCACGAGTTCTTCCACGACCGCAATTTCGTCTACGTGCACACCCCGCTCATCACGGCCAGCGACTGCGAGGGCGCGGGCGAGATGTTCCGCGTCACGACGCTCGACGTGGACAATCCCCCGCGCGACGAGCAGGGCCGCGTGGACGACAGCCGGGACTTCTTCGGCAAGGCCGCGAACCTCACGGTTTCGGGCCAGCTCAACGTCGAAACCTTCGCGCTCGCCTTCCGCAACGTGTACACGTTCGGCCCGACCTTCCGCGCGGAGCGCAGCTTCACCCCCCGGCATGCGGCGGAGTTCTGGATGATCGAGCCGGAAATCGCCTTCGCCGACCTGTTCGATTACATGGATCTGGCCGAGGAGATGGTCCGCTTCGTCGTCGGAAAGGTGATGGAGGAGGCGCCGGAGGAAATGGCCTTCCTGGGGCAGTTCGTGGACAAGGGGCTTCTGGAGCGCCTGACGCTGGTCGCGGGCAGCGAGTTCGCGCGCGTCACCTACACCGAGGCGATCGACATCCTGCAAAAGAGCGGCGTCGCGTTTGAATACCCGGTCTCCTGGGGCTGCGATTTGCAGACCGAGCACGAGCGCTATCTCACGGAAAAGCACTTCGGGCGGCCCGTGTTCGTCTACGACTACCCGAAGGAGATCAAGGCCTTCTACATGCGCCAGAACGACGACGGGAAGACCGTCGCAGCGGCGGACCTGCTCGTGCCCGGCATCGGCGAATTGATCGGCGGCAGCCAGCGCGAGGAGCGGCTGGACGTGCTGGAGGCGCGCATGGACGAGCTGAAGCTCGACAGGGAATCCTACTGGTGGTACCTGGAAATGCGCAAGTACGGCGGCGTGCCGCACGCGGGCTACGGCCTGGGCTTCGAGCGGCTGATCATGTACCTGACGGGCATGGGCAACATCCGCGACGTGCTCCCCTTCCCCCGCACCACGGGCAGCGCAGACTTTTAAACCGCATATTCAAACAGACGGAAAGGCATCTGCCCTTCCGCCTGTTTTTTTGTCGCCCTCCGCGTCCGTCCCTCGCCCCGTCAGAAGGTGACCCGGTCGCGCAGCAGCGCGTAGCGCTCCATCACCGGAACGCATATCTCGCCCGATCGCATCATTCGCTCGAATTCCGCCCACGTCACCCAGCGAAAGTCGACCGTCTCCCCCTCCTGCAGGGTGATGGCCGGGCGCTCCTGCGGGCAATGGTACAGGTATTCGTCGTAGAAGCACGACCCAGCGCGATGCTCCAGCAGCAATCGCAGCGCGTCCGGTTCGGCGCGAAGCCCCGTTTCCTCCGACAGCTCGCGCGCCGCCGCTTCGCGCGAGGTCTCCCCCGCCAGCGTCGAGCCGCCCGTGAATTCCCACTTGCCGCCGTAGTGCTTGTCCGGATGGCGCAGGGTGATTAGCAGCTCCTCCCTGGGGTTCACGGTCAGGATGTCGACCACCTGATGGTAAAATCCCGCGGGGATGGGCTCGCCGCGCAGGTGAAGCCTGCCCGTCGCCCGCTTGTCCTCGTTCAGCAAATCCCAGTATTCCATCGTTTATTTCTCCTTTCAGACCTTCGGAAGGACGCGCGCTTCCCCGTCCCGCAGCACCTCGTCCACAAACGCCTTTTCCAAATCGCCTACCGGACGGATGGGACGCGGGGGAACCGGCCGCGCCCCCAAGGACAGCTCGTAGTAGCACACGTCGTGCCAGGCGTCAAACTTATACCCCACCTTTTCCAGCGTGCCCACGAGCCGAAAGCCCAAGCGCTCGTGCAGCGCGCGGGAGGGCGCGTTGGACGCGGTGACGACGCCAAACGCGCTTTCATATCCCTGCGCCGAAAGCAGGCGCAGCACGCACGTGTAGAGCGCGAGGCCCGCGTGCCTGCGGTGGCATTCGGGCGCGAGGTAGAGCGAAAGGTCGACCGAGGGGCGGTAGGCTGCGCGCCGCGCGAAGGGAGAGGCGTAGCAGTACCCCAGCGCCCGCCCGTCCTCCTCCGCCGCTAGGTACGCAAAGCCGTCCGCCTGCACAGCCCGGATGCGCGCGGCGAAATCCTGCGCCGTGGGCGTTTCGATTTCAAACGTGGCCGCGGAACGTTCGACGTAAGGACGATAGATCGAAAGCAGCGCCGCCGCGTCTTCAGGCGCGGCAAAACGGATATGCATGCGCGTTTCCTCCAAGCAGGTAAAATTTTTTGACGATCAGGTGAACCTTTTTCCCTCATTTTGCATCTTAATAAGTAGATGAATGGACAAGCAAGCGCCGGGCTTCGGCGCGGGATGAGGGGGAAGAAGATGGATGCGGTGACGTTTCAAAAGGAAGCGATGCGACTGCAGGCGCTTCTGTACCACGTTTCGTTTTCCATCCTGAGAAACGATCAGGATTGCGCGGACGCGGTGCAGGAGGCGCTGATGCTCGCATGGCAGCATCGGGACGGCCTTCGCGAGGGGGCCTCGTTCAAGCCCTGGCTGACGCGCATACTCGTCAATGCCTGCAACACCATGCTCAGGAAGCGCGCGCGGGCGCGGCTTGTGCTGCTGGACGAGGTCGTCGTCCCCACGGGCGACGCGGACAATCTGCCGCTGCGCGACGCGCTGGACCGCCTGCCGCAGGACCTGCGGGTGGCCACGGTGCTGCACTACCTGGAGGGCTTTTCGATCCGCGAAATCGCGGAAATGCTCGACGCGCCGGAGAACACCATCAAGATGCGGCTCATGCGCGCCCGAAGACGGCTGCACGGCATGCTGTCCGAAGAGGAGGTGATCGGGTGATGGAAAAGATGGATGCGAAGTTTCAAAAGGAGCTGCGAGAAGCGCTTCCCCCGGTGCCGGACCTCTTCAAGTCGGCTATGGAAGAGACGCTTTCGGAAATTGTAGCACAGGAAACCGGCGAGCGCAAGGAGGCGCGAATCCGTCGCGTTCGGCCCGACACATCGCGCGCGGCGGAGAAAGCCGCGCGGACGCCGCAGGCCCCGAAGCGTCACGCAAAGAAGCGCCCGTACAGGAAATCCCGTACCGGCCTCCTCATCCTGGTCGCCGCGCTGCTGCTCGCGACGGTGGCCTTCGCGGTCGCCAGCCGCATGAACGTGCTGGAGGTCTGGTGGATCGACCTGCCCAAGGAGAAGGAAGAAGAAATGCTCCAGCGCGACCTGGCCTCCTATCGCGAGGGCGACATCGAGGTGCGCATGGAGGAGGCCGCCTACGACGGCATGACGCTTTACCTCGTGTACAGCGTGCGCGACCACAGCGACCCGAACATGCTGGGCGAAGACGAACTCGGCGACGGCGATCGGTACATTGACGATGGCGAACCGCAGGGCGCACGGAAAGCCGGCTTCGGCTGGTGGAACGACAACGTCTACATCAACGGGTGGGCGGTCATGCCGATCCACGAGGAGCGGGTTTTCAGCGGCCCCAACCCCGGCGAGGCGCTGCACTACTGGCAGGCGGACTACTACCTGCTGGACGTCGAATTTACGGGCGACGAGGTGGAAATCGGCATCCCCATCCTGCCGCACACGGAGGCGGACCAACCCAGGGTATTGGAGGACGGCACGATGCCCGCGCCGGAGCACGGACTTCTCACCTTCAAACTGAACCTCGACATGGCCAGGCAAAAGCGCGTGGAATACCCCGATTTCGGCGCGGCACAGTTTGAAAACAGCGCCGCGCGCGTGGGGCGCGTCGTCTACACGCCGCTCGGCCTGTACGTCAACGTGAACTTCACAGCGACCCAGGAAGCCATCGACGAGATGACCGCGAACTACACGGAGGAGTTCGGCTTCGAGTGGCCGGGGTCGGCCTTCGACGTCGCCTGCGAGGAAGGCTGGGGAAATCTGTGCTTTGCCGACGGCGACGGCAATTACCTGGGCGAAGCCAACATGAGCGCGGGCGCGGACGAATCCTGGTACACCCTGTCCGCGAT
>JAEXCG010000207.1 GCA_023402355.1 Bacillota bacterium | reverse complement strand
GCGCAGACCACCGCGCCGGGCAGCGTCCAGCAGGCCAGCCCCAGCAGCGCGGCCGAAAGCGGCAGCCTTTGGCGCACGCCCGCGCACGCGCCCGCCGTCAGGAAGAAGAGCGCGAAGGGCAGCGCGCTCAGCGCCGCGCCGCTCTGAATGAGGAAGGGGCACAGCGCGAACACGGCGGCCACGCAGACGGGCAGGGGATCGCCCTCCTCCTCCTGCGGGACGCAGCGCGCGGCGAGCGGCGCCGTGGCGGCGCTGAGCAGCAGGGGCAGCAGGCGCACGGCGCGCACGCTGCCAAGGCAAAGCGCGTAAAACAGGGCGGACAGCAGCGCGGGGAGCGCGCCGGAGGCCTCGCTTACGACGGGCAGGCCGTCTTGAAAGAAGCGGCGGCCCTGCACGAGCAGCGCGGCCTCGCCGGGCGAGAGGGAGGCGGGCACGGCGGCGGCGCATACCGCGCGCAGCAGCAGGCCCAGCAGCGAAATCGCCGCCACGAGGCGCGCGCTTCCTCGCGGGGTCAGGGGACTCAGCCGCCCCAGCGTTCGGCGGTTCACGGCCTCGCAGCACAGGGGCGAGGCGCACAGGGCGAGCAGCAGGACGGACAGCGCGAGCAGGATCATCAGGCGTCGCCCCCTTCCGGCAGGTACTGCGCGGGGTAGGCGACGACGAAGCGGCCGAAGGGCTTCAGCACGAAGTCCAGCCCCTCGAAGTCCGCCTCCTCGCCCTCGCGCAGCAGGTAGACCATGTTCTCGTCCTCAAAGGGCGTGAAGCCCCCGTCTTCCGTCCAGTACTCGTAGATGTCGCTGTAATAGCCCAGCTCGTCGCCCGCGCTGTCGAGCAGGGGCTTTCGATCCTGGTTTTGCAGCGCGTCGATCCGGTGCACGAACTGCGCGTTGATCTCCGCGACCACCCGCCGCTCCGGGTCCGTGCCCACGCTCAGGCACGCGTACTCAAAGGGCAGGGTGTCCATGTACTCGAGCGCCTCGATCTGGTCGGCTTCCAGCTCCTCCGTGTGGGCCGCAAGCCGCGCCGGGTCGAAGTAGGAGGCGGTGAACAGCGCCGCGCCCACCGCGTAGACGGCCATCATCAGGGGCAGAAACGCCTTCACCCGCCGCGCTGTCCTGTACAGCGCGTAGGCCGTGACGAGCAGCAGCGGGTAGTAGATGCCGTTGGACCGCCAGGTGTTGGAAAGGTTCGTGAACAGCCCGCAGCAGAACATCGCAAACAGCCAGCACAGCACGAGGTACCCGGCCCCGGCGCGCGCCGCCCGCTCCTGCTTCGTCTCCCCGCCGAGGGCGCAGGCCCGCCGGTCGCGCCAGAAGAGGTACAGCCCCGCCAGCAGCGCCGGGGTGGAGAAGACGTACAGCGTGCCGAAACCGTCCACCACCGTCGGCCAGCCGCCGCTGGACTGCAGGAAGGTGTGGTGCAGGAAGGTGAGCAGGTTCTCGCGCAGCTGCACGAAGACGTCCTTTTGGGCGAGGAACAGCGTGTCCGAGGCGCGCACCGACTCGCTGAAGCGCTGCAGCGTGAAGGGCCCCAGGCGCATCGTCTCAAGCCCGAAGAGGTTGATCGCAAGCGTCAGCAGAAGCGGCAGGGCCA
Source organism: Bacillota bacterium (assembly GCA_023402355.1). Taxonomy (GTDB): domain Bacteria; phylum Bacillota; class Clostridia; order Christensenellales; family Aristaeellaceae; genus Beduinella. The sequence goes on along the minus strand of JAEXCG010000207.1, from coordinate 23,052 downwards.
CCAGCAGGTAGATCGCCGCGCAGGCGAGCAGCCGCCGCAGGCTGATTTGCCCGTGCGCAAGCAGGTAGACGCCCGCCGAGAGCAGCAGGATGGGCACGGAGTAGGCGGCGATGGCGTAGGCGTACATCGTCAGCCCGAAGAAGACCATCGCCAGGGGGTAAAAGCCCCGCCGCCGGGTGCCCAGCACCAGAAAATAGGTGGAAAAGAGCAGCATGTGGCAGAACATGTGCGCGTCGATGGACCAGCGCGACTGCACCACGTGCCAGGGCAGCACCGCCGAGAGCGCGAGCGTCAGCAGCGCGTAGCCCCGGCCCGCCACGCGGCGCGAAAGGTCGAAGAGCACCGGCAGCGAGAGCAGCGCCACGCACAGCATCGGCAGGCGCAGGCTGAGCTTGTTTAGCCCCAGAAAGCGCGTGAACAGCGACGCCCAGTAGGCGTACAGCGCGCTTTGCTGGCCGTAGCCCCAGCCCCAGAGCATGGTGGGGTAGGGCGTGCCGAAGCGGTCCGTGCCGTAGCTGGAAAGCGCCCAGGCGTCCAGTGTGGACATCACGCCGTCCGTGTTCATGCCGTAGGGGATTTCGGGGAAGCGGTACACCCGAAGCGCGATCGCCAGCACGAGCAGCAGCGCGACCCACCAGACGTAAGTTCGGTCGATAAAGGCCCAGAGCCTTTGCCCCAGCGCCTGCGCGCGAAGGGCCCTGCCCGCGGGGCGCTTTTGACTAAGCGCCAGCAGCAGCGCGAGAATCGCGGCGAAGACCGCGTTGACGGCGCTCACTTGGCCCCCTCCTTCCCCCGGGAAACGCAAAAAAGGCCGCGCGCGGCGGCCCGTAAAAGCAGAAGATCGTTCATCCGCTTCGCCTCCTGTGCCCAAAGATACTTCATTGTAGCATAGGAGCGCGCGCAATTCAAGCGAGGCCCGTGACGAGGTAGAGCAGGGTGCCCACCACGCCGCTGCCCAGGATGATGCCCACGGCGCTGACCTTCCACTTGCGCAGGATGAACAGGCACGCGGCGAAGAGCAGCGCCTCGATCACGTGGAAGTTCGAGAGCTGCAAGGCCTCCATGCCGGAGCGGAAGACGCCGAGCAGCAGGATGGAGAGCCCGGCCGCCGCGATCAGGGCGACCACGGCGGGGCGCAGCGCGCCGAGCACGATCTGCACGCCGGAGACGCTGCGGTAGCGGTAGTACACCCAGGCCAGGATCAGGCAGATGCAAAACGAGGGCAGCATGCAGCCCAGCGTGCACATCAGCGCGCCGTGAATGCCGGCGCAGCGCATGCCCACGAAGGTGGCCGAGTTGATCGCGATGGGCCCGGGCGTCATCTCCGCGATGGTGATGAGGTCGGAAAACTCCGCGAGCGTGAGCAGGTGCAGCCGCTCCACGATCTGGCTCTGGATGAGCGGGATGGCGGCGTAGCCCCCGCCGACGCTGAACAGGCCGATCTGGAAGAAGCTTAAGAAGAGGTCAAGCAGCATCCGTCTTTCCTCCCTTCGAGCGCCCGCGCAGAAAGGCTGCGAGCGCCTCCGCGAGCCCGATCACGAGACAGCACAGGATGATGGTCATGGCGCTGACGTCAAAGAACACCGTCGCGACAAAGGCGACGAGCATCATGCCGATGTAGAGCGCGCGCCGCGTGCGGCACACGTTCGCCGTCAGGTTGATGACCACGTCGAAGATGACCGCCGCGACGCCCGCGCGCATGACCTGCAGCGCGATGGCGATGTAGCGGTTTTCCCGGAACTGCGTGTAGAAGACGGAGATAACCGAGATGATGATAAGCGGCGGCAGGGCCGAGGCCAGCGCGGCCACCAGCGCGCCCACGAAGCCGCACACGCGATAGCCCAGGATGACCGCCGCGTTGATCATGATCGGCCCGGGGGAGGACTGGGCGATGGCGGTGATGTCCAGCATCTCGTCCTCTTCCAGCCAGCCCAGGTCTTCCACGAACTTCTTCTTCATCAGGGTCACGATCACGAAGCCCCCGCCGAACGTGAAGGCGCTGAGCGTGAGCAGGGAGAGGAACAGCCGCGGCAGCCGCGCGGCGCGGGACGATTGAGCCATTTAAAAGGCCCCTTTCCTACGGTGCTATGGGGTGGACGTCTTTCAGCAGGTCGCCCCGCCGACGACGCGGCGGCCCAGGATGTCCCCGCGGCGCGTGAGCAGCTCGCCGCCAAGAATCTGGCGCTCGGCCTCCTCAAACGAGATGCGCGCGACCGTGTCCGCGAAGCGCTCGCCCGTCTTGCCCTGATCTCTGAAGAGCAGAATCGCGCTTTCGACGGCGGAAAGCACCTCCTCCTCGCTCAGGAACAGGTGGCGCAGCGCGCGCCCCTGCGCGAACGCCTTGCCCCAGCGCCCGCCGATCAGCACGCGGTAGCCCGGGCGCGCGGCGTCGTTCAGCTTGAAGACGCACTTGCCGATGCAGCGCCCGCAGCTGTTGCACCGCGCGGTGTCGATGACCGCGCGCGCGTCCGCGAGGCCCCGGCGCGTCGCCGCGCCGATGGGGCACGCGTCGATCAGCGTGCACTTGCCGCAGGCGCGGCAGCGGTCCGCGTCGAAGAGCGGCACCCGCGCGCCCACGATGCCCAGGTCGTTGAGGTCGGGCTTCACGCAGTTGTTCGGGCAGCCGCCGACCGCGATCTTAAACTTATGCGGAAGCTGCACGTCCCGATACCCCTCGTAGAAGCGGCGGTGAATCTTTTCCGACAGCTCGTAGGTGTCGATCAGCCCGTACTGGCAGGTCGTGCCCTTGCAGGAGACGACGGGCCGCACCTTCGAGCCCGTGCCGCCCGTTTCGAGCCCCGCCTCCCCGACAAACGCGCGGAAGGCGTCGATCTGGCCGTAGGGCACGCCCGTGACCTCCATCGTCAGGCGCGTGGTCAGCGCCACGTGGCCGTCGCCGAAGCGCTCCGCCGCGTGGGCCACGCACGACAGCTCGCGCGCCGCCAGCCGGCCGTTGCGCGTGATGATGCGCGCGTTGAAGCGCCCGGTGCCCTTGTTGTTCAAAAAGCCCATGCCCTTCACCCGCTTGATTTCATCCGGCGGGATCTGCGCTTCCTCTTTCTTGTCGATCAGCCCGTTTTCGAGCAGGTAGCGCTCCAGCACCTGCGCGGCCAGCAGCACGGTCTTCAGGCACCGGTCGCCGTTTTCCTCGAAATAGCGCGCCTTGAGCGCCGCGCAGTCGCGGCTGCCCAGCTCCCGCTCAAAGCGGGACACGAGCGCGGCGCAGCGCTCCTTGAAGCCCTCGGTCGCGTGCGCGTGGCCCTCGACCGCCACGCGGCCCAGCACGGCCAGCGCGCCCGCCAGCGCGCCGCAGGTGCCCCCGCAGCCCATGCCCCCGCCGAACGCCGCGATCAGCTTCGCGTCCCCGTCGGACAGGTTCAGGCCGTATTCCTCGTTTGCCGCGCGCAGGATGGTTTCCGCACAGTTGTTGTCCTCTTCAAGATAAATGCGCGCGATGCGCTGCTTCTCCATACGTACCTCCGTCGATCCTATTGTTTCAGTGACTTATCCATTATACGCGAAAATCATGTATTCGTAAAATATGGATTTAAAATGGGTTCCATAGGGATAAAGGTATATGGGCAGCGCCCCGCCTACGGGTCAGGCTCTGACTATAGGTCAGGCCCTGACTATGAGTCAGATCCCGCCTGTGGGTCAGGTTATGACTACGAGTCAGGTTCCGACTACGAGTCAGGTTCCGACTACGAGTCAGACCTCGCCTGTGAGTCAGGTTATGGCTATAGGTCAGGCTCTGACCACTAGTCAGGCTATAACCACAGGTCAGGCCCTACCTACAAGTCAGGCCCTGACTATGAGTCAGGACCCGCCTGTGAGTCAGGTTATGACAACGAGTTAGGCTCTAACTACGAGTCAGACCTCGCCTGTGAGTCAGGTTATGGCTATAGGTCAGGCTCCGACTACGAATCAGGCTCTGACTATAGGTCAGGTTTTGACCACTAGTCAGGTTTTGACCACTAGTCAGGCCCTACCTACGAATCAGGCCCTGACTATAGGTCAGGTTCTGACTACGAGTCAGGTTCTGACTACGAGTCAGATCCCGCCTGTGGGTCAGGCCCTGCCTGCGAGGTAGGATCGGAGCGCGAGGCTCAGAAAGCGGGCCGCGCCCTCGCCGTACTTGCGGTCGGTCACCTCGATGTACGCGGGGTTTTCGGCGTAGGCCTCCGCCATCGCCTTCGCGTAGCCGGTAAGGTCCAGGCCTGGGCTGGCCTCCTCGCTTAGGGCGAGCAGCTCCCGCAGGGCCGCCTGCGCCGCCTCGCCCGCGGGGTTCCGCGTCAGGTCGGCCGTGAGCTTCCTCGTGAGGGCGTCCGTCTCCCGGATGAGCGCCTGCGCGCGCTCCTGCGTGATCGCCGGGCCGTCCTCTAAAAAGGTCTTCAGGCTCTTTTCCATGGCCTGGGCGTAGCGTTCGGCGCTGCCGTACTGGGCCATCGCGCCGTCCGCGATCTCGGCCTGACGCCGGTGCAGGTCCGCGGTCATCTCCTCAAAGCGTTCCATGCTGCCGAAGCGGCGGACGATCTCGTCCGCGTGGGTCTTTTTGAAGCCCTCGAGCACCCGGAAGTACTCGCTCATGTCAAATTCTGCAAAGCTCATGCAATGTTCTCCCTTCAATAGTCGGTCCAATAGGTGAAGCAGACCGCTCAATCGCTCGCGCTTGATGGCCAGCAGCTCGCGCTGCGCGCGCAGCGCCGCCGTGCGGTCGAAGTGGGGGTCTTGCAGGATCGCCTGAATCTCCTTCAGCTTGAAGCCGAGCTCCCTGAAAAAGAGGATCTGCTGAAGGGTTTCCAGCGCGGCCTCGTCGTAGAGGCGATATCCGCCCCCGTCCCCGCGCGCGGGGCACAGCAGGCCGATGTCGTCGTAGTATTGCAGCGTGCGCACGCTGACGCCCGTGAGTGCCGATACCTGTTTTACCGTCATCCTCGTTCACGCCTTTCCTTCCCGCCGGGCCCGGCGGCAAGTTTTCATGGGATCCGGATCTAAGGATGAGTTTACCCTATCACGCTGCGTGAGGGTCAACCCCTTTTTCGCAATTTTTGCGGATTGGGAAGCATTTCCTGTCCGCTTGTCTCGCCCGATGGACAGAAAAACCCCGCCCCGGAAAAACCGGGACGGGGGAGTGGGAGGCCCCGCGGGCCGCGAGGGAATGCGCGAAATCGGGCCGTCAGATCGTCGCCAGCCGCGCCTGCGCCGCGCTCGCCATCAGCGCGTGCCCCCGGGCGTTGGGGTGGATGCCGTCCGCGCACATCAGGGAGGGTAGGTCGCCCGCCTGCAAAAACGCGTCCCGCAGGTCGAACAGCGCGCTGCCCGTGCGCGCCGCGACCGCGTACACCGCGTCCGCGTAGCGCTCCTGCCAGCGGTAGATGTGGTCCACGTCGCCCAGATAGCGCAGCACCGCCTGCGCGTCGAGCCCGCGCGTCACCCAGTCGAAGTAGCGCTGCGCGCACAGCGGCGGCGGCGTCACCAGCACGGGCCGCATGCCGCCCGCCTGCGCCCGCTGCGCGAGGGCCGTCAGCCGCGCGCGGAACTCGTCCAGCGGCACCTTTGCCTCGTGCTCGGCCTCCGGCGCTGCGGCCACCGCCTTCCAGTCCAGGTCGCAGTCGTTGCCCCCGAACTCGATCACCGCCAGCGCGCCCGGCGAAAAGGCGTCCGGCGTCATCTCCGCCTCGCCCCCGGCGCTCGTCAGCCCCATGCGGGCCCGGTTGTCCACCGTGATGCCCAGCATGCGGGAAAGCGCCGTCACAAAGTTGTCGCGGAGGATCGCATAGCGCCCGCGCGCCTCGTCAAAAATAACGCCCTTGAAGATCGAATCGCCCCATATTGTAATCTTGCCGTCATACATGGTTATCAGCTCCGCATAATCTAGTATTTAATATTATATTACATCGTATTATATGCCATGTCAAGCCTTTTTAAACTCGTCCTTTTCATTTTCTACATTCCATGATATACTAAAGGGCATGGGGGGAACGAAATGCAGGATGTTGCGGTTTTAGAAAATCTGCGGGGCGTGCTGGAAAGCATCCCCGCGCCGTGGGATCAGCTGCCGGACCTGGGGCTGTACATGGATCAGGTGATAACGTACGTGGAGCGTCAGTTCAGCCCCATGCGTCCGGGGCGCGAGGACCGGCTGCTGACGAGCGCGATGATCAATAATTACGTCAAGGCGGGGCTGATGCCGCGCCCGGTGGGCAAGAAGTACGAGCGGCCGCACCTGGCGGTGCTGCTGATGATCTGCACGCTCAAGCAGTCGATGAGCATGGATTCCATCGCGCACCTTTTGCGGATGCCGCAGGAGGGCGGCGAGGCGGACATTCGGGCGCTGTACGAGATGTTCCGCGCCGCGCAGGAGGAGATGCAGCGGGTGATCCGCGACAACCTGACGCTGGCGCGGGGGCGCTCCGGGGCGCTGCGCTTTGCGCTGGCGGCGGCGCTGTGCCGCATGGCGGCGGACGCGACGGCGGCGCAGCGGGACGGCGCGGACGCCTGAGCGCGTATAATAAGGAAGCAAAGCCCTGACCCGGGGGCGATTTCCGTTGACACGCGCATGCTTTCATGATACATTATTTCATGGCATTTTTTTATCAACTCGGAGGAATGAAACCGATGTTTGAAATCAAGCTCGAAAAGCGCTGGTGCGATGCGGTGTATGCCCGCACCGCCGTGCGCACCTTTACCGGCGACCCGACGGACGAGCAGATCGCCCGCCTGGGCGAGGCGGCCCGCAAGTTTTCCTGGCAGGGCATCCGCATCCGCCTCTTCCGCGGCCCGGGCATGCGCGGGTCCATCAAGGGGACGAACGTGTACGCGGTCGTCCTGATGAAGAAGGGGACGCCGCCGGAGCTGCAGGGCTTTTACGGCGAGGCGCTGGTGCTCGAGGCCGTGAGCATGGGCCTGGGCACCTGCTGGCTGGGCACCTTCTACAAGGGCGTCGTGCAGCAGGCCGCGAAGCCCGAGAGCGACGAGACGATCACCGCGATCATCGCCATCGGCCAGTGCGCCGAGCAGACCTTCGCGCCGAGGCGCAAGGCGCTGGAAGACCTGACGGGCATGCAGCCCGCCGATCTGGCGCAGCTCAAGGACTGGCAGCGCGCCGCGCTGGACGCCGCGCGCGTGGCCCCCAGCGCCATGAACCAGCAGCCGTGGCGCTTCTCGGCGGACGCCCAGACCGTGGCCATCCTGCCGCGCCCGGCGATCCTGACCAAGAAGTACGCGCCCATCGACTGCGGCATCGCCATGCTGCACCTGGCCGTCGGCGCGTACAGCGCGGGCCGCGAGGGCACGTGGAAGATGACCGACGCGGGCTACGCCTACCGCTGTTAGCGTGCGTGCGGCGGGCGGGGCGGGCGGTGCCCGCACCCACATCCGAAGATAGCTTTTCCGCAATCGTGCTTTATCTTACGCGGCCGCAAAGAATCCCGTAAAACAAAGTGCCGGTGCTGCCGTTCAGGCAGCACCGGCTTTTGCGCGTCGTAAAGCGAAATTGCGCGTCGACCGAACGAGCGGTCATTCCGCTTCCCAGTGGGTGGTGGTGATCTTTCCCGTCCCGCCGCAGGCCGGGCACTGTCCGGTGCCGCCGCAGGAGGAGCAGGTCCGCGTCTCGCCCACCCGCAGGCCGGGCGTCTTCTTGGTTCCCTTGCAGACGAAGCAGGTGCCCCGTCCGAGGCAGGCGGCGCAGTCCTGCTCCTCGGTCACCTGAACCAGGCGCGGGGTTCGCGCTCCCTGCGCGGGCGAGGACGCCTGCTCCGGCGGGGCGGTCTGCGCGGGCGCCGTCTGTTGGGGCGCGGCCGTCGCCTCGCCCAGGACGCCGGACGGCGGGAAGGTGAGCCTGCAGGCGGCATACCGGCTTTTCGTGCTTGTGACATAGGCGAAGAGGTAGCGCTCCGCGTACTGCTCGGGCTCAAAGAGCCAACGAAGCGTGCATTCGCTCCTGGGCGGCACGGTCAGGGGCCCGTCCTCCCGCTTCCACCCGCCCTCGCCTCTGGCGTTGAGCGCCTCGTCGGCGTAGGTCGCGGCGGCATGCGGGTCCAGAAGAACGAAATCGTCCATCTCCAGCGTAACGGGTTCCTCGGTCGGGTTGCCGATGTAGAGGTCGACGCTCACGCCGCCTTTTTCCAGAATCTGCGCCTGTTCGACGCGGAAATCGAGGGTATCCTCCGAGATCAGCTCGCCCACGTCGTAGTAGACGGCGTCTGCGGCGAGCGACAGGCAGGGGAGCAGGCACAGCGTCAGCAAAAGCGGCCAGATCTTTTTGCGCATGCGATGCCCTCCTTTAATAGTCGAGCACGAAGTGGAAGACGCCGTCCGTCAGTTTCTTGTTGTTTTCGCTGTCTCCCAGGCCCGACATGCCCGTGCCGAGCGTGAGCTCAAAGCGGCCGGTGTACGAGCCGTCCGCGCCGATGGAATCGATGTAGACGGTGCCCGCGTCGTCCGTGGGGAAATAGGCCGCGCTGTACGCGTTGCGGGTCATCCCGCCGCGCCAGATGTTCCCCTCCCCGATGAGGCTGAAGGCCAGCGACATCTCCTTGTCCAGCGCGGACTTGGTGACGGCCTGCCCGGCCTGCGCGCTGTAGGGGATCTGGAGGGTGAGCTGAAGCGCCTTTTCGCCCTGCTTGTTGTAGCAGTTGTAGGTGGCGTCGATGACGCCGTCCTCGACCTTCACGTCTCTGAGCGTAAACGTGCGCGTTCGCCCGTCGATGGTGGCGGTCGCGGCGTTGTAGAGCGCCTGAGGCTGGGCGGGCTGCTCCTGAGCGGGCGGCGCGTCGGGGGCCGTCCGCGTGGCCGCGCCGCCCGCGGGGGGCGTCACGATGACGAGGCGCGCGTCTTTGGGCGAATACATCAGCACGACCATGTCCTGCTCCTTGACCATGGCGCAGCCGATGACCTCCTCCTGGCGCTCCGGCTCCCCGGCATAGCCCTGCTCCGCCAGCGCGTCGATGCAGGATTGAACGCCCTCCAGTTGCACGTCCAGGTACAATACGGCCTGCCCGCCCTGAATGGGGCCGATGTCGATCGGCTTGTCCGAGGGTATGGCTTCGCTGCCCAGCAGCGCGTCAAAGTCGGGCCGCCCGCCCTCCTCCGCGCCGGACACGATCTCATTGAACAGCGCCTGCAGGTCGTTCGCCTGCGCGGGCAGGGTCCCGCACAGCAGCGCCAGCGCCAGCAGCGCCAACCCCAAAAGACGAATTTTCATTCCGATCCCCTCCTTCGTATATGATAACCATTATAATGCGCGTGGAAGGGATTGTCAAAACCCATTTACACGACGAACCCGCCGCTGACGCCCAGCACCTGGCCGGTGACGAAGGCGGCGTCCTCGCCCGCGAGGTAGGCGATCGCGCGGGCGACGTCCTGCGGGGTGCCCAGGCGGCCGAGGGGCGTCTCCTCCGCGAGGGCGCGGAGCGTCTCCTCGCCCAGCATGCGGTTCATGTCCGTGTCGATGACGCCGGGCGCGACGCAGTTGACGCGCACGCCCGAGGGGCCCGCCTCCTTGGCGAGCGCCTTCGTCATGCCGATGAGCCCGGCCTTGAGGGCGCTGTAGCACACCTCGCACGACGCGCCGACCTGCCCCCACATGGAGGACACGAAGACGACGCTGCCCGACCGCCGCGAGATCATGCCCGGCAGGAAGGCGCGCGTCACGTAAAAGGGGCCGCTGAGGTTCACGCCGACCATGCGCGCCCAGTCCGCGTCCGACACGTCCGTAAAAAGCTGCTGGCGGGCGACGCCCGCGTTGTTGACGAGCACGTCCACGCGGTGATACACTGATAGCACCTCGTCCGCCATGCGGGCGACCTGCGCGGGGTCGGAGACGTCCGCCCGCGCGAGCGAGGCGCAGAGCCCCTCGGCGCGAAGCTCCGCAAGGAGCGCGCGCGCGGCCTCCTGCGATTCGTTGTAGTGGACGACGACCTGATAGCCCCGCCGGGCGAGCAGGCGGGCGGTTTCGCGGCCGATGCCGCGGGAAGCGCCGGTGACGAGGGCGGTCTTGAGCACGGAAAAAACCTCCAATTTCATCAGGGGAGTGATGCGCGTGATACAACTTTACGCGGGCAAAGGCTTTGAAACGCAGAAGGCGGAGCGCTACTTCAAGGAGCGGCGCATCCCCGTTCAGCGGGTGGACGTGGCAAAGTTCGGCATCGGCAGGCGCGAGCTGGAAAGCGTGCGCGCGGCCGTGGGGCTAGGCGCCCTCATCGACCGGGAGAGCCGGGCGTTCCTGGAGTCGCCCTTTCGCTTTTCGGACGACGAGGGCCTGATCTTTTCGGCGCTCGTGGAGAACCCGAAGATGCTGCGCCTGCCCATCGCAAGAAACGGCAGGCAGGCGACCGTGGGCTACTGCCCGGACGCCTGGGCGGACTGGAAGTAGGTTCAGCGCGCCGGCGGCAGGAAGCAGAAGTAGTACGACACGCACAGCCGCCAGATCATGTCGCGCGGCACGCGCAGCACGCCCGGCTCGCCCTCCACGAACTCCAGGATGTGCCGCTTGTCGCGCGGGTAGGCCTCGCAGACGATGGGGTCGAGCAGGTAGAGGTACGTATCGTCGTAGTCCGCGACGACCACGTAATGCCCGTCCGCCTCGGTGAAGGGCTGCTGCGCGCCGGCGCTGAGCAGCACGACCATGCCGCCCGCGTCGAGCGCCGCGTACATGTCCGCGTCCTCGCGCGAAGAGGAGAGCGGAAGGCCGTAGACCTCCGCGATCTTGTCGAAGAGCCGGTAGGTGGTGCCCCCGCCGCTGCCGTTTTCGCCCCGCTTTAGGCGGTACTTGACGCCGTCCTCGTTGAAGCCCAGCGCGAAGTGGCCGAAGGCCAGCGGCAGCAGCGCCCGGAACGCGGCGGGGCTCTTCAGCGCGATCTTCACGTCCTCGTCGTGGTTGGCGCAGTAGAGGTCCCCGACCGTGCCCGCGCACAGCACGATGTCCTCGCCGCCCGTGTGCGAGGTAAGGCGCGGCAGGTCCGCCTCCGGCACCAGCGTGGCCACGGCCATGGCCAGCGACGTGGGGTTGCAGCCCCCGCCCCCGAACGTGCGGCGGTTGCGCTCGCGGTTGTGCAGCTCGTAGCGCGCCTTGTCCCAGACGGGGTCGTTCTGCGCGTAGTACTGCACCCGGCGGCCCGTGGGCAGCGTGATGGTGCGCGTGAGCGCGGAGGGCGAAAAGGGGATCGCGGCCTCCCCAGGCGTGGCCTCGGCGAGCATGGACAGGGGCAGCAGGCAGAGCGTGAGCAGCGCGCCGAGGGCGCGGGCGTAAAAGCGGTGCAAGAGGGTCACCTCCGAATCTTCGTTTAGAAAGAAGACGAAACGGAGGGAGGGAATCCTTCCGCTGCCGCGTGGGAAGATGTGGAAACCGTAAAACATGGAAAGCGGGGAAGAGATATGCACGATGGATTTGTGAGCGTGACGGACGCCGCGCCCGACGCGGTGCTGGACATCCGCTACGCGGGCACCTACAACTTCGTGGGCGAGCCGATCGACGGCTACGGCGCGCACCGGGCGCTGCTGACGCGGGAGGCGGCCTCGGCGCTGTCGCGCGCGGCGGACGCGTTTCGGCGGGACGGGTACCGCATCGTCGTCTACGACGCCTACCGCCCGCAGCGCGCGGTGGACCACTTCGTCCGCTGGGCGGGCACGCCGGACGAGCGCATGCGCGCGGCGTTCTACCCGGATTTGGACAAGGGCGTGCTCTTCGCGCGCGGGTACATCGCGCGCCGCTCGGGCCACACGCGCGGCAGCACGATCGACCTCACCCTGTGCCGCATGGACGGCGAGAGCGTGGACATGGGCGGTTCCTTTGACTTCTTCGGCCCCGTCTCCGCGCACGGGGCGGCGGGGATCACCGCGCTTCAGGCGGCGAACCGCGCGTACCTTTGCGGCGTGATGGAGGAAAACGGCTTTCGCCGCTACGACGAGGAGTGGTGGCACTACACGCTGGCGGGCGAGCCGTACCCGGACACGTACTTCGACTTTCCGATCGCGTGAAGTCTGGGAGCGCGGGCCGCACGGGCAGCTTCTGAGCGCGCGTTGCGACGCACGGTCCTTTGACCCGGCCGCCTTCCTGAACGAGACGGCCCCTCTTTTGGAGGACGGCGAGGGCGGTCGCGGAGCACGTCGCGTCGGGACGCGGCCGGGCGGTATCCGCAGGTCCCTTCGCAGGGAGGTTCAGATCCTCTGCGCGTCCGGGCCGTCTTGCGGCGCGTGAGGGCTTCACGGGAAGGCGCGTATGGCGCGCAGGCAGGCGTCCAGCGGGGTTTCGCCCTTTTCGCAGCGGATGTCCGGCGTTGTGCCGAAGACGGCGTTCGCGGTGCCGTCCGCGTTCGCGGCGGTGGCGGTGGAAAAACGCACGAGCAGCCCCGTGTTCGCCAGGCGAATCGGCAGAAAGCCCATGGGGTCTGCGCCGTCGCCCACGGTGGGGCTGCCCACCAGCGTAGCCCAGCCGTCCGCGGCGCAAAACGCGGCGAAGCCGTCGGCCGCGGAGTACGTCTGCCCGTCGATCAGCACCCAGCGCTTCGCCTGCGATGGGACGCGCTTCCCCGCAAAGTCCTCGTCGGGAAACGCCAGGGAAAAGGGGACGAAGTGCGTAAAGCCCAGCTCCTTCGCGAAGTCCGGCGCCTCGACCTCGGGCGGCAGGTCGGCCAGCGGGCTGGGCGCATAGCGTACCGCGCGGAAGAACTCCTCGTTGAGGGGCGACATGCGAAGGTAGACGTAGGTGACGCATTCGCCGCCGAAGGGGGAGACGATGTTCTCCTGCCAGGCGCGCGCAAAGCCGCCCGGGTTGCCCGTTACGTCGAAGATGACGTGCCTGACGTCTCCGAACGCGGCGAGCGCGTCCGCGACCACGTCCCGGTCGCGCGCAATCGTGGGATAGTCGAAGCTCGCAAAGCGGAAGTACGCGGCCTGCTCGTCCGGGAAGTAGCGCGTCTCCACCTCCGGCGCGTCGGGGAAGAGGGCGTCGCCGCGCCCCCCGGCGCCCAGCAGGGCGTAGGTTGCCTGCGTCTGCGGGTCCTCGACCAAAGGGGCATGCGGGGGATAGGGATGGGCGCGGTAAAAGTCAAAGCGGGAAGCGTCGATCAGCATCAGATGCGCCAGGTTCTCCATCCGGTAGAACGTGTCCCGCAGCAGGAACACGAACCCTTCCAGGTCCGTGACGCGGCTCTTTAGAATTTCCCTGTTCTGGGCCTGTAGGGCTTCTACGTTCACGCCCCTTTGCGCGAGCACGGGCAGGAAGGGGTCGTTTTCGTACAGGTCGCGGAAGAGCTGGTCGTAGTCCGCGAGCAGCTCTTCCTTTGTAAAGGTCGTTTTGGGCCCGGCGAGCAGCGGCCTTGCGCAGAGGGTCAGCGCCAGCGCGCACAGCAGGGCCGAAAGCGCTTTTCTTCTTTTCATCGCGTGAAAGCCTCCTTTACGGGCAGGCGTGGGGGACTTCCCTTTTGACCAACGCAAGCAGGGACGAGCCAAAGCCCGTCCCCGACATTTTAACATACTTCAAGAAGAAGGGAAAGCAAATTCCAAGTGGAAGCGCCTTCGGCCGCGTAAAGAAAAGCACGCGTCGGAACGGGCTGTTCGGAGAAGGAAGCGGGCACCGCCCGCCGCGCCGCCGCGCCGCCAAGAAACCAGCTATCGGCCGCGTAAAGAAAAGCGCGCGTCGGAACGGGCTGTTCGGAGAAGGAAGCGGACTCTGTCCGCCCCGCCCCGTCCGGTTAGAGGCGCTCCCGCGCGCAGCGGCCGCAGGGCGTGTTGGCGAGGCCGCCCTCGCCCGTCTCGCGCAGGCTCACGTCCATCTTCTCGCCGACCTCGCGCATGGCGTCCACGACCTCGTCCGGGGGGATGGCCGAGCGGATGCCCGCGAGCGCCATCTCCGCGCTGGAGAGCGCGGCCATGGCCCCGATGACGCCCCGCTTCACGCAGGGCACCTCCACGAGCCCGGCGACCGGGTCGCACACCAGCCCCAGCAGGTTCTTGAGCGCCATCGCCGCCGCGTGCGCGACCGCCTCGCCGTCCCCGCCGCGCAGCGCCGTCAGCGCGCCCGCGCCCATCGCGGCGGCCGAACCGACCTCCGCCTGGCAGCCGCCCGCCGCGCCCGCGATAAAGGCGCGCGTGGCGATGATCTGCCCGATGCCCGCCGCCACGTACAGCGCGCGCACCATCTCGTCCTCCGGCGCGCCGTGCGCCGCCTGATAGGGCAGCAGCACCGCCGGCAGCACCCCGCAGGCGCCCGCCGTCGGCGCGGCGACGATCCGCTTCATACAGGCGTTCGATTCGCCCATCTGCAATGCCTGCGCGATCACCTGACCCACGAACGGGCCGCAGATCGTGCCGCCCGCCGCGACATAGGCCGCCATGCGCCCGCCGTCGCCGCCCACGAGGCCGCTCTGCGAGCGCTCCTCCGGCGCGTAGGCGTCCCGCGCGGCCGCCATGGCGCGGTACATGCCGCGCATCTTCTCAAAGGACGTCCGCTCGTCCGTCTGCCGGTCCTCGCAGTCGCTTTCCAAAATGGCCTGCCAGACGGCCTTGTGCTCGCACGCGCGCAGAAGCTGCGCGAAAGACCCGAATGCCATGCTTCCTCCTTCTTGGGGGCGCCGCCCCCAAACCCCCGCTCAAGGGGCATTGCCCCTTGAGAATCCGCCCATCGCCTCACGGCGGGGATTTTGGGGCTTTCCGCGTTTTGACAGGCGCGCCGCCGCCCCAATCCCCCGCTCAAGGGGCATCGCCCCTTGAGAATCCGCGCATCGCCTCACGGCGGGGATTTTGGGGCTTACTACGTTTTGACGGGCGCACCGCCGCCCGACGACGTGACAAATGTACCGTTTGTAACAGATGGTACATTTGCCCGCCCGAATTTGCTCGCCGCGTCCCGCGCTGTCCTCGCGCCTGGTCGCTTTGCTCCCTTCGCGGGCGGGACTTTTTCCGGTGCAAAATCACCCGTAAACGCGACAAAGCGGCGTACACCACTTTGTCGGCACGCTCCTACGCCTCCGGGTTCAGGTACGTCACCTTGATGATGCCCTCCATCCCGCGGATGCGCGCGGCGATCTCCTCGGTCACGGGCTGGTCGACCTCGACCACCATCACCGCGTAGCCGCCCCGCCGGTCGCGGTAGAGCTGCATCGTCGCCACGTTCACGCCCGCCTCCGCGATCACGCCCGTCACGTGCGCCACGTGGCCGGGCCGGTCCTCGTTGTGCACCACCAGCGTCGGCAGCTCGCCGGAAAAGTTCGCCTCGAGCCCGTCGATGCCCACCACCTTGATGCGCCCGCCGCCCAGCGAGGAGGCGACCAGCTCCAGCGTGCGCCCGCTTTCGCCCGCCAGGCGCAGCATCGCCGTGTTCGGGTGCGCCCCGCGGATCACCGTCGGGCCCACCGTGAAGGAGAGCCCCGCCTCCTTCGCGCGCTCAAAGCTGTGGGGGATGCGCTCGTCGTCCGGCGCGTAGCCCAGCAGCCCCGCCACCAGCGCCCTGTCCGTGCCGTGCCCGCGCCCCGTCGCCGCGAACGACCCGTGCAGCAGCAATTCCGCCCGCACGGGCGCTTCGCCCAGCAGACGCCGCGCCACGTAGCCGATGCGCACCGCGCCCGCCGTGTGCGAGCTGCTGGGGCCGACCATCACCGGGCCGAGGATGTCAAAAAGGTTCATCGGATGTGCTCCTTCTCTATCACTTCGTAAAAGCGGTGTTTCGCGAAGAGTTTTTCGCGTCTATCCGTCCCGCTCCTCCGCGTCCAGGTCGCGGAAGCGCAGCAGGCGCCTGTCCTCGCGCCGCGCGAGCACGTCCTCGTAGACGGCCTCGACGTTCCGCGCGAAGGCGGCCTTCGAGAAGCGCTCCACGCTGCCGGGCGCGCGCGCGGCGATTTCGCGCCCCTCGGGCGAAAAGGCGCGGCGCAGGGCGCAGAGCATGGCCTCGTCGTCGTCCGGGGCGAGCAGGCCGTTGCGTCCGTCCTCGATGACGCCCTTGAGACAGGGGTCGTCGTAGGCGACGACGCAAAGGCCGGAGGCCATGGCCTCGATGTAGGTCAGGCCCTGCGTCTCGGAGTGCGAGGCGCTGACGAAGACCTCGCCCATGCGGTAGTACTGGTCGATCTTCGCGTAGGGCTTGGGCCCGGTGAACGTCACGCGCTCCGCGCAGCCGAGAGCGCGCGCCTGGTCCATCAGGTTCTGCACCCAGGGTCCCTCGCCCACGATGACCAGCCGGGCGCGCGGCTCCTCGCGGCAAAAGCGCGAGAACACGCGCACCACCTGGTCGAGGTTCTTTTCCTTGGCGATGCGCCCGATGTTGATGAGCACGCGGTCGTCCGGCGCGATGCCGCATTCCGCGCGGCAGGCGGTGGTCTCTTCCGCGCTGTGCCGCGCCGCCTCGAAGCGCTCCAGGTCCATGCCCGAGGGCACGACGGAGATCGGGATGCGCACGCCGTAGCGGCGCAGCAGCACGTCGATCTTCTCCGTGGGCGCGATGATGCGGTCGCAGTGGTCGCAGAAGAGGCGGCTGTAGCGCTGGGCGAAGGTGCGCGCCTGCCGGTCCGCGTGGCCGTGCGTCACGTAGTACATGTAGTCCTCCCAGACCGTGTGGTACGTGTGCACGCTGGCGCACTCGCGCGTGTGCGCGACGAAGCGGCCGAGGTAGCCCGCGGCGAACTCGCTGTTGGTGTGGATGATGTCGAACCGGTAGCGGCGCAGTCGCCGCACCATCATGGGCCCGAACATGCCCAGGTGCCGGTCCTTCAGCAGCAGCAGCGGCATGCTCGGCAGGTAGTGGACGTTCGGGTGCCGCTCCTCGCCCGGCAGGTTGCTGCGCGGGGCGAACACGTGCACATCGTGGCCCAGCGCCGTCAGCTCATGAAAAAGCGTGTACACCGAATTGGCCACGCCGTTGATCTCGGGATAGTAGGAATCTGTAAAAAGACCGATGCGCATCCTGCGCTCCTCTCCGCCCCCTCGCGGGCAGCTATGCCTTCAGGATTTCTAAGCACATTGTAGCATATTCACCGAAACGCGGCAAGTTAAGCTTCGATGAGAGCGGAGGGGCCGGGCGGGGATGCGCGTCACCGAAGCTTTCTGCCCAGGATCAGCAGCGCGGCGGCTGCGAGCAGCGAGGCGGCTGCGTAGAGGGGCGACTGACGGGTGACGTAGTACACGTTTGTCTCCCCCGGCCCGGTGAGCGGCACGGGGTCAAAGGGCAGGCCGTTGTCCTCCGCGAGCCCGCGCACGTTGAGCAGGTAGACGACCGGCACGCCGCGCGCCGCGTATTCAAACACGAGGCCCCGGTCCGCGTCCTGCGGAATGCTCGGCGGGTCGGTGACCAGCCCGTTGGGGAACGTGAGCGTGTAGGGGCTGGTGCCGATGTTGGCGCTGGCGCCGCCGACGTTCACGAAGCAGTCCACGTCGGTGCCGAACAGCTCAAGCCGCCTTTGCACGCTTTGGGGGATGGTCGGTTCGTCGATCATCGAAAGGCCGTCCGCCTCCGCGAGCGAGAAGATGATGTCGCGCGTCTCCGGGAACAGGATGCCGTTCCCCTGGTCGAAGTCGCCGCCCGGCGACACCGCGAGCAGGTCGTAGTCCAGCGCGCCCGCCGCCTTCGCCACGCTCAAAATGCGCACGATGGGAAGCTGCGTGCGCGTCGCCCCGTACATCGACGAGCCGTAGGAGGCGATGACCTTGACGTTCAGCTCCATCTGGTTGGCGGCCGCGATGGCGGCGATGCAAAGGCCCGGGAAGGAGCCGCTCGTGCCGCAGCACACCGTGTCCCCGCGCTTCAGCCCCGCCTCGTGGTAGTACTTCACCATCAGGGCGGCGAAGTCGGGCTGAAGGGACGTGCGCTTCGCCTCGACCATGCCCAGCGAGGTGGTCAATTCCGTCCATTCGGGCCCGATGAGCCCCGTCCGGTTCAGGTCGTCCGGCTCGATCTCGATCCCCTGCTCGCGGATGTACAAAAGCAGCGCTTCTTCCGCCTCGGCCATCCGCTCGGCGGCGGCGAGCTGCTCGTCCGCGTAGCTCAGGCGCACCCGCGTCTCGCTGCGCAGGGTGAGGACGACGCCGCCTGCGGCCACCGCGAGCGCGAGCAGCAGGCACACGATGCACGGCCCGGAGAGCCTGGGCCGCATGATCCGCTTCTTCATAGCGCGCTCACCACCATCAGCAGCACGCGCAGGACCGCGCTGGAGAGCATCACGGCCAGCAGCGTGCGCAAAACCCCCTGTTTGTACATGTCGTTGGCGATGAGGCCCGGCACCACGTGGCCGATGATCCGAATGTCCTGCGGGATGACCGCCAGCCCCAGCAGGAACTTTTCGACCAGCCACCCGAAGACGAGGCCGAGCACGAGGGTCAGCATGAACCGCCGGCGGCCGTACACGATCACAAACCGCGAGATCAGCCGGGTCAGCAGGTACACGAGGAGCGCGAGCAGCAGCGTGGAGACGATCCGCAGCGGCTGCTCGAAGTAAAGGCACAGGTATCCGGCGGACACCATGCCGCCGGTAAGCAGCCCGAACGCCTCATAGAGAACGAAGCTGAGCAGCACGCTTAAGGCAATGGCTACATCATACATATGTTTGCGCGTCCTTTATCAGTACTTCCAGGAGCTGTTGTCCCTCCCCGCGGATGTTGCCCGCGCACAGGAGGCGGTTTTCCCCGTTCCGCGCGCCCAGCGCGCGCACGTAGGCGGTCGCGTCGGGCACGGCCGCCGCCGGCAGGCCGGTCACGCGGCCCATATACCGCGCGGCCCAGCGCTTGTCATCCCCGATGACGCCGATTTCAAGGGGCGGCGCGGCGCATTCCGCGATCGCCTGCGCGAAGGCCTTGAGCCGGTAGCCGCGGTCCGAACGGTTGTTGAACAGCAGGCGGTAGGGCCCCTGCCGCGCGCAGTCATTAAGCGCCGCGAGGAAGCTCGCCGGGTCGTTCGCCGCGAACGCGTTGTGCACGCGGCAGCGCCCCACGCGAAACCCGGCGTACATCCCGATGTCCGGCTTCGTCTGCCGGATGCCCCGCACCGCCGTCTCCCGGGCGATGCCCAGCTCGTCCGAAAGCGCCAGCACGAGCTGCACGTTTTCCTCGTGCACCGGGAACGCGCAGCCGGCGAACGCCTCCATGTCGGGGGATTCCGACGGCACGATCAGCCGCCCCGCGTAGGGGCGAAAGCGCTCGTCGTGCGCGATGACGGCGGCGCCCTCCGGGATGGAGGCCGCGAGCACCTGCACCGTCTCCTCCTGCGTGGCCCCGATTTCCTCGACGTGGTCGACGAACACGTTGGTCATCACCACGTACTGAGGCTGCACGAGCTTTTCCGCCATGAGGAGCTGGTTTTCCGGGCGCAGCGCCATGCACTCCACCACGATCGCCTGCGCCCCGCCCTTTGCCGCCAGGCGCACGAAGGGAAGCTGCTCCAGGATATTCGCTGGGCGCTTTTTGCGGTAATCGATTTCGCTTGCGTCCGGCAGAATCCTGCGCGCCTGCGACCCGGTGGTCTTGGCGTAGGTCTTCATGCCCGCGGCTGAAAGCGTCGAGGCGATCATGCGCACGACGGTCGTCTTGCCGCGCGTCCCGTTGACGAGGATGCGCAGCGGTATTTTTTGAAGCGCGCGCCTGTGCAGGCGGTTTTCGGCGATCCCCAGCAGAATCATGAGACAGACCGTGATGGCGACGATGATCATGTAAAAGGCCCCCGTGCTACACATTTGAGGAGGAATGCGGGCATTTCAAAGTCCAAGCGCCGAAGGGGTGCTTGGACAGGGAAAAAGCCCGGAGGGGCGGGGCCTTACGGGACGAACCGCCCGAAAAACCCCGCCCGCTCCGGCTCAGGACGCGGCCCTCTCTAGGGCCGCGCTATAGACTTTCCTCGGAAGCGTCTGTTACTTGGCCGCTTCGTCGGCTTCGCCGGGATTCCTGGGCGCGCCGTCCAGGATGTCCTGCCACCACTGCGGATAAGGCGCCTGCTTCATGTCGATGCGGTTGAACATGTAGGTGCCGTAGAGCTCGTCGCCGAACTCCAGCCAGTAGTCGTGCCAATCCTGCGCGTTGTTGTACGCGTAGGTGGTCAGCAGCTCGACCGCTTCATCGCGCTTGCCCGCTTCGATCAGGGCCGCGGCGGCTTCCTGCATTTCGGCGGCCACGACGTACTGCGCGTCCATGCGGCTGTCGCGCGCCTCGTGGATTTCCTTGATCGCGCTCTGATAGTTCTGCGTCGCGGTCTGCTGCACGTAGGAAGCGACCCACCACGCGGAGTCACGATCGAACTTGCCGTAACGGCTGCCGTTCTGATAGATCTCCGGCAGGCGCGTCATGGAAGCCCACAGCGGGACGATGTAGGTGGAGTCCGCCGCGCCATGGCCGTACCACACCAGGCACTTCGCCTCGTTGGGCAGCCAGCCCTTGACGTTGGCGAGCATCTGATAGGTCGCGCGGTACATGTTGATCGGGCGCTCCTTGTTGTACTCGTTGAGCGGGTTGCCGTACGGGCCCGCTTCCGGGGACAGGGAGACGTCGTACGGGGTGCCCTGGTAGTAGTCGCCGTTCATCGCGTAGATGTCCTTCATGGACAGCTTCTTTTCAGGCACGACGTAGAGCGGGAAGCGCGTCGCGTCCGGGTCCAGCTTCAGGCTGGGCGCAACCAGGTCGAACGCGCGCCACTCGCGGCGGGACGCGTACAGGCTGTTGTTCGGCGCGTAGATGTTGGCCGGCTCAAAGGGCTCGCCTTCGCTCCACAGGCCGTTGTCGATCGCGAACTGCTTGAAGTTCGGGGAGCACATGTAGTTTTCCGTGTCCTCGAAGTCAAACTCGTTGATGCGCGCGCGGTTGGCGCACACGAAGAACGCGTTGTCCGGAATCTTCACGGCGCACCACAGGTCCAGGCCGTAGAACTCGGCGATCCAGACCTCGTTGCCGTCGCAGATGTTCATGTTTTCGCACATGGCGTTCCAGCCGTATTCCTCGACCAGATCGCCCATGACCTGCACGGCCTCGCGCGCGGTCTTCGCCCGCTCCAGCGCGATGTGCTGCGCCTGGTAGCAGTCGATGATGCCGTTGTTCTTCTCGTAGAACAGCTCCGCCAGCTTCTTGCCGTGGTCGGTGCTGGTGTCGAACGAGCACGTGGACTCGCCCATCGCCACGCCGTATTCGTTGATGATGGAGTAGTTCGTGTGCAGGTACTGGTAGGTGTCCTCGGGCTGCGGCATGTCGCCCAGCACGGTGCCGGAGCCGTAATCCTTCACGGCCGGGAACTTGGACCAGTCGCCCCAGGTGTTGCCGTCCATGACGATGTCGCGCCTCACGTCCGGGCCGCCCTTCATCGCGGGGATGATCCAGAGCCTGAAGTCGTCGCCGGTGGAGTCGCAGGTGTGGGTGACGATGGTGGAACCGTCCGCGGTCGCGTCCTTGCCCACGCCGAACGTCGTGCAGGCCATCGCGCTTTGCGCCAGCAGCGTCATGACGAGCATTGTCGCGATGAGAATACCCCAAATTTTCCTTTTCATGTGTCTATTCTCCCTCACTATTTAGATTTCAAATACTCTGGACGGATCCGACGTTTCGGGATTATGCAGATAAGCTCCGCAGTCGTTTTCCATGAGCTCCTCATACGTCGGCCAGCTGACTACAACCTCCTTTTCTGGCATCATCTGATTCATCCAGCTGATGACTTCAAGAGCGCCCGACAGGTGACGGCCCACGCGGTACTTCATGGGCGAGCCGTCCTCGGCGTTATAGTCCACATAGGTCAGCCCGCGCTTAGAGGCGACGTCCAGGAATTCGTCCTTGCCCAGGGTCTGCAAATCCTCGGTCATCGGGCCCACGATCCAGTCGGTGAAGGGCTGCGGCGTCTCCATCAAAACGGCCAGCGTGTCGCTGAAGTCGCCCCATTCGCGGTGCGAAAGGCCGCGCAGCGTCTTGGGCGACGCCTCGCACTTCATGTAGAACTTGTCGGAGGACAGGCTCATCGAGGCCATCATCGCGATGTCCAGCGCGCGGTCGTGCGCGACGTAGGTCTCCACGACCGGGTACATGACCGCCGCCTCGTGCGAGTCGATGGACAGGTCGATGTCCTCCGTGCGGATGAGCTCCATGATCGCGTAGCAGACCCGCTCGATCAGCGATCCGTTTTCGCGGCCCGGGTAGCACCGGTTCACGTTGCGGATGTCCTGATAGGTGAGCTGCACGTTGGACGGATAGTGCCTGTACGTGAACGGGTCCGGCCACGAATCCAGCGGGTTCGCCCAGCGGTCGCCGTTCTTGTACTCGACGGTGCCCCAGTCCGTTTCGACCTTGTAGTGGGTCGGGTACGCGTTGCCCAGCATGCCCAGCGTCGTCGCGCTGCGGTTGGCCTGCGGGATGATGAACACGCGGCCCTTTTCCACCTTGATGTTTTCCAGCATGACGTAGGCCGACAGGCTGGCGGCGGGCTCATAGGGATGGGTGCCGCCCAGGTAGAGAACCGAGGCGCCCTCGACGCCGGAGTCAAAGACGAAGATCGGCGTGTCGCCGAACGTCCCCTTCAGGCTGGGCACGTAGTCGCTGAGCATGCGCGTTTCCGTCAGCCCCTCCGCCGCGACAACCGTTTCCGGGGTGTGCCTGTAGGTGTAAAACTCTGCGCCGGCAACCCCCGCCAGCGTCAGCGCCAAGACCAGGCAAACGATCTTGACGATCATGCTCTTTCCGATATTCCCGGTTTTCGGCATCTTCTCTCCACTCCTCTACTTAATCTGCAAAATTCGCAGGAGAAACGGGATGATGCAGTACGCGTACACGATGTCGTTGACGACACCCTTGTGCTGTTCCCGCTTAAACAGGTGCTTCACCAGGAAGAAACACGTGATCGCCGCGAAAGCCATGTAGATGTAGTAAATCACATTCTGCGCAAATACCATGCTTATTCCCCCCCTTTACACGACCAGAAATGCGAACGCACTCGGCCAGATCATCATCACCAGCGCGACCAGGCCCAGCGCCAGGCAGGGTATCACGATCGCCTTCAGGAACGATCCGTAGCTGCCCTTGTAGCCGACCGTCTCGATGGCCAGGCGGCCCGTGATGCGGGAGGGCGGCAGGCAGTCGCCGATCGGGAACATCAGGCTCAGCGCG
>JAEXCG010000166.1 GCA_023402355.1 Bacillota bacterium | reverse complement strand
TCAAGGATATGGGGTACTACAAGGGCAGCGTCACCGGCAACTACGGCAGCCTCACCGCCCAGGCGGTCATGGACTTTCAGCGCAAGAACGGCCTGAGCGCCGACGGCATCGCCGGAAAGAAGACGCTTGCCCTGCTGAACGGCTCCTCGTCGTCCGGCACGAACGGCTCGTCCTCCGGCTCCTCCTCGACCACGAGCCCGAACGCGAGCATGGCCTCCAAGGTGCAGAACGTCAACTGGTACACGATGCGCGGCAAATACCCGAACGGCACCATCATGACGGTCTACGACTTCTCGACAGGCTATAGCTGGAACCTGTCCGTCATGTCCAAGGACAAGCACTGCGACACGGAGCCCGTCACCGCCGACGACACGAACAACATGTACAAGGCGTTCCTGGGGCTCAGCAAGTGGACGATCAAGCCCGTGTGGGTGACCTTCCCGGACGGCAACACCTACATCGCCGCGACCTACACCGTCGCCCACGGCACGCAGCACAACACGCAGAACAACTTCAACGGGCACATCTGCGTGCACTTCCCGCTCTCCATGTCCTCGGCGGAGGAGACGGGCGACTGGGCCGTCAGCATGCAAAAGGCGATCATCTCCGGCTGGGAAAAGACGCAGAAGATGGCCGCGCAGTAAAACGATCTCGCATTGCGCCGGAGGGGGCGGCATCGCCGCGCCCTCCGGCGCTTTCTGCGCTTGACACCGCGCGTCCGGCGCGTATATACTACAGGTGGAAGTTTCCAAAAGAATCTGTCAGGAGTGATTGACGTGAGCGTATATCAGCTGGGTTCCCTGCGCGTGGTCGATCTGACCAAGACGCTCGATCCGAAGACCGAGTCCCGCCGCTGCCATATGTACCGTTTCAACACGGGCGGCCCGATTCCGGACTTTCACACCATCATGGATCTCACCAGCCACCTGGGCACGCACGTCGAGTGCCCGTATCACCACAGCGACGACTGGCACGACGTGCAGCAGCTGTCGCTGACGACGTTCATGGGCCGCTGCGTATACCTGAAGTTCGAGGACCTGGCCCCCAACGCGCACATCGGCGCCGCCGACCTCGACCTCATCAGCCGCGGCCGCGTGCGCGAGGGCGACATCGTCATCCTCGACTCCAATCACCCCTATCCCCCGTTCACGCCCGGCACCAACTCGCCGGACGACAAGCGCCTGTTCATCAACCGCGAGAGCGCGGAGTGGTTTAAGAAAATGGGCGTCAAGTGCGTGGGCTTTGGCGACGGCGTCTCCATCGAGAACTGCTACGAGGACGTCTGCGCGTTCCACGACGTGCTGATGGAGGTCGACTGCGTGTTCCTCGAGGTGCTCAAGAATCTGGACGAGCTCACGAGCGACGTGTTCTTCTTCTCCTATGCGCCGCTGCCCATCAAGGGGCTCGATTCCTGCCCCGTGCGCGCTTACGCGATCGAGGGCCTGCCGGGCTTCACGGAGTAACCTTCCCTGTCGGCAGCCTCGTGCAGGGGGAAAATTTCCTTTAGGCTCCCTTTTGTATAAAGATATTTTATCAGCAGTCCGGCCCGCCGCGTCACGCGGCGGGCGTTTTTGCCCTCTTCTGTATAGTCCGCCTCCGTCTATGGCCTCTTTTCGCAAAGCAGGGCGTCCAAGATGACCTCCACGCCCCGTATCATGCCCGAAAGCTCCATGCCGGGCTTTCCGTTCGCGGCGGCCTGCTCCGGCAGGTAGGGCACGTGCAGGAAGCCCGCGCGCAGCTCAGGACAGCGCGTTTTGCCAAGCCACAGGGCCGTGTAGAGCACGTGGTTGCACACGAACGTGCCCGCCGTGTTGGAAATCGCCGCCGGCACGCCCGCATCCTGCACTCGGCGCACGAGCCGCTTGACCGGCAATGTCGAAAAGAGGGCGTTTTCTCCGCCCGGGCGAATGGGGATGTCCTGCGGCATCGCGCCCGCGTTGTCCGGGATGGAAGCGTCGTCCAGATTGAGGGCGACGCGCTCGATCGTCAGGCGGTCGCGACCGCCCGCCTGACCCAGGCAAAGCACGATGTCCGGCCGCTCGCCGTCGATCAGCGCCGTAAGCGCGGCCTCCGCGCCCGCAAACGTCACGGGCAGGACCGCCCGCAGGACGTCCGCGCGCGGGGACAGCCCCTTCAAAATTTCCATCGTGGGGTTGACGCGCTCGCCTCCGAACGGCTCAAACGCGGTCAGCAGCAGCTTCACAGCGGTCACGCTCCTCTTTTTTTAGCTTCATTATAGCATGAACCCGGCGCTCCGCAGCCTGCTGCCCACATTTTAGAAATATTTTTCGCATCATTCATTTTTTTGTTCGTCTTTTCTCCGCAGGCCAGATATGATACAATAGAGTTATTACGGTTATAAGGAGTCATTCACTATGGCAGGCAAACTCAAGGCGCTTTTCGGCGCGCAGGACATGACGGTCGGCAGCCCATGGAAGAATCTGGCCATGTTCTCCGCGCCGCTCCTCGTGGGCAATCTCGCCCAGCAGCTTTATAACACGGTCGATTCCATCGTCGTCGGCCGCTACGTGGGCGACAGCGCGCTCGCCGCGGTCGGCGCGAGCGGCCCGGTGCTCAACCTCCTGCTGCTGCTCTTCATGGGCATCTCCACGGGCGCGGGCATCATGGTGTCGCAGTACTTCGGCGCCAAGCAGCGGGACGAGCTTTCCCGCACCATCGGCACGTGCATCATGCTCACGCTGCTTTCCGGCGTCATCATCATGGTGGTCGGCCCCCTGATCTCCGGCCCGCTCATGGCGCTGCTGGGCACGCCGGACGAGATCTACGGCATGTCGGTTTCCTATCTGACGATCATCTTCCTGGGCATTCTGGGGTGCGGCTATTACAACATCCTCTCCGGCGTGCTGCGCGGCATGGGCGATTCGCTCACCCCGCTCATCTTCCTGCTCGTCGCGTGCTTCCTCAACATCGTGCTGGACATCCTGTTCGTGGCGCAGTTCGGCATGGGCGTCGCGGGCGTCGCCTGGGCGACGATCATCGCGCAGGCCATTTCGGCCCTGCTGTGCTTCCTGCGCCTCTTCCAGATGAAGAGCCAGATCGACCTGAACCGAAAGACCCTGCGGCTCGACCGCGCCATGACCAACCGGACGATCAAGCTGGGCCTGCCCTCCGGCCTGACGCAGGCGATCTTCTCCATGGCGGCGATCGTCGTGCAGGCGCTGACCAACACGTTCGGCACCAGCGTCATCGCCAGCTCCATCGTCGTCATGCGCGTGGACGGCTTCGCGATGATGCCCAACTTCACCTTCGGCATGGCCATGACCACGTTCGTCGGGCAAAACGTCGGCGCGGGGCTCATGCACCGCGTGGACGAGGGCACGCGCGACGGGCTCAAGATGGCGCTCGGCGTCTCCTGCCTGCTGACGGCCTGCATTCTGCTCTTCGGGCGAAACCTCATGCAGCTCTTCACCGGCACGGAGGAGGTCGTCAACCTCGGCATGCACATGATGCGCATCCTCGCGGTCGGCTACATCGCGATGGCGGTCACGCAGTCCCTCTCCGGCGTCATGCGCGGGGCGGGCGACACGATGACGCCGATGTGGATTTCCATCATCACCACGGTCGTCATCCGCGTGCCGATCGCCTACCTCTGGGCGAACCTCACCAAGACGCCCGAGCTGCCCAACGGCTCGCCCGATTGCCTTTTTACCTCGCTGCTCATCTCCTGGGTGCTGGGCGCGCTCATCACGTTCGTGTGCTATCGAAACGGAAAGTGGCGCAGCAAGGGCTTCGTGCACGCGGAGGCGTAACCCCATACATCCCGCTTTCAAGCCGCCTCGCGCGGCTTTCTTTCACCCCGGAATAGAGAATTTCTTGAAGATTTCGGGCTATGCTGCCTACAGGAGGGATTGTTATGCAGCCGACCTTGCTCATCGTCGACGACGAAGCGGACATCCTGTCCATGCTTCGCGACTACTTTGAAATGGAGGGGTTCCGCGTCGTCACCGCGCAAAACGGCGAACAGGCGCTCCGCCGGGCCGAACAGGGGCCCGACCTCATCCTGCTGGACATCGGCCTGCCCGACATCGACGGGCTCACCATCTGCCGACGCATCCGCGAGCACGTCTCCTGCCCCATCGTCTTTGTCACCGCGCGCGTGGAGGAATCCGACATGCTGCGGGGGCTCGGCGTGGGCGGCGACGACTACGTGATGAAGCCGTTCAGCATCGAGCAGCTCGGCGCGCGGGTCAAGGCGCACCTGCGCCGCGAGGCCCGGCGCGCGCAAAGCACCCGCGTGCGCTTCGACGGCGACCTCACCGTCGACTACGCGAGCCACTGCGCATACGCAGGCGGAGAGCCCATTCCGCTGGCGAAGAAGGAATTCGACATTCTGGCGCTGCTCACGGAAAACGCCGGGCAGGTCTTCGACCGCGAGCGCATCTACGAGGCCGTCTGGGGGTACGACGCGGAGGGCGACAGCAGCGTCATCCCCGAGCACATCCGAAGGCTCCGCCAAAAGCTCACGCAGGCGGGGTGCAGCGCGCGCATCGAGACCGTTTGGGGAGTGGGCTATAAATGGGTCAAGTAGAGAGACGCCGGCGAAAGGAGGCCCGCAGGGCGGCCCGCGCAAGCCGCCGCGCCCACAAGCGGGAGAAGCGGCTCGCAAGGAAGGAGCGGCGGACCGCCCGGCGAATCGCGCGGCGTTCAAAGCGCGGGCGGCTGCGCGCGTGGTTCGGAAACCTGTCCCTGCGAAAGGCGTTCCCCGCGTACATCCTGTTTTATCTGGCCGCAGGCACGCTCGTCTGTCTTTTGCTGATGCAGTTTTACTCGGAAATCTATTACCGGATGCGAAACGATTACCTGTCGTACTTCAGCGAACCTCCGGCGGACGGAAACGTCTACATTTCCATCTCGGACGTCGCCGCATATCAGGTCACGGAGGACGGCGTGCTGCTTCAGGTCGTCGACCTCGCCCCCGGCGACCGCCTTGCGCTGGGCTTCATCCGCGCGGGCCAGATCCTGACGATCCCGCTGTGCCTGCTGGGCGCGGTCGGCGCGTGCAGCTTCTCCTTTTACAAGCGCCGCATGCGCACGCCCCTGCTCCTGCTTCGCGACGCTTCCAGGCAAATCGAGGAAAACAACCTCGACTTTCACATCGAGTACGACCGGAAGGACGAGCTGGGCCAGCTCTGCGCCGCGTTTGAGCGCATGCGCGCCGCACTGGTGCAAAACGAGCGGGCGATGTGGCGCTCCATGGAGGAGCGAAAGCGGCTGAACGCCGCCTTTTCGCACGACCTGCGCACGCCGCTCACCGTGCTTCGCGGGCAGACGGACATGCTGCGCCAGTTCATGCCCAGCGGCAAGATCACGACCGAAAAGGCGCTTTCCACGCTGGACACCATGAGCGCGCACATCAGCCGCCTGGAAGGCTACGTCGCCACCATGACCGAGCTGCAGCGCCTGGAGGACATCGAGCTGCACCCGCGGCGGATCGCCTGCGCGGACATGGCGAATTCGCTTCGCGCCTCGGCGGAGGTGCTCTGCCGGGAAATGGGGCTTACGCTTTCCTTCTCCGTCTCGCACCCCGAAATCGAGCTGTCGCTGGACGCGCCGCTCGTGCAGCGCGTGTGCGACAACCTGCTTTCAAACGCCCTGCGCTACGCCCGCGCCGGTCTGCGCATGGAGTGCGCGGCGGCCAGCGAGACGTTCCTGCTGCGCCTTTCGGACGACGGGCCGGGTTTTTCCGCCGACGCCCTGCGCAACGCGACGCGCCCCTTTTACCGGGGCGACCGGCGCGACGACGCCGCGCACTTCGGCCTGGGGCTGAACATCTGCCGCGTGCTGTGCGAGCGCCACGGCGGCAGCCTCGTGCTTTCAAACGGCGAAGGCGGCGGCGCCAGCATCAGCGCTTTTTTCGCCAGTTTTGCACAGTCGAGAAAAAGTTGAACATTTCAAGGTACACTCTCCTTACGAAAAAGGGACGGCTTTCGCCGCCGTCCGATCGCAAGGAGTGTGTTTTTTTGAACGGAAAGAAGATAGACCGATCGAAGGTCAAGGGCGTCTGCCTGCTGCTCGCGGGCGTCGCCTGCCTCGCGGCGCTCGCCTTCGCGCTGTCCGGGCCGCTGATGAACCTGGTAAAGGACCCGCAGACGTTCCGCGCCTGGGTCGCGGACAAGGGCGTCTGGGGGAAGCTGGCCTGCGTGGGGCTGATGTTTCTGCAGGTCGCCGTCGCGGTGCTCCCCGGCGAGCCGCTCGAAATCGCGGCGGGCTACGCCTTCGGCGCCTGGCAGGGCATGGCGCTTTGTCTGGCGGGCGCGCTGCTGGGCTGCCTGGCGGTGGTGCCGCTCACGCGCCGCTACGGCACGCGGCTGATGCGCCTCTTCTTCAAGCAGGAGCAGATCGACTCGCTCGGCTTCCTGCAAAACACCAAGCGCTTAAAGCTGCTGGTGTTCGTGATCTTCTTCATCCCCGGCTCCCCCAAGGACCTGCTCAACTACGGCCTGGGGCTCACGCGCATGCGCCTTTCCGACGTGCTGCTGGTGACCGGCGTGGCGCGCATTCCGTCGATCATCACCTCCACCATCGGCGGCAGCGCGCTGGGGCAGCAGAATTACCTCTTCGCCGCGGCGGTGTTCCTGCTCACCGGGCTCATCAGCGCGGCCGGGCTGTGGTACTACCGAAAGCTGAGCCGTGAGGAAAAGGCGGCCTGACGCTAGGCCCGCTTGCCCTCGCGGTACTCGCTGGGCGTCACGCCGACGATCTTCTTGAACGTCTGGCTGAAATAGCGAAAGTCGCGGTAGCCGACGAGATCCGCCA
The DNA here is from genome assembly GCA_023402355.1 of Bacillota bacterium. Classification (GTDB taxonomy): domain Bacteria; phylum Bacillota; class Clostridia; order Christensenellales; family Aristaeellaceae; genus Beduinella. The sequence goes on along the minus strand of JAEXCG010000166.1, from coordinate 25,305 downwards.
CCTCGTAGACGCGGATGGACGGGTCCTGAAGGAGCGCTATCGCCCGCTTGACGCGGTAAAAGGTGAGAAATTCCACGAACGAAAACGCCGTATGCTTTTGAAACAGGTGGCTGAGATGGCTCTCGGAGACGTGCAGCGTCTGCGCGACCTCGCGCAGCGTCAGCGGCATGGCGTACTGCTCGTGGATGATGCGCACGGCCGCCTCCACGTACTGGTCGCCGCCCATGTGCTGCGCGCGCAGCTCAAACTCCTCCAGCCGCGTGCCCGCCTGCTCGACCATCTGCTCGTGCAGCTTGCGCCGGTCCGCGCGCTGCGCGGCGCGGCGCAGGGCCGCCACCAATTCCTCGTCGTCCACGGGCTTGAGCAGGTAATCGCACACGCCCAGCTGCAGCGCCTCGCGCGCGAGCTGAAACTCGCCAAAGCCTGTCAGCACGATGTAGGCGCCCGCGCCCTCCGGCCCCGCCGCGCGGATCATCGAAAGACCGTCCATGCCCGGCATCTTGATGTCGGTCATCACGATGTCCGGCGCGACCCGCTCGATCAGCGCGAGCCCCTCCGCACCGGTCGCCGCCTCGCCCACGACCTCCATGTCCAGCTGCTGCCAGGGCGTCGTCATGAGCAGACCGCGCCGCAGCAGCGTTTCGTCCTCCACGAGGATTACCTTGTACACGATTCTTCCTCCCCGCGCATTCTGGGTATCGTCAGGCGCACCAGAAGGCCGCCCTCCGGCAGGTTGACGAGCTCAAGCCCGCAGGCCTCGCCGTAGTGCAGGCGAAGCCGCCCCTGCACGTTGGCGACGCCCACGTGCTCGCGCCCGTCCTCCGCGCGCCTTCCATCCAGCACGTCCTGCATCCGCGCAGGCTCGATGCCCGCGCCGTTGTCCTCCACCTCGATGCGCATGCGCTCCCCCTGCGCGCGTGCGCGCAGGATCAGCCTGCCGTCCGCGCGCCCGGCAAGGCCGTGCAAAATCGCGTTCTCCACGAGCGGCTGAAGCAGCAGACGCGGCAGGCGCTCCCCCATCAATGCCTCGTCCACGTCCTCTTCATAGGTAAAAGACTCGTAGCGCAGGCTCTGAATCTTCACGTAGCTCTTGATGAGCCGCAGGCTCTCGCCAAGCGTCACGAATTCCTCGCCCCGCTCGGTGCTCGCGCGCATCAGGCGGGCGAACTGCGTGGTCACCTGCGCCGCGTCGTCGCTGCGGCCCAGCTTGATGAGCCACTTGATGGTATCCAGCGTGTTGTACAAGAAGTGCGGATTCACCTGCGCCTGCAGGGCGCGGTACTGCGCGCTGCGCTCCGCGTCCTGGCGGCGCACCAGTTGATCGACCACGTCCTGAAGCTGATCGGACATGCGGTTGAACGAGTGCGCGAGCGCGCCGAACTCGTCCCCCTCGCGCTCCTCGATGTGCGTGCCGATCGCGCCCGCCGCGACGCGCTCCATGGCCCGGGACAGCCTGCGCACGGGCCGGGACAGGTAGCGCGCGAGCAGCAGCGCGACCGCGATGCAGGCGGCCCCGGTGACGAGGCAGGCCAGCACCGTGATGTTCGTGAACATCTCGCCCGCTCGCTCCACCGAGGAAAGCGACGTGGCGCACAGGACGCGCAGCGCCCCGTGCACGCCGGGCTGCACCCCGACCCACTCGTCGTCCACCCGCGCGTCGCCCGGCGTTTTCAGCATCGAAAGCGTCTGCGCGTCTGACAGAAGACTTCCCTCGCGCCGGGGATCGAGCATGTCCAGCGCGACGGCGCCCGCTGCGTCGCACAGCATCGCCTGCGCGCCCGCCTTCTGCACGTAGGGGGAGTACGCCTGCGTCAGCGCGTCGCGGGTGAGCGCGCAGGCGACGTAGCCGATGACCTCCGCCCGGTAGCGCACCGCGCGGCAGAGCATGACGGCGTACCTTTGGCCGTGCGCGGAGCGGTACGGCGTCACCAGCACGACCGGGTCCGCGGCCGCGTGCGCCCGCCCAAGCGCCTCGCCGCCGCGCGCAGGGTCGATCTGCTCCGGCGGATCGTCGGTCGAAAGCAGCACCGCCGCCTCCGAGATCACGTAGAGCGCCGCCTCGTCCTGCGCGCCCGAAAGCGTGAGCTCGAGCAGGCGGCTTACGTTTTGCGCCTGCGCGCCGTCGCCGAGGATGAGGCCGTGCACCGCCGGCGTGCGGGCGATGGCGACCAGCGTGTCGCTGTAGCGCGCGCACAGCGCGTCCACGGCCAGGCTCACCGCGTAGGCCGTCTCGCGCGTCTGCTGCGCCTGCGCCTCGATCAGCGTGCGCGTGGTCATCCGCCGAAAGTAAAGCCCCAGCAGGCTCGTCGGGACGAGCGCGATCACGCACAGGCAGAGCAGCAGCCGCTCGAAAAAATTGAGTCCCCGGCGCATCGCGCACCTCCCTTGCGGGCAAACGCCCGCCGCGCCCCGCGCGCCTTCAGGCTTTCCGGTCGAACTTGTGGCCGCAGAGCTTGCAGGTAACGGTGACCTCGCCCACGCCCCGCGGGATGCGCAGCTTGCCGCGGCACTTGGGGCAGGTGAAGTAGGCGTACTTGTCCCTGTTTTTAAAGCGGTTGTAGCGCTCCTGCGCCTTGTGGCGCAGCGGCTGCGCCATCAGCAGGAACTTTTCGTTTTCCATGCGGCGGGACGTAAAGTTGGTGGAAAGCATCCGAAACAGCGCCCAGCCCACCATGGCATAGGCGATCAGCGTGAGGAGCGAAAGGTGAGGCAGAATGCCCAGCACCAGAAACGGCAGCGCGCCGTAGAGCAGCGCCCGCGAAAGCGCGTCCGGACCGCACCGGCCCTGCATGAACCGGGCCAGACGCGCTCGCAAATCGTCCAGGAATTTCATGTACGCAAATCCTCCTCAAAGGCTCGCAAGCGCCTTAAAGTCCGCTTTCAGGCTACGGTACAGGCGCTTATACAGGTCAAAATAGGGCTGATAGGCCGCGTGCGCCGCCGCGTCGGGCCGCTGCGTGCCGGCCTTGCGGATCACGGCGTCCGCCGCCTGCTCCACGCTCGCGTAGACGCCCGCGCCCACGCCCGCCAAAATGGCCGCGCCCAGCGCCGGGCCTTCGTCCACCGCGAGGGTGGAGACCGGGCAGCCGTACAGGTCGGAGAGCATCTGCCGCCACAGGGGACTGCGCGCGCCGCCGCCGCAGGCGGTCATGTCCTCCACCGGCACGCCCATCTCGCGGAAGACCTCCACGCATTCGGCCTGCGAATAGCAGACGCCCTCCATGACCGCGCGGATGAGATGGGCGCGCGAGTGCATCGCGGACAGGCCGAAGAACACGCCGCGGCAGTCCGGGTCGGGGTGCGGGCAGCGCTCGCCCATGAGATAGGGCAGGTAGATCAGCCGGTCCGCGCCCAGCGGCACGCAGGAGGCCATGTTGCCCATCAGCACGTAGGGATCGACGTCCTCCTCCCGCGCGCGGAGCACCTCGCCCTCGCAGCAGGTGTCGCGCAGCCAGCGCAGGGAAAGCCCGGCGGCCAGCGTGCAGCTCATGGCCGTCCACTTGCCGGGCACGGAGGCGCACAGGGTATGGATGCGCCCCTCCGGGTCGATGGAAACGCCGTCGGAAATCGCGTATACGACGCCGGAGGTGCCCAGCGTGGTAAAGGCCGTGCCGCTCCTGACCACACCCGTGCCGACCGCGGCGGCGGAGTTGTCCGCCGCGCCGCCCACGACGGGCGTGCCCGCGCGCAGGCCCGTCTCCGCCGCCGCCCGCGCGTGCACCTGCCCGGTCACGTCGGGCGACTCGTAGATGGGCGCGAGCAGCGCCCGGTCGATCGAGAGCTTTTCCAGCACTTCGCCGGACCAGCAGCGCTTCGCCACGTCCATGAGCTGCATGCCGGAGGCGTCCGACACCTCGGTCGCCCATTCGCCCGTCAGCCGGTATCGGATGTAATCCTTCGGCAGCAGGATATGCCGGCAGCGCGCGTACAATTCGGGCTCGTTTTCCTGCACCCAGAGGATCTTCGCGGCGGTAAAGCCCGTCATCGCGGGGTTGGCCGTGATCTCGATGAGGCGCCTGGCGCCGACGAGCGCCTTCATGCGCTCGGCCTGCGCGCCCGTGCGCTGATCGCACCAGAGGATGGCGCGCCGAAGCACGCGCCCCGCCTCGTCCAGCATCACCAGGCCGTGCATCTGGCCCGATAAGCCGACGGAAACCACGTCCTCCGGCTTTACGTGCGCGGAGGCGACGACCGCCTGCGCGCCCTCGCACACCGCGCGGTACCAGTCCTCCGGGTCCTGCTCCGCCCAACCGTTATGCGGCTGGTGCATCGGGTATTCCGCCGTGTAATTCGCCACGGCCCGCCCCGCCTCGTCAAAAAGCACCGTCTTGGTGCCGGAAGTGCCCAAATCCACGCCCAACAGATAGCGCACGTCGCCACGCCCTTTCGCGATTCATTTCTGCGTACATTTTATCACATTTGCAGGCTAAAGTCATCGTTCTTCTTGTAAGCCGCCGCCGCTTGCGGTATAATAAAAAAACTTGCGGCCAGAAGGCCGCGCGCATCCCCCGCTTTCCATTTTATGTCGGGCGCCATGAAGGCGTCACGCGCTCCTCAAGGGGGCCGACAAGTAATGGAGGAATGTTTCATGAAACGCAACGCAACCCTTCGCCTCGTCCTCGCCGCGCTCTTTACCGCGCTGGGCGTCGTGATGCCCGCCGTGTTCCACTCCGCCTGGCGCACCGTCGGCTCGGTCTTCCTGCCGATGCACATCCCGGTGCTGCTGTGCGGCTTCATCTGCGGCTGGCCCTACGGCCTGGCCTGCGGCGCGCTGACGCCGCTGCTTTCCAGCGTCATGAGCGGCATGCCGCCGATCTTCCCCACCGCCGTGTCGATGGCCTGCGAGCTGGCCGCCTACGGCGCGTTCAGCGGGCTGCTCTACGGCCTTCTGCGCCATAGCCTTTCGCTCAAGCAGCCGCTCACGGTGCTTTTCTCCCTCGTGCTTTCGCTGCTGCTCGGCCGCGTGGTGATGGGCGTGGTCAACACCCTGCTCTACAGCGCGCAGGGCAACGCCTACACGTTTGCCGCCTTCATCGCGGGCGCGTTCGTCAACGCCCTGCCGGGCATCGTCATCCAGCTTGTCGCCATCCCCCTGCTCGTGCCGCTGATCGAGCGCGTGCCCGGCGTTAAGGAGTTAAAGAGCACCGCCGCCTAAAGCGCGCCCTTACGGGGGTGAATTCCCGGGAATCCCAGCGTTTTTTCAAAGGACGGTCTTCCCATGCAAGAAATTCTGCGCGCCGCCCTGCGCGCCCACCCCGCATCGCAGCCCGCCGACGCGGTCAAGCTCTGCTACCAGAGCGCCTTTGCCGGCGGCCACATGATCGCGGACGCCCAAACGAGCCTCGCTTTTTTAAAGGAAGAGCTGCTTGCCCTGCCGGATCGGGACGAACCGCTTTTTGAACCGATCGGCGGCGGTTACGCGCGGCTGAACCTCGCCGCGGCGCGGCGTCGGGGCCTTTTGCCCGAGACGGTGAACGCCCTGTTCGTGCGCGCGGCCAACCGCTGCCGGGGCACGATGCGGGATTTTGCGGAGCGCCTCTCCGCCCTGCGCGCCCTCTGCCTGGCGGGCGGCTGTCCCTTCACGCCGCAGGCGCTGGAGACCTACCTGACGGACTACAAGCTGCGCGGAAGCCCGGCCGTGCACCACAGCGACGTCTACCGCGAAGCGTACGCGCCCGCCTACCGCGTGGTGCTCGAAAGCGACCTGCGCGCACTCCCCGCCCTGACGCGAATCGACGCGCGGCTTTCTTGCGGGCAGGACGCCGTCGTCGCCCTCGACGGGCGCTGCGGCTCCGGCAAGACGACGCTGGCCGCGCTGCTCGCCGAACTGTACGGCGCGCCCGCCGCGCACATGGACGATTTCTTCCTGCCGCCGGAGCGCAAGACGCCCGAACGCCTGCGCCAGCCCGGCGGCAACGTGGACCGCGAGCGCTTCGCGCGCGAGGTGCTGCCGGGGCTTTTGAACGGGGAACCGTTCGCCTATCGCCCCTACGACTGCCACGCGGGCGCGCTCGCGCGGGACGCGGTGCGGGTGCCCGCCGCCCGCGTGCGCGTGGTTGAGGGCGTCTACTGCCTGCATCCCGAAATCGCGCGTGCGTACCACGTAAAGCTGTTCTTGACCGTCTCGCCCGAAACGCAGCGCAGCCGCATTCTCGCGCGCAGCGGCCCGGAAATGCTCGCGCGCTTTGAGCGGGAGTGGATTCCGCTGGAAGAGCGCTATTTTGAAGCATTTTCCATCGAATCTGCTTGCGACGCGGTCCTCTGTACGGATTGATTTCCCTGCATACGGCGGCCGCCTCTGCAAAAACTAACGCCGAGGTGATGAGCATGGCCGAGTATACCGATCTGTACGACGTGCTGGCCGACGACAAGGAGGCCCGGCGGCTGTTCCGTTCCCTGCCCGATTACGTGCAGGGCGCTGTGCAGCAGCACGCGTGCAACATCCATTCCGGAAAGGAATTCCGCGATTTCGTCCGCAGGCAGTACCCGGAACAATAAGAGAGACGGCCCCGACTTCGGGGCCGTTTTCTTATCCGTCCCCAAGCGCCCGCAAACCGGTGGACGCGGGACGCCTGGGCGTGTATAATGAAGAAAACACGGCGGACGATTCCGCGGGGAGAAGGTCACATCATGCGCATGACGGACGCAGGCTGGGGATACCTTTGCGAGCGGTCGAAGCCGGAGCGCAAGGCGTTTTTACAGACCTACGCGAAGGACTACATCGAGCCCCTCTTTGCAGGCTATCCCGAGCTTTACGGCAAGGTCTACCTGGCGCTTCGCAAGCAGGGCTTCTTCGCGGAGTACGACCCGGTGCTTCACATCGTCGTGCCCGATAGGGCCCTTGCGGCCTACACGCCCTTTCAGCTGCGCAGCATCGCGGCGCACGAGATGCTGCATCTGGTGCAGTTTCAAGACGAAGTCGGCAAGCGCTCGCAGAGCAAAAAGTACGAATATCAGGCGACCTTCCTCTCGTGGGCGCGCGGCTATGCGGGCGACTTCGTGCGCGCCTTCCCCTCCTCGTGCCGGGAGGCGTGCGACATGTCAAAGCGCCACAACTACTTTTGCTGCGACGCGATCTTTGCCAAGCGCTGCCGTGACTGCTCGGAAAGCGAGCTGAGCGCCGTCGCGGAGAAGCTGGAGCGGCTGTCCTCGCGCTATACGACAAGCGACCTGCCGGACTTTGAAGCCCTCGTCCGGCGCGAGCTGGGCACGGAAGATCGCACAAAAGGAGCGATAAGATGACGAATTTGAACTGGCTGCCTCCCTACTTTGAAGCCATCGCCGCGCAGGACGCGGCGGCGATTCGCGGGTACTTTCGGCCGGACGCGCAAATCTTCTGGCACGCCACGAACGAACGCTTTACGCTGGACGAGTTCCTGCGCGCCAACTGCGAGTACCCCGGCAGTTGGGCGGGCGAGGTGGAACGCGCCGAATCCCTCGGGGAGGGGCGCGCCCTTTCCGTCGCCCGCGTGTGGATACGGGACGGCGGCCCCTCCTTTCACGTGGTTTCCTTCTTCGAGCTTTCGGAGGGCGGGATCGTCCGTCTGAACGAATACTGGTGCGACGACGGCCCCGCGCCCGCGTGGCGGCAGGCGCTGCGCCTCGGCTCGCCCATAAGGTAAACGCTCGCGTCATGCGAGAGAGGAGTACCCAAATGCGCAGAAACGACAGGGAAATCACCGACGCGGCGCGCATCGACGAGATCATCGGCCGCTGCGATTGCTGCCGCCTTGGGCTCGTTTGCGCGGGCAGGGCCTACATCGTGCCGCTGAACTTCGGCTATCGGCGCGAAGCGGGAAAAGGCGTCTTTTACTTTCACAGCGCGCGCGAGGGGCGCAAGATCGACCTGATAAAAAAGGGCGGCGACGCGAGCTTCGAGCTGGACACAAACCACCTGCTGCATCCGGGCGCGCTGGCCTGCGCCCACTCCTTCCGCTTTCAAAGCGTCATGGGGACCGGCACGGTTCGCATTCTGGAGGAAGAGCGGGCAAGGCGCGAGGCGCTTGAGGTCATCATGGAGCACGTGACGGGCAGGGGCGGCTGGACGTTTGAGGAAAAGGCCCTCGGCGCGGTCGCGCTCCTTCGCCTGGAGGTAAGCGAGATGACCTGCAAGGAGCACGAATGACGCGCGGCGGCGCAAAGGAGCGTTAAAGGATGGCAAGCTGTTACACGATGGAATACCCCTCGCCGGTCGGCCGGCTCACGCTCGCCAGCGACGGCGAGCGCATCACGGGCCTTTGGATCGAGGGGCAAAAGTACTTCAGGGAAAAGATGCCCGACCCGGTTCCCGGCGCGCCGCTGCCGGTCTTTCGGCAGGCCGCCGCGTGGCTTGCCCGCTACTTTAACGGCGAAGCGCCGGCCATGACGCTGCCGCTCGCGCCCGAGGGCAGCCCGTTTCGCCATTCGGTGTGGGCCATCCTCTTGAAGATCCCCTACGGTCAGGTGATCACCTACAGCGGCATCGCAAGGGAGCTTTCCACCGTCGCCGGCAAAAGCGTCTGCGCGCAGGCCGTGGGCGGCGCGGTCGGCCACAACCCCATCAGCATCCTCATCCCCTGCCACCGCGTGGTCGGCGCAAACGGAAGCCTCACCGGCTACGCGGGCGGCATCGGCAAGAAGATTCAGCTCTTGAAGCTCGAGGGCGCGCCGATGGAAAAGCTGTTCGTGCCGAGCCGGGGGACGGCGCTGTAATGCAGGGAGAAGGGCGGGGGCCGCACGCTGGATTCCCATTCCAGGCTCAACGCCAAGACGTACAGGCCGTTTGCGCTCTGGCTTCTGCTGTTTTTCTGCGTCTCCTTTTGCCTGCAAATCTGGCTGGGCGTCGTCGCCGACAGCGCGCTCCTTGTTATCGCAGCGATCTGTAGACAAATGGTGCTCGAATTTCCTATGGCAATACTTTTAAAAAAGGGATGGCATTACAGGAGAAGGTTTTATGCATAAATTAGAGATACCTAAAATGTTAAAAAAGGGCGATACAATTGCATTGATATCTATTTCTGGAGGTAGAGCAGGCGACGAGGATATGCTTTATAGGTATGAGGTAGGTAAAGAGCGATTGGAGGAAATATGGGGAGTTCACATCATCGCGACACCCAATGCTTTAGCAGGAAGTAAATTTCTTTATGAGCACCCAGAGGCACGCGCTGAGGATTTGATGTGGGCAATGCAGAACAAGGAGATAAAAGGAATTATTTGTATGATGGGTGGTGATGATTCATATAGAGTACTTCCCTATATAGATTTAAATATCATAAAGAACAATCCGAAAGTATTTATGGGCTATTCCGATATCACTTCATGGATGGCCGTTTTTGCAAAAGCAGGAATAAGGGCCTACTATGGACCTAATTTATTAACACCTATTGCTCAACCTGTGAGATTGGATAACTATACAAAAGATGCGATAACAAAATGTTTGTTTTCTACTGATGTGATAGGCAACATATCAGCCTGTTCAGAGTACACAAAAATTGAGTGGCGAAATGTTAATAAAAATGAAATTCAGTGGACGGACAATACTGGTTACAGGTTAGTTCAGGGAAATGGAGTTGTAAGAGGGAGAATTTTTGGTGGATGCGCAGGACCATTGCGACAAATCATGGGAACTGAATTTTTCCCAGAGCAAGATTTTTTTAAGGATTGCATTATCATGTTAGAGATTGGATTACCATATGGAAGTGCTTTAGCTGGTTTGCATGATTTGCGAGCATTAGATGCGGCTGGAATGTTTAAGTATGCGGCTGGAATAATCATGGGTAAATTAAGTGATGAGGAAGAAAGTGTATTAATTAAGTTTTTGAAGTATGAAGCGCACCGGGAAGATATTCCAGTTATATCAAATATTGACTTTGTTCATAGAACGCCGATGACAGTTATTCCAATTGGAGCAATGGCAGAGATCGATTGTAGCCGTGTAACGTTTAAGATCCTGGAATCAGGAGTCGTTGAGTAGAACAAGGAATAAATTAATAGCTAATTCCCTTTTGCTAAAGGGTTTTATAGATTCTTATACAAGCAAGAATCTCTCTTATTTTGTCGCAGATAGGAATGATTGTTTTTACGGAAAGGGTCCCCCGTTCCTATGCTTGCTACGGAACTTTTCGCATAGGAACGGAAGGGAAAGGTTAATCTAAACGGGTTTATGGTGCCAAACTTTACAAAGCCAGCTTATGCTGCGATATGAAAAGATCCAGCAGAAACGGTAAAGGCCTTGAAAATACAGGCTTTTTCCATACTTCTATAAATATTGGCAAGAAATTATAGGCCGAATAAAAATGCCGGATAACCGTTGACAAAACCCGCAACCTCTTGCTATACTGACTTCACTTCATGTGACTGACGGATTCACGCGGGCAACCGCGGGGGAGCATGAAGGATACATGCCGACCGTCTGGGCAATCCCGCACCGGGATTGCCCTTTTTTTGTCGCAATTCCGGGAGCACTTCACGAGGTGAGCGTATGAATCATTCGTCTTACGAGGGTTTTGTCCCCAGCGTCTGGCAGGAGCGCATCGACGTGCGCGACTTCATCCAAAAGAATTACACGCCCTACGCGGGCGACGAAGCCTTCCTTTCGGGCCCGACCGCGCGCACGAAGCGCCTGATGGAAAAGCTGCGCGCGCTGCAAAAGGAGGAGCAGGCGCGCGGCGGCGTGCTTTCGATCAATACGGACGTGGCGACCAGCCTGCTCAACTACGCGCCGGGCTACCTGGACAAGGAGGAAGAGCTCATCGTGGGCCTTCAGACGGAGGCCCCGCTGCGCCGCGGTGTCAACCCCTTCGGCGGCATGCGCATGGCGGAGGGCGCGTGCCGCGCCTACGGCTGCGAGATGTCGCAGAAGCTGAAGGACGAGTTCATGTACCGCACCACGCACAACGACGGCGTTTTCCGCGTCTATACCGACGACATGCGCCGCGCGCGCAAGATCGGCGTCATCACGGGGCTGCCGGACGCCTACGGCCGCGGGCGCATCATCGGCGACTACCGCCGCGTGGCGCTCTACGGCATCGACCGGCTGATCGAGGAAAAGCAGCGCGACAAGCGCGAAATCGGCAAGCGGCTGATGAACGCGGACAGCATCCGCCAAAGCGAGGAGCTCTTTCAGCAGATCGCCTTCCTGCAAAAGACGAAGGAGATGGCGGCGCTCTACGGCATCGACATCTCCAAGCCCGCTGGGAACGCGCGCGAGGCCATCCAGTGGACGTACTTCGGCTACCTCGCCGCCATCAAGGAGCAGAACGGCGCGGCCATGTCGCTCGGGCGCGTCTCCACCTTCCTGGACGTCTACATCGAGCGCGACATCGCCCGCGGGCTGCTCACCGAGGAAGGCGCGCAGGAGCTGATGGACGATTTCGTGATGAAGCTGCGCATGGCGCGCCACCTGCGCACGCCGGAGTACAACGAGCTGTTCGGCGGCGACCCGATGTGGATCACGGAAAGCGTCGGCGGCATGGGCGAGGACGGACGCACGCTGGTGACGAAGAACTCCTTCCGCATGCTGAACACCCTGTACACGCTGGGCGCGGCGCCGGAGCCCAACCTGACCGTGCTCTACGCCAAGGCGCTGCCGGAGGCGTTCAAGCGCTTCTGCGCGAAGGTCTCGTGCGAGACGAGCTCCATCCAATACGAAAACGACGACCTGATGCGCCCGCTCTACGGCGACGACTACGGCATCGCCTGCTGCGTGTCGGCGATGAAGCTGGGCCGCCAAATGCAGTTCTTCGGCGCGCGCTGCAACCTGCCCAAGCTGCTGCTGCTCGCGCTCAACGGCGGCCACGACACGCTCTCCGGACTCGACATCGGGCCGCGCATGGAGACGCTTTCGGGCGACGTGCTCGACTACGACCAGGTCTGCGAGCGGTTTTCCGTCTACCGCGCCTGGCTGTGCGGGCTGTACGTGAACACGATGAACGTCATCCACTACATGCACGACAAGTACGCCTACGAAAAGACGCAGATGGCCCTGCACGACACGGACGTGGAGCGCTTCATGGCCTTCGGCGTGGCGGGCCTTTCGGTGCTCGCGGATTCACTCTCCGCGATCCGCTACGCGAAGGTGCGCCCGGTGCGCGACGAGGCGGGCTACATCGTGGACTTCACGCGCGAGGGCGACTTCCCCAAGTTCGGCAACGACGACGACCGCGTGGATCAGATCGCCGTTGAGCAGGTGTGCGCGATGATCGAGGAGCTTAGAAAGACGCCCGCGTACCGGGGCGCAGTGCACACGCTTTCGGTGCTGACCATCACCTCCAACGTGGTCTACGGCAAAAAGACCGCCGCCACGCCCGACGGCCGCAGGCAGGGCGAGCCCTTTGCGCCGGGCGCGAACCCCATGCACGGGCGCGAAACCTGCGGGGCCCTCGCCTCGCTCAACTCCGTAGCCAAGCTGCCCTACGCGGATTGCCGCGACGGCATCTCCAACACCTTCTCCATCGTGCCCGATTCCCTGGGAAAGACCCTGCCGGAGCGCCAGAGGAACCTGTGCACGCTGCTGGACGGCTACTTCGGCCGCGGCGCGCACCACATCAACGTCAACGTCATGAACCGCGAGCTGCTCATGGACGCCTACGACCACCCGGAGAACTACCCGAACCTGACGATCCGCGTGTCCGGCTACGCGGTCAACTTCGTGAAGCTCACGCGCGAGCAGCAGCGCGAGGTCATCCGGCGCACGTTCCACGACGCGATGTAAGCGCGCCGCGCCATTCAAGACGAAGGGAGGCGACCGCCCCATGCTCGGACGCATGCACTCCATCCAATCCTTCAGCACGCTGGACGGACCCGGCATCCGCTTCGTGCTCTTCCTGCAGGGCTGCCCGCTGCGCTGCGCCTGCTGCCACAACCCCGACACGTGGGACGCGGCGGGCGGCACGGCGATCGACGACGCGGAGGTGTTCGCGCGCATCCTGCGCTGCCGCGACTACTTCGGAAAGGAGGGCGGCGTCACCGTCTCCGGCGGCGAACCGCTGCTGCAAAGCGGCTTCGTGCGCTCCCTCTTCGTCCGCTGCCGCGAGGCGGGCATCCACACGGCGCTGGACACCTCCGGCTGCGTTCTGACGGACGAGGCGCTTTCCGTGCTGGACGTGACCGACCTTTGCCTGCTCGACCACAAGATGCCCACGGACGCGCTCTACCGGCGCTACGTGGGCTGCCCGCTCGCGGGGCCGGAGCGCTTCCTTTCGGAGCTTTCGGCGCGCGGCGTCGATACGTGGCTGCGCCGCGTCGTCATCCCCACGGTTACGGACGGCGCGGAGGGCCTGCGCGCGCTGAAAAAGCTTGCCGAGCGGACGCCCTGCGTAAGGAAGGTGGAGCTGCTCCCCTTCCGCAAGCTCTGCCAGCAGAAGTACGACGATCTGGGCATCCCCTTTCCCTTCGGGCGCCTGCCGGAATGCGAGGCGCTCCCCCCTTTATAAATCCTTGCGGAAAACGACAAAAAGCCCTATAATGAAACGGTATTCTCTTTAAGGAGGCGTTCCATGCGTAAAAGGGGCTTTTTTCTTTATGCCTTATCGCTGATCGGCCGCGGGCTCTGGCGCATTCTGGTGCTCGCGTTTTTTTCGCTGCTGGCGGCATTTTCCACCGTTCACTACGCGCCGGCCGTCTGCGCGGTCACGACCGCCGTTACGGCGCTCGTGTTCGCCGTCGCGCTGTTCATCCCCGGCAACCTGTTCGCGCGCATCTTCTGGCGTCCGCGCTTCATGCGCGCCGTGACCGCCTTTCTGCTCGCCGTCGTGATGGGCGCGACGCCCTTCCTCGCCGCCTACGCCTATCAGGCGCTGCCCACGGCCTCTTACCCCACGCTGGACACGGGCTTTCAAAACAGCGAATTTTTGCGGGATAAGTACGTGCTCGTGCTCGTCCCCCACCAGGACGACGACGTCAACATGGCGGGCGCGACGATTCAAAGCTTTGTGAACGCGGGCAGCGAGGTCTACGTCGCCTTCGTCACCAACGGCGACAACGTGGGCCTTTCCAGCGAGCGCTTAAACGAGGCCGTCGAGTGCATGGACTCGCTCGGCATCCCCAAGCAGAACGTCTACTTTTTGGGCTACGGCGACGATTGGCGCGGCGAACACCTGTACAACCGCGCCCCGGACGAGCCCGCGCTTTCCTGGATTCAGCGGGAGCAGACCTACGGCACCGCGGGCATCGACGACTTTTCCACGTTGGTGAACGGCGAGCCGCACCTGTACACCCGAAACAACTGCTTAAAGGACATCCGCGATCTGGTGGACCGGCTCTTTCCGGACATGATCTTCTGCATGGACTACGACCCGCACGCCGACCACCGCATGACCTCCCTGCTCTTCGAGGAGGCGATGGGACGGATGCTGAACGAGGACCCCGCCTATCGCCCGCAGGTGTTCAAGGCGATCACCTACCTCACCGCCTGGGACGGCCCGCAGGACTTCTACAACATCCCCATGATCGAGACGCTTTCGCCCAGCGAGCCCACCTATCCGCTGGGGACGCCCGCTTACCGCTGGTCGGAGCGCGTGCGCTTCCCCGTGCCGAACGGCTACGCCTCGTACTCGCTGCGCGCAAACGGCGTGTACAAGCTGCACGGCTATTACGCCTCGCAGTACGCGACCATGCGCTCCGGCGCGGTCGCCAACAGCGACCAGGTCTTCTTCGAGCGCGCGACGGACAGCCTGCTCTACGGCCAGCGCGCCACGGCCTCCTCCGGCGACGCGGCGCTGCTCACCGACTTCAAGCTCTTCGACACCACGGACATTCGCGAGACGATCTTCGATGCGGGCATCTGGAGCCCCACGGACGAGGCGCGCACCGTGCGCTACGACTTCGAGACCCCGCAATCCCTGAACACCTTGACGCTCTGGGACAACCCGAGCGAAACGGACAACGTGCTCGCCGCGGTGCTGACGCTCTCCGACGGCACGCGCGTCGACATCCCCGCGCTCGACCCGCTGGGCGCTTCCAACACCGTTTCCTTCGAGCGGCGGGACGGCATCGAGTGGATGGAGCTGGCGCTGACCGAGGTGGAGGGCGAAGGCGCGGGCCTCACCGAGCTGGAGGCCGCCCTGCGCGAGGCGAGGCCCACGCAGTTCATCAAGCTCATGGACGAGGGCGGAAACTTCCTCTACGAGACGCCTGCGCGGGAAAATGCGAACATTGCGCTCTCGCTGTACGCCTGGCCCGCGCTCCCCGAGGACGCGACGTTTACCCTGACGCTCACAAACGAGCGCGGTGGGGTCGCCACGACCGCAGGGGGGCTTACCGCAGACGCGCTCTTTACCGGCGCGCTTGAGAAGGGCGCGTACCGCGTGCGCATCACCTGCGAGCAGGACGAGACGCTCTACGACGAATGCGTGCTGCGCGTGGGCGACCCCCTGCTCAGGGAGCGCCTCGTCCAGTGGTTCGAGCCCCGTTTCGACGCGGCCGTCAGGCTCTTTCAGGAAAAGGCGGTCTACATCTACTAAAGCAAAACGGGGAAGGGGAGATTCGTGTGCGGTTTCTTCGTTTTCTTCGCCGCGCGGCAGGCCTGCTCTACGGCCTGCTGTGGCGGCTCCTTTTCTTTCTTCTCGGCGTGGCGGTCGCGCTGTTTTCCGTGCAGCGGACGCCCGCTCTGTCCTACCTGCCCTGGGTCGTGGGCGTCGCCCTCGCCTACGCGCTGTTCGCGCCGCGAAAGATCAACCTCTTCGCCCGCCTCTTCTTCACCGGGCGCGTCCGGCGCACGCTGACCGGTCTTGCGCTGCTTTTCGTCTTCGTGGGCACGCTGGGGCTCGGCTATGCCGCCTTTCGCGCGCTGCCGGACGCGCATTTCGCGCCGGTCGAAACGGGCTTTACGGACAGCGACCTGCTGCGCGATCAATACGTGCTCTTCCTCGTCCCCCATCAGGACGACGACGTCAACATGGCCGCATCGACCCTTGAAGCCTACGTGCAGGCGGGCAGCGAGGTCTACGTCGCCTTCCTGACGAACGGCGATTACAAGGGGCTGAACAACCTGCGTCTGACGGAGGCCCTTGAGTGCATGGACGCCCTGGGCGTGCCCAGGGATCATGCGTACTTTCTGGGCTACGGCGACGATTGGAAGGGCGCGCACCTGTACGACCGCGCGCCCGACGAGCCCGCGATTTCGCACGTCGGGCGCGACCACACCTACGGACTCTACGGTCACGAGGACCTGCGCACGCAGTTGGACGGCGAGCCCAGCCTCTACACGCGCGCAAACTGCCTGCGCGACGTGCGCGCGCTCGTGGATCTGCTCTTCCCGGACGTCATCTACTGCGTCGACTACGACGACCATGCCGACCACCGCATGACCTCGCTGCTGCTCGAGGAGGCGGTGGGGCAGATGCTGAACGAAGACCCCGCCTATCGCCCGCGCGTCTTCAAGGCGCTGACGTACCGCACCGCGTGGAACGGGCCCAGCGACTATTACGCGATCCCCTTCCGCCAGACCGTGTGTCCCGGGGGCTCGCCCTATCCGCTCGTCACGCCCGCCTACCGCTGGCAGGAGCGCGTGCGCTTTCCCGTGCGAAACGGCTACGCCGCCTACACCAAGGCCGCCAGCCGCGTGCATGCGCTGCACGGGATTTATGCTTCGCAGCACGCCGTCGTGCACAGCGGCAACGTCGCAAACGGCGATCAGGTCTTCTTTGAGCGCGCGACGGACAGCCTGCTCTACGGCCAGCGGATGCGCGCTTCCTCCGGCGACGCGGCGCTGCTCACCGACTTCAAGCTCTTCGACACCTCCGACATCCGCGCGCTCACCTGCTTCGACCGAGGCGTCTGGAACCCCACGGATGCCCAAAGGACCGTTCGCGTGACGTTCGAGACGCCGCAGGACGTAAACACCGTGACGCTCTGGGACAACCCGAGCGTATCGGACAACGTGCTTTCCGCCGAGCTCCTCTTTTCGGACGGCTCGCGCGTGCAGGTGCCCGCGCTCGATCCGCTGGGCGCGAAAAATGAAATCGCCTTTGATACGAAGCGCGGGGTCGAATGGATCGAGCTGCGGCTCACCGAGGTGGAGGGGGAAAACGCGGGCCTCACCGAGTGGGAGGCCGCCCTGCGGACCGCGCAGCCCACGCAGTTCGTCAAGCTCATGGACGAGGACGGCGACTTTCTGTACGAAGCGCCCGCGCCGGCGGAAACGAAGCTTTCGCTCTACGCCTGGCCCGCGCTTTCGGGGGACGAAACGTTCACCCTCTCCGTCTCTCGCGAGGGCGCGCAGCAGGCGCAGACGCAAAGCGGCCTATCGGCGGACGCGCTGAGCTTGCGCGCACCGGAAAGCGGGACGTATCGCGTGCGCGTGACCTGCGAGCAGGACGAACGGCTGTTTGACGAGTGCGTGCTGCGCGTGGGCGATTCGCTGCGCTGGGAGCGCTTCCTGCAATGGTTTGAGTACCGCTACGACGCGCTGGATTACTGGTATTACAACAGGACCTGGGAAGAGCGCGAGACGATCATATAAAGAAAAAGGCTCCGCCGCCGGGGTGTCGAAACGTTCGACGATCCCGGCGGCGGAGCCCCTTTTTAGTCCGCGACGTAATAGTCCCATTGCCCCACCGGGTTTTCAAACACCCGCACCTCGACGCCGTAGGCGAGGCGGATATTTTCCGGCGTCAGCACCGCGCGCGGCGCGCCGTCCGCGACCACGCGGCCGCGGCTCAGCAGCACGATGCGCGAGCAGTGCGCCGCCGCCGCGCGCAGGTCGTGCAGCGCCGCCACGATCAAGCGCCCTTCCTGCGCGAGGCGCTTCAGCCGCACGAGCACCTCGCGCGAAAAGCCCATGTCCATGCTGGCGGTCGGCTCGTCCAAAAAGAGCACGTCCGTCTGCTGGCAAAGCGCGCGAGCGAGCATCACCCGCTGCTGCTCGCCCCCGGAGAGCTCGCGCACGCAGCGCTCCGCGAGCGGCAGGCAGCCGGCCTGCGCCATGGCTTCCTCCACCGCCGCGCCGTCCGTACGCGCCGGAGCGCCCAGCACGCCGCGATGGGGGTAGCGCCCCAGCGCCACGGTTTCCCGCACCGAAAAGTCGAAGGGCAATTCCGTCTGCTGGTGCATGAAGGCGATGCGGCGCGGCAGCCGCCCGCCCCATTTGCGAAGGTCTTGCCCCTCCAGCGTGACGCGCCCGGCGCTGGGCGGGATCAGCCCGGCCATCAGCCGCAGCAGCGTCGATTTGCCCGCGCCGTTCGGGCCGCACAGGCCGACGCACTCCCCCGCCCGCGCCGAAAGGCCGACGCCGTGCAAAATCTCAGTCCGTGCCTCTCCCCTGCCGAGCGCCGCGCAGGCGCAGTGCAGGCAGATCAGTTCATCCATGATACCCGCCCTTTCTGCGCAGCAGATAGAGGAAGAAGGGCGCGCCCAGCGCCGCCGTCACCACGCCCACGGAGAGCTCCGTCCCGTTCCCCGCGCCCAGCAGGCGCACGCCCAGGTCGCACAGGGGCAGAAAAATCGCGCCCATCAGGCAGCTCGCCGCCACGAGCAGGCGGTGCGACGCGCCGAAGAGCATGCGCGCGCAGTGCGGCACGATCAGCCCCACGAACCCGATCGGCCCTGTGACGGAGACGATCGCCGCCGTGCAGGCGGAGGCGACGAAGATCATCAGCAGCCGCGTTCCCACGGGCCGAACGCCCAGCGCCTTCGCCTGCTCGTCGCCGAGCATCAGCACGTCCAGCCGGGGCGCAAGGCACAAAGAGACCGCCGCGCACGCGCCCACCACGGGCAGGAGGAGCAGCACGTGCTCCCAGCGCCTGTTGGCGAGCGACCCCAGCGTCCAGAAGACGTAGGCCGCCACCTGGTATTCGCGCAGCAGCGTCAGCAGCACACTGGTCGCCGCGCCGCAAAGCGCCGAGACGGCCATGCCGCTCATGATGAGCGTCACCGTGCCGCCGCGTCCGCCGGAGGCCGCGAGCACGATCGCCGCGACCGCCAGCATCGCGCCCAAAAAGGCCATCGCGGGCAGCGAGAGAAACGCGCGCATGCCCAGCGCCATGCTGCACAGCGCCCCCATGCCAGCGCCCGAGGAGACGCCCAGCAGCCCCGGCTCCGCGAGCGGATTTCGGAACACGCCCTGCATCAGCGCCCCCGCGATCGCCAGCCCCGCGCCCGCGAGCGCGCCGGAAAAGACGCGCGGCGCGCGAATCGTCAGAATGACCGCCTGCTGCGCCGGATCGCGCGCGCGGCCCAGCAGCACCAGCAGCACGTCCGCGGGGGCGACAAAGACCGTGCCCGCGCCGAGGCACAGCGCGAGCACGATCAGCAGGAGCAGCGTCAGCAGCGCGAGGGACAGAGGTTTCTTCTTGCGCATGCGCGCCCTCCTTTCCCCCGCTTACTCGAAGAGCTGCGGGTATGCGGCCTGCGCCAGCTCGCGCACAGCCTTCGCCATGTAATGCGAGGTGGAGCTTCTGTAGCATTCGGTCAGCGAGGCGATGCGGCCCGTCTGCACCGCGGGCACGCTGACCAGCGCCGCGTCCGCCAAGATGCCCGCCTTTGCCGCCTCGCCCCCGTCGAAGACGGTGGAAAAGTCCGCGCCGTACGCAAGGCCCGGCACGATCAGCAGCTCCGGCTTCCATTCCCCGACGATTTTTTCCTTGCTCACCGCGCTGTAAAGCGGCGCGTCGCAGACGTTCACGACGCCCGCCGCCTCGCACAGCGCCTGGAACGTCGATCCCTCGCCATAGGCGCACAGCATGCCCGCCGAGGCGCCTGTCGCGTCGTAATAATCCTCGTAGTACATCGCGCGCACGCGCTCGCCCTCCGGCACTGCCGCCACGGCCTGCGAAACCGAGAGGAGCTCCGCGTTCATGTCGTCCACGAGCCCGCGCGCGTTTTCCTGCTCGCCGGTCGCCTCGCCCAGCGTCAGCAGGCAATCCTCGATCGCCTCAAACGTCGTGGGAGAGGAAAGCGTAAGCACCTTCACGCCCGCGTCCTGCAGCGTCTTGGTCATGGACCCGTCGTAGTCGCTGAACGTGTCCAGCACCACGAGGTCCGGCGCAAGGGCGATCAGCCCCTCCAGGTCGGAGGAGGCGACGCGCGCCTTCACCAGCGCGGCCTTGTCCGCCGTCGCGGAGATGAGCGGGTCGTCGCCCCACGCGGAAAGGCCCACGATTCGCTCCGTCTCCACCATGTCCAGCAGCATTTCGCCCGCCCATACGGGCAGCGCCACGATGCGCTGCGGCGCGCTCTCCAGCGTCACCTGCGCGCCGTCCGCGCCCGTCACGGTGATTTCCGCAAGCCCAAGCACGGGCAGCAGCAGCATGACGAGCGCAAGCAGGATTCCCAAGGACCGTTTAAACATAAAAACCCTCTTTTCCGCCCTTGCGGGCCGTCGTTCATCGCCGACGGCACGCCGCATCCGGGCAGCAAAGAGGGGCGCGCGGGCGCCTGCCCGCACGCGCGCCGTCCATGCACCGTGGAAGCAGCGTGCAGCGCGCGCCGAGCAGGTCTTCTGGCTCGCGCCGCGCGCCCGCCTTCCCGGGTCTCCCCAGTGGCTCGTCGGACGCGCTTTATCTGGCGCTTACAGCGGCGGGACCGCGCGGGCTTTGCACCCGCTTCCCTTTTCACCCCCGGCAGAGCCGGGGACACTCGGCGGCTATACGATTCGATTTATCATACCACGGGCGCCCTGCGAATGCAAGACGTCACGCGTCCTTCCCCGCGTCTTCCCTGCGCATCAGCAGCTCGTAGAGCTGGCGGTGCTTCTTGACCACCACGTCCAAGATGACGCCCACGGAAAACGAGAGCAGGCTGCACACGCCCAGCACCGAAGCGACGATCAGCGTCGGGAAGCGCGGCACCAGCCCCGTCCTCAAATATTCGACGAACACCGGGAGGAACAGGATCAGCGCGAAGAGCAGCAGGAGCCCCGCGAAGAAGCCGAAAAAGGCCAGCGGACGGTATTCCTCGTAGAGGCGAAACACGGTCTTCAGGACGCGCACGCCGTCGCGCACCGTGTTCAGCTTGCTGACGCTGCCCTCCGGCCGGTCGCGGTAGGTGACGGGCACCTCGCGCACGAGGTAATTCTTGTCTACCGCGTGCGCCGTCATCTCCGTCTCGATCTCAAAGCCCTTGGAGAGCACCGGAAAGCCCTTGACGAACGCGCGGCTGAACGCGCGGTAGCCCGTCATGATGTCCCGGATGTTCGCGCCGAACAGCCGGTTGATGAGCCCGCGCACGAGCACGTTGCCGAAGTTGTGAAAGGGGCGCTTGTTCTCGGTGAAGTACGTCGAGGAGAGGCGGTCGCCCACCACCATGTCCGCCCTGCCCGAGAGCACGAGCTCCACCATCTCCCGCGCGCTCTCCGCGGGGTACGTGTCGTCCCCGTCGATCATCAGGTAGCAGTCCGCCTCGATGTCGCGGAACATCGCCCGAATGACGTTGCCCTTGCCCTGCCTGTACTCGTCGCGCACGATGGCGCCCTCCTCGCGGGCGACGCGCGCCGTTGCGTCGGTGGAGTTGTTGTTGTACACGTAGATGTCCGCCTCCGGCAGCGCCGCGCGGTAGTCCGAGACGACCTTGGCGATCGTCCTCTCCTCGTTATAGCACGGAATCAACACCGCAATCTTCTGCATGCTCTCTCCCCGTTTTCCACAAAATCTTCTATCATCTTACAGGAAACATCGCGTTTTGACAACCTCGTACGCAAAAAAGACGAGGCGGCTTTCGCCGCCCCGAATGGTTTTCCACAACTTCTCCACTTTTAAAGCGTCAGTGCGCTTCCCGCATGCGCCGCTTGAGTTTGGAGAAGGAGACGAGGAACATCGTGACCGTCACCGTGACGGCGATGCTATCTGCGATCGGCTCCGCGAGGAACACGGCCATCACCTTGTTTTCAAAGAAGCCGGGCAGGATGAAGATCAACGGGATCAGCAGGATGACCTTGCGCAGCAGCGCCAGAAAGACGGAGGCCTTGGCGTTGCCGAGCGAAATGAACGTCTGCTGGCAGGCGATCTGCGCGCCGAAGAGCAAAGACGCTGCCATGTAGATGCGGATCGCCCAGCGGCTGTACTCGGTGAGCGCTTCGTCGCTCGTGAAGATGGCGATGAACACCTGCGGCGCGAACATCGACACAGCCCACAGCAGCGTCGAATAGCAGAGACAGGCGATCAGCAGCAGGACGAACGTGTGGTTGACGCGCTCGATCTTGCCCGCGCCGTAATTGAAGCTCAGGATCGGCTGCGCGCCCTGCGTCAGACCCTGCAGCGGCAGCATGGAAAACTGCATGACGCTGGTGAGGATGGTCATCGCGCCCACCGCCACGTCGCCGCCGTATTTGAGCAGGGAGGTGTTGAAGCAAACGGACAGCACGCTCTCGGTGAACTGCATGATGAACGGGGATACGCCCAGCGCGATGCAGGGCAGGAGAATTTTCGCGCGCGGACGCATGTACTTTAAATGAATGCGCAAAAAGCTCTTCTTCCCCGTCAGAAAACGGACCACCCAGAAGCTGGACACCGCCTGCGAGAGAATCGTCGCCAGCGCGGCGCCGCGCACGCCAAGGCCCATCGTAAAGATGAAGATCGGGTCGAGGATGATGTTGAGCACCGCGCCGATGAGCACCGTCAGCATGCCCATGGTCGCGTAGCCCTGCGCGTTGATGAAGGCGTTGAGCCCCAGCGCAAGCTGCACGAAGATCGTGCCCAGCGCGTAAATCTGCATGTACGCCCAGGCATAGCCCACGGTCTTGTCGCTCGCGCCGAACATCAATAGAATCTGCTTGCCGAAGACGAGCACCACCGTCGTCAAAATCACCGCAATGACGATCAGCATCGCCGTGCAGTTGCCCAATATGTTCTCCGCCTGTTCCTTGTCTCCCTTGCCCATCATGATCGACGCGCGGGGCGCGCCGCCCATGCTGACCAGCGCCGCGAAGGCGGAGATCGCCATGATGAAGGGCATCGTAACCCCGACGCCGGTCAGCGCGTCCGCGCCGACGCCCGGGATGTGCCCGATGTACATGCGGTCCACCATGTTGTACAGCACGTTGATGATCTGCGCCGCGATGGCTGGCAGCGCCAGCTTAAAGAGCAGCTTTCCGACGCTTCCGCTGCCCAGATCAACCTCTTTTGCGTTACTCTTCGATGCGTTCATTTCCTTCGTCTCCTTCCAGCAGGCGGTTCATATTTTGATTGATCTGGCGCAGCGTCTCATCCGTGACCCTCAGGCGCTCCGGGTCGATGCCCGCCGCGATTCTCTCCATCAGCCTTCGCTCGCTCTCCCGAAGGCGCCCCGCGATCACCGCGCAGTCGGGGCTGAGCGCGAGATGCACGATGCGCCGGTCCGTCTCGTCGCGCCGCGTCGTCACAAGGCCCCGCTTCACCAGCGAATCTACCGACCGCGCCACAAGCCCCTTGGAGATGCGCTTGAAGCGCGCGATGTCGGTCGCCGTATCCAGCGCGGGCGCGTTGTTGTACAGAAACATCAGCACCGCAATCTCGTTGGGCGTAAACTGATATTCCGAAACGGAATCCTGGAAGTAGCGCTTATAGAGCCTTTCCAGCTTGGAGAGGCCCACGAAAAAGCCTTCCTCAAACGGCCGCATGCGATACGCCTCCGATTAGTTTACTTGTGGACGGTTTACCCGCTGAGATATGATATACCGACAGCCTATGATTGTCAAGGGGCGGCGGTGTAAAATCAGTCAAGAAAACCTAAAGAAACGGAAAGACGAATTTTGCCTTTCATTCTCTAGCTGCACTCCTTCCGCGCTCCCCGGCTTTGCCGGAGCCTCCGCGAGCGCTCACGAATTTTCGGC
Organism: Bacillota bacterium; assembly: GCA_023402355.1. Classification (GTDB taxonomy): domain Bacteria; phylum Bacillota; class Clostridia; order Christensenellales; family Aristaeellaceae; genus Beduinella. Next base: position 1,583 of record JAEXCG010000166.1, on the reverse strand, counting down.
ACCGGTTGACAGACATCCCCGCGCGCCCGTATACTAACAGACAGATTCAGAGGAAATGAAGGGATCGGTTTGCAGGAACAATACTTCCGCGAATACGCGCACGCGCTGGGGCGTGATATGGAGTTTAAGGTCTACGGCCATGCGGGCAAGCCCGTGCTGGCCTTTCCCTCGCAGGACGGGCGCTTCTTTGACTTCAAGAACAACGGCATGATCGACTGCATCGCTCCCATGATCGAAGCCGGGCGCGTTCAGGTGTTCTGCTGCGACTCCATCGACCGGGAGACGTGGTCCGCGATGGGCGGAAACGGCCGCGGGCGCATCGAGCAGCACGAACGCTGGTTTCACTACGTGACAGACGAACTCGCCGTCCGCATTCTGGACATCAATCAGGACGCAAACGGCGGCGGACGGGCCAGCGGCATCCTTGCGACGGGCTGCTCGATGGGCGGCTTCCACGCGGCAAACTTTTTCTTTCGCCGTCCCGACCTGTTTGACGCGGTGATCGCGCTCTCCGGCCTGTACGACGCGCACTATTGCTTCGGCGACTATTACGACGACCTCGTCTACCTCAATTCCCCGGTGGACTACCTCGCGGGCATGCCCGCCGATCACCCGTACATCGCCCGCTACAACGCCTGCAAGATCGCGATCTGCGTAGGACAGGGCGCTTGGGAGCACGAGATGCTGCCCTCCAACCGCCGCCTTGCGGAAATCTTCTTTGAGAAGGGCATTAACGGCTGGGTGGATTTCTGGGGATACGACGCAGCGCACGACTGGTGCTGGTGGCAAAGGCAGCTCCCCTACTTCATGGAGAAGATGGTTTGAGCGCGCTCCATTTTTGGAAGGAAATTTTTCGACACGCACGCTTGACAAAGCGCGTTGTCTCTGCTATAATCTCTATCTGTCCGACGAACGGAGATCGCGCCGTTTTGCGGGTTCGCCAATGTAGCTCAGCTGGTAGAGCAGCGGTTTCGTAAACCGCAGGTCAAGGGTTCGAGTCCCTTCATTGGCTCCACTGTCGAGGTGTAGCGCAGTTTGGTAGCGCGTTTGGTTCGGGACCAAAAGGTCGCAGGTTCAAATCCTGTCACCTCGACCATAAGAAGAACCGTTGAGATACAACGGTTCTTCTTTTTTCGTTGATATATAAGGCTTTTCTGTATCTACGACATTAGACCGTGATTCTGTTTTACTCATCAAAATTCAGTCTTTTAGAGCATCATGCAACATGAAATGCAACACGATCATTACTTAATCGTTTTTTCTCCCTCCGCGATATAATTTGCCAGTGCCTGCATGACTTCGGCAGGTACGGGCTTTAAAATGAGCTTGTGTCCAAGCACTTCTCGTAGCATCTCGCGGTCTCCGTGCTCCCATATCTCATCGATGGCGCGCCCGATCTCGCGCGCCACTAGGCTCGGCTTTGTGCCGTGTATGGCCGCAACCGGTTTGTAGACCGTCTCCAGCAGTTCGTTGCGCGGCATGTATCCGAGCCGCATGATGATCTCAGACGCGGATGCAAGGTAGCCGTAGCCGCATTTCGAGGTGTTGCCGCCGAGCGAAACGGCGGAGGCATAGGGATTTTT
>JAEXCG010000144.1 GCA_023402355.1 Bacillota bacterium | reverse complement strand
TTTCCGGTATTTTCATCTTGTGTTTTTGTAGGATCGACGAATCCGCCTGTATAGCATCCCAGGCCACATTTGGATAACTCCTTGTCATCTATGCCACCTTGTACGTCCATCAGTTCGTTCAAGTCCAATAATTGTTCTTCTTCAGAATAGTTGATGTATTCCGGTTTCTGGCCGTTTTCTTCTTCTTTCTTCATATCATGTGTTTTTTATAAAGGTTATGAATCGGTTTATTTTTCCTTGAAAAGTTCGTATATAGGTGCGAAAATCCTGCTCAGAATGCTTCGGCTCGAAGTGATGATTTCAGCTTTGCCGGACAGATCTATTTCATATTTTATTTCTTTATGGTTTGTGGTTGTCAGCCCTTCCGGAAAAGCGACTTCCACCGCATAGCTTTTATTGTACGGAACAAAAGAAATGGATGCTATTTTTCCCGGCAGCACTCCATAGGAGTGAGTAGGATATTTATTCAGTTCTATATTTACTTTGTCTCCCACTGCTACTTCCGCCACTTCATCCTGTGACAATCTGATATGTCCCAAAGGATTTGCCTGTTGTTTAGAGATAACGGTGCACAGGGTGTCCCCTTCATTCACCCGGTGGCTCATGCCCCAGCTTTTTCCCCATACCACTATGCCGTCATGTCGGCTTTTTATCAGGTATTTATTCTCCCAGGTCCTGAGGCTGTTTACCATATTCTCGTAGGCCAGTTCCAGCATCCTCCTGTTTTTCCCCATTTCCATCTTATGGTTTATCTCCAGTTCGAACTCTTCCCGTTTTACTTTGAGTATTTCCAAAGCATTCGCCTGTTTGGATTCATTCAGTATTTTCAGTTCATCATCCAGGAACTTCTTTTTCTGCGGATACAAGTCGAATTCCTGATACATGACACAGGTACGTACCGCTTGGGTGAATTGCTCGTATGCCGGAGCCATTTCCCCCATAATCAGATTGAACGGATAATCTTGCAGATAGTTGATGTCATTGGTTCTGTAATACCATTCTATGTTGGTAAGTACGTTACAGAATGTCTGCACATCCTCTAGTGAGGCCGTGTTTTTCAGTATGCCCAATGTGTCATTCCGTTTTACCTGCGATTGGTTTTCTATGAAGAAACGTTCTATCATTCCTCCCTGATTGGCGGTAATCCATTCCACACTACCCATATCATCAATGGTGACGGCTTTCTTTATTGTATCGGGATATTTAAACAAGGCGGTTCCGGCAACCAGAAACACGATAAGACCATAAACGATATAGCTTCCCGTATGTATCAGCCATTGGGGCATATCGCCCAACATTTCGTTGTTTTCCCGGCTATATACCTCCACCTTTCCGGCATCTTCAGTTTCAGGTTTGTAGATTTCCTCCATACCTTCTTGCTATTATTTCTCAATTTTTAATTCTCAATTTTCTGATTTCCTAAGCACTCAGCTCCAACTGATTCTTTACCAGTCTGTAGTAATCTCCCTGTCGGGTAATCAGTTCATCGTGCGTTCCCTTTTCGGTTATCTCCCCCTCTTTCAACACCACTATTTGGTCGGCATTTTTTACGGTGCTCAGGCGGTGGGCTACGATAACTACTGTTTTATCCTTGAAGAACTTCTCCAGATTACCTTGTATTACTTTTTCATTGTCCGTATCGAGGGCATTGGTAGCTTCGTCGAAGAACAGATAATCGGGATTACGGTAGATGGCGCGTGCTATCAGGATGCGTTGTTTCTGTCCCTGGCTCAGTCCTTGTCCCGTATTGCCTATTTTCGTATTGTATTTCAGAGGCAATGATTCTACAAAGTCGCGTATGTTTGCCATTTCCACGGCATAGAGCAACCTTTTCTTGTCTATCATGTTTCCATCCGGAACGATGTTATTGGCTATGGTATCTCCAAAGATAAACCCTTCCTGCATCACCACGCCACAATGCTTGCGCCACTCTTTGAAACTGATTTTCTGTAGCGATTGCCTTCCTATGGTAACCGTTCCTTCCGTGGGAGGATAGAATCCCAGCATCAGTTTAATCAGTGTTGTTTTTCCGCTTCCGCTGAGGCCTACGATGGCGGTGGTTTTTCCGGCGGGTATATCCAGTGAAAGCCCTTTGATGATTCGTTTTGATTTTTCGGAACCATAGGTGAAGATGACATTATTCAGCCGGATGGGGTCTTTGCCGGATATTTCAGTTTCCTGATCCATGCCTTCCGTTTCCTCATCGGGCTTGCCATGTATCTCGCCCAAACGCTCCAGACTCAGTTGGGCGTCCTGCGTATCTTGCATGAAAGATACAAACTGAGTAACAGGGCCTTGCATCTGTCCGATGATATACTGTATGGAGAGCATTACGCCCAACGTGATACTTCCATGCAGTACGGCGGTGGCTGAAAGGACGGTAATCAATACATTTTTCACCTCGTTGATAAGTACTGCCCCCACCTGTTGCCACTGCCCCAAGTTGAGTGAACTCATATTAATGCGGAACAGAGAAGCTTGTATATTTTCCCATTCCCAGCGTTTCTGCTGCTCGCAGCCCAGCAACTTTATATCCTGCATGCCGTAGATAAGCTGCATCAGATTGTTCTGATTGACAGACATCTGCTCGAAATTTTTTCGGTTGAGGTCTGCCCGTTTTCGCATGAACAACTTCACCCAGCCTATATATGCCAGACTGAACAGAATAAAAATCAGGAATATTTTCCAGCTGTAAATAGCCAGCACAATACCGAAGATGACTACTGTAAGGGTGGAGAACAGTATGTTGAGCACAGACTGAGTAAGGAAACTTTCTATCCGGTTATGATCCTCGATACGCCGTATCAAGTCACCGGCCAGTTTACTGTCAAAGAACCTCATGGGCAGCCGCATCAGCTTGGAGAGGAAATCCGAGATGAGTGACACGTTGACACGCGTACTGATGTGGAGCAGTATGCAACGCCGGATTACCTCGATAAGTGTGCGGCTGAATACCAACATGAGCTGGGCTGCCAGAATTAACTGGATAAAGTTCAAATTACGGTGTCCTATGCCTTGGTCTACAATGGTTTGTGTAAGAAAAGGAAAGACCAGTTGCAGCAAACTGCCTGCCAGCAGTCCGATAACGAGTTGCATCATAGCCTTTTTGTATGGGCGGACATAGTGGAACAGATACCACAATGACAGCTTTTCATATTTTATCGGTTCTGCCTCATAAAATTGCGGTGTGACATCCAGCAGCATGGCGATTCCCTTTTCTATTCCCCCTTGGGTAGTGCTGATCCAGCACTTTTTCAGTTCTTGTTCTTCATATTTCAACAGTCCGTAAGCCGGATCGGCAATGTAGAACCAAGTTTTTCCTTTTTTCTTTTCTATTTTGTAAAGCACTACAAAGTGCTCTTGATTCCAATGGATGATGCAGGGCAGTTTGGATTGTTGTTTCAGCTTATCCATAGAGGTGCGGATGCCCGTGGCACGCAATCCTATACTGGCTGCCGCTTCGCTGATGCCCAACAGGTTCACCCCGGTACGCTGTATGTAGGATTGTTCGCGGAGTTGTTGCACGGAGAATGTTTTGCCATAATATTTGGCTATCATTCTCAGGCAAGTGGGACCGCAGTCCATACCGTCCAATTGTTTATAGAAAGGAAATTTGCTCATAATCGTTTCTTCTGTTTTACTTTGCGTGTCAGCCGATTTGTTAGTTTACCACAAGTTACACACAGCGGAATCGTGCAAAGCATAAGAATCAGCTTGCTGGGATTAAGCGTGCGTTAATTCGTGTAATTTGTGGTGAGTATGGACTGTGGTTAACCTATGCAATCCATTGTTTCAATGAATCGTATAGCCCTTTGTTACTATAATAATAGGTTTTGGCAGATCTGTCGTAAAGTATCACTATATTGAGCTCATTACGCATATAATCCATATATTCAAAAAACGTAGAGCGTGCTACACCTACCTTTGTTGCAAATTCTGCGGCTGTGCCTGTTTTTCTAATATGGATAAGATAATCCATATAGAAAATCTTCTTTAGGTCAACTTTTATCATTATATTTTTTCTTTTAAGAGTTAGATTCCAAAGACTCCCGTTAAGTAATTACCTTGGTTATTGGCCATTTGCAGCGTATATTGTCCAGAAGTAAGATTTCCTATTCGGATTACCATATAGGCTGTTTGTGACTCTGAGAAGGTTTGGCGATACACTTCTTCTCCTGTGCTGCTGGTAATGGTAATGGTGATGTCGCAGTTGGGAGAGGGATTCTCAATGTAGATGGATTGGGAATCGTAAGAAGCGGTGGGGATGGGAGAGAGGCTTCTTGCTTTTACTTCCCAACGTCCATTTAAAGGTAAATTTTTTGTAGTCTCAGAGAATGCATATATGTTTTGCATTGATAGGCCACTTAATAGTATGGTAAGTAATGCCATACGTAAGCTTAAAATCTTAAATTTTTGTGTTTTCATATTATTTGATTTAGTTGTTTTAACGATGATAAAGTTAAGGTTTTAGTTTAAAATAGATGTGGACTTGATTTCCTTATATATGGACTGCTTGAGAAAAATATTATGTTGATTATTAGTTATTTATGATTTTGGAATAGTTTCTCTTATGGACAGTCTGTTCCACTAAAATTCCAAAAGCCATAAATCAAGGGTATGGCTTTCGCCTAATGAACCTAATTTTTGAATAATTCGCTCTTTAAGGCGGAACTTTCTTTTAGAAACAGATGTAGGAGAGATATTCAGTATGTCTGCTATATCCAGATTAGAAAAACGAAGTTTGATAAGACAACATACTTGTAAATCGCTTTCCGTCATTGAAGGAATCACTTGGCTTAAACGTATCGTATAGTTATCAAACAACAAATCAATGTTCTTTTTAATCTCGTCCCATTGTAAAATATTGATGGGGCTTTTTTTATCTTTCAAGTTCTTAATAACCCTTATGTCCTTTATCAGTAAGTTCGATAGATAGGTTTCTCTATCGCGTAACCGTTGATTTTCTTTTGTCAAAATTTCTAATCTATTCAGCTCATTAGACTTTTCATTCAAGGTAAAGGAATATTTATCTATATTGTTTTGAAGCGTTTCATTCTCTTGCTTCAGACTCTCGTTTTGCTGCTGTATTTCGACCAATGCTTTATGTTGTTCTTCCAGTTGTTCTTGTACTCCTTTGTTTTCTTCTATCTGCATGGTGAGTTCTTCCATCCGGTTTCTATTGCGGACGATTATCATCTCATTCTCTTGTATTTTAATGGTATTCTGGTTTATTTCTTCTTCCTTTCTCTGAAGTAGACGTTCCTTACGAAGCAGCTTTTTTTGATACACATATACCATGATTGCTATTCCCATAGCTATTCCAATTCCTGCAAGCAATATCATATTAAGCATATTCTTCTTATCCATTTCTAACTGGCTGTTTTCATTGATGATTTTCTGCTGGTCGTATTTCTTTTGTATTTCAGCTAATTCTCTACTTTTATTTAGGGTTTGTATCGAGTCCTGATAATTCAATAGCTGGTCGCAATAAACTGAAATCTTTTCATATTCATGATTATCCCGGCTTACATAATATAAACCTTGATAAGCTGCACGAACTGTATAGATACTTGAAGAATACAACGCTTTGTTAAAATAGTAATAAGCAGAATCAGGAATAGCAAGGTAGTAATAAATTTCACCTAATCCCAAGAAGTTCTGCCCTAAGGATTCAATCTCGTCTGTTTCATTTATCTGTAGTGCTTTCTGTGCATATTTCAATGCAGATTGATAATCCTTTATATTCGTATATATTCCTGCCAATTCATTCATGGCGCCTGAACACAAATAGTTATCTTTAATTTTCTCAGCTAACAGAATCGCTTTCTGATAATATTCTATCGAAGTATTCATTTGGTTTAATGCAGAAATAGCTCTTGCAAGAAAAATATAGGAAGAGCATATATATTTATCATTATTTGCTAACTCTGCATAATGAAGTGCTTTTTCAAAGTTTTTAAAAGCGTCCTCATATAATTCTCGAAAAACATAGAACTCGCCTAGTTCTACATATATAAGGTGTGCCAATTGGTAATCTTCTAGCTTCTCTACTTCCTCTATTGCTGCCAGATAGAGTTTTTGTGCCTCTTCTGTTTTGCCGGCTTTTTTGCACAATATACCTTTATAATACAGCACCATCGCTCTACGTTGCGCATCCTCTTGCTGCATAAAATAATTGTATGCTATATTAATTAAAGTGGAGTCTTCCACTTCTTCTATATAATTTTTGTATTTGGCTTGGGTTAGTAATAAAGCCCATGTGGCCTTTTGCAATTTATCCGAGGATGCAGGCATTTGCATTTCTTGCAATATGTGTAATGCACTATCCGGGTATTCATACATAATGTGTTCCGCCTTCACCAGTGGAGGCAACAAAGTTTGTAAAGTATCCTTTTTTTGTTTGCACCCTGTAAGAAGTATGCTTAGTATTACCATCCAATTTATAACCCTCTTTTTTCTCATAGTTATTATGTCTTTTATATATAATGGTAGTAAATGTAGGTATTATATATGAGATGTGAAAGGAAAGATGTTGAATTCTTATAAATATGTTACAGGTGTAGTCTGTCTTCTCTTTTTATTTCCTAAAATTTTCTATTAAATTTCAGTAGCTTTTTGTTGGAAATGTTTTGATCCTATTGAATGCGAACAGAATACGCTTCTTTGGGATGAATAGTAAGCTTTTTTGTTTTAATGCAAAAAAAGTTAAAAATATTCTTTTTTTTATTCAGTCCGGAATGGTCGGACTATGTAGGATTATACTTGCAATATCAAATTAAATATAATTATATCACTGAATAATTATAGCCCAGACCTTACTGATAAAAGAAGCGGATGCCGAAAAGCTTAATAGAGTAGGCCTTATTAATAAATACTTAAAGTTTATGAAGCCAGAAGAAACAATTTTTGATGGTATTAGCGATTCTGAAATGGAATCTATAGCAGGGGGGACTGCTGAAGTACAGTCTGAATCTCAAGGAGAATCAGCCGCAGGTGATGGTTATGCTATTAAATGCTGTAATAATAAAGGGAAGCAGGAACAGCAGAAAACAGTAGATCCTACAACATAAAGTTTGGATTTTACTAGCTAAAGGAGCAAATGCCGAAAAGCTTTAATAGAGTAGGCCTTTATTAATAAATACTTAAAGTTTATGAAGCCAGAAGAAACAATTTTTGATGGTATTAGCGATTCTGAAATGGAATCTATATCAGGAGGTATTGCTGAAGTTCAATCTGAATCTCAGAGTGAATCAGCTGCAGGTGATGGTTATGCTGTTAAATGCTGTAATAATAAGCTAAAAACAAAAGACGAAGAAAAAGTCAAGCCGGATTAACGGTAATGTGGCTGATCTTGATGTTTGTAAACAATTTAATATTAGGGGGAGTTTGCTGAAAATGAAATTTCCCCTAATATTGAATTATAATAAAGAAATATTATGCTATATACGTTAAATAATAATTATGTGCTTCGTCAGGAGTTAAACGATTGTTATCGTTTATATAACAAGAAAACGTTAAGGAGTTATACAATATCGTATAAATTATTCTTTATTCTTGAGCAATTTAGAAAACAATCTTATTCTCTTGAACATTTGATTGAAGAGTTTAATGTGCGTAATATTGATCTGTCAGATTTTTATCATTTCATTGAGAAGGACGAGTTTTTCGACTTGTTAGTTATGGCAAATAACTTTAAAGGACCATTTGTGAAATACAAAATATCTAAAGATCTTTCTTCATATACTGCATATAGTCCTGAGAGAGTTGATTTTTTGATTACTAAACATTGTAATTTAGCTTGTAAACATTGTTTTGAAGGTTCTTCTCCTTCTTTTGAAGTGAAAAGAATTAGTTCGTCTGATACAGATCGAATTTTGTCCCAATTTGAAGCTGCAAATATCCAAACTTTAAAAATTACAGGAGGAGAACCTTTTTCTCACCCTGATATTGATAATTTTCTTTTTAAAGCCATTCAGTGTCACTTCGAAACTATCATTTTGACTAATGCTTTATTATTAAATAAGCAAAGAATTGATATGATTAAAAAAGGGCACATACAATTGGGAATCTCACTTGATGGAATGACAAGTGATACCCATGATTTTATTAGAGGTAAGGGAGCATTTGATAAATTGATAAGAATACTTAAAATTTTAAGTTTAGAAGATATTAAATTTAGCATCACTTGCACAATTAATAAAAAGAATTTATGCCAGATCGATGAAATAATAGACTATTCTTTGAATGAGCTTGGAGCACAAACTTTGTTCTTAAACAGGCTAAGACCTATGGGTAGAATGAATCAGAATACTAATATTGTTTTGTCAGAACAGGAAAATGATAATGTTTATAAATTATATCTGAATCAGAAGGGAAAATATAATAAAAGAATTATCTTAGCAGACGATTCTGCTTTAAAATCAAACTCTCATGACAATAAAATTGTTTGTGCCGCTGGAAATTCACTTATTGCCATTGATGAGAATTTTAATGTGTATCCTTGTATTTATGGAATTGATAATCCTGAATATAAAATGGGGAATTTAATAGATCAAAATTTGGATGTGATTTGGAAATCTTCTAAATGGAATATTTTTAGGGGAAATTTGACTTTGGAGGATTTGACTGATTGCAGAAATTGCAAACTTCATGCGGTGTGTGTAATGAAGAATTGCAGATTGAAACCTGTTTATGAAGGACGGTCATTTACTTCTTCTATATCATATTGTAATAAATAGAAAGAATGAATTATGGAATTCATGTTGTTAATAATAATTATGCATTTATTAGATATAGGACATGGAACAAATAGTGCATGGGAGTATTGTGGATGAAAATAATCTCTCTCGCTTGCATAAATGTTGTTTTGATAAATAATAATGATTATATATTTGTGTAAAAATGACGAAATAGGCACGAATAATTAAAAAGTATAGAATATATGAGGACACTGATTTTATTGCTCGGATTATTATTAAATTCTATTGTTATTGACGCACAGAGTGTTTCCGGCTCATTAGTTGATGAAAAAGGAAATCCTGTCAGTTTTGCTAATGTGGTATTGCTATCTTCCAAAGATTCATCTTTTGTGCAAGGTACAATTAGCAATGAACAAGG
>JAEXCG010000128.1 GCA_023402355.1 Bacillota bacterium | reverse complement strand
ACCGCGCTGCTCAACTACGTCGTCACCGACAAGTGCCGCGGCTGCACGCTGTGCGCCAAGGTCTGCCCGGTGGGCGCGATCAGCGGCGAGGTGAAGAAGCAGCACGTGATCGACAACACGAAGTGCGTCAAGTGCGGAACCTGTATCGAGAAGTGCCGCTTCGGCGCGATCATCAAGAAGTAACGCCGCCAGGCCGAGGCGCAAAAGGAGGAAACGAGCATGGATTTGGTTACCCTTACCATCGATGGGGTAGAGGTGCAGGTGGAGCCCGGCACGACCGTGCTGGAAGCCGCACGCAAAGCCCATATTCATATTCCGACGCTGTGTTACCTGAAGGGGATCAACGAGATCGGCGCCTGCCGCCTGTGCTGCGTGGATACGGGCGCGCGCTCTTTGCAGGCCGCCTGCGTGCTGCCGGTTTCAAACGGCATGAAGGTGCGCACCAACACGCCCGCCGTGCGCGAGGCGCGCCGGATGAACCTGGAGCTGATCCTATCCAACCACGAGCGCAAGTGCCTGACCTGCGTGCGCAGTGGCAACTGCGAACTGCAGAAGCTGTGCAGGGACCTGGGCGTGGACGACGAGACGCGCTTTGAAGGCCGCAGGACCGATCTGCCCGCGGACGACCTGTCGCCCTCCATCGTGCGCGAGGCGAACAAGTGCGTGCTGTGCCGCCGGTGCGTCGCCGCCTGCGCCAAGGTGCAGAAGATCGGCGTCATCGGCCCGGTCAACCGCGGCTTTGAGACGGCCATCGCGCCCGCGTGGGGCAAGCACCTGTCCGAGGTGGCCTGCGTGAACTGCGGCCAGTGCATCGAGGCGTGCCCCGTCGGCGCGCTGCACGAGAAGGACGACACCGAAAAGGTCTGGGATCTGCTGGCCGATCCGGAAACGCACGTGGTCGTGCAGCCCGCGCCCGCCGTGCGCGCCGCGCTGGGCGAGGAGTTCGGGCTGCCGATCGGCACCTGCGTCACCGGCAAGATGGCGGCCGCGCTGCGCCGTCTGGGCTTTGACAAGGTGTTCGACACCGATTTCGGCGCGGACCTCACGATCATGGAGGAAGGCACGGAGCTGCTCGGACGCCTAAAGGACGGCGGCGTGCTGCCGATGATCACCTCCTGTTCGCCGGGCTGGATCAAGTTCTGCGAGCACAACTACCCGGACATGATTCCGAACCTCTCTTCCTGCAAGTCGCCGCACGAGATGGTCGGCGCGGTGGTCAAGAGCTATTACGCCGAAAAGAACGACATCGACCCGCGCAGGATCGCGGTCGTCTCCGTCATGCCCTGCACGGCCAAGAAGTTCGAGGCAAAGCGTCCCGAGCTCTCGCGCGACGGCATGCAGGACGTGGACGTCGTGCTCACCACGCGCGAGCTGGCGCGCATGATCAAGCAGGCGGGCATCGACTTTGTGAACCTGCCCGACGAGGACTTCGACGACATGCTCGGCGAGTCCACGGGCGCTGGCGTCATCTTCGGCGTGACGGGCGGCGTGATGGAAGCGGCGCTTCGCACGGTGTACGAGGTCGTCACCGGCAAGACGCTGGACAAGGTGGAGTTTGAGGAAGTGCGCGGCTTCGAGGGCGTCAAGGAAGCCTGCGTGAAGGTCGGCGACATGGACGTGAAGGTCGCCGTCGCGCACGGCACCGGCAACGCCGCGAAGCTGATGGACGCGGTGAAGGCGGGCGAAAAGGAATATCACTTCATCGAGATCATGGGCTGCCCGGGCGGCTGCGTGACGGGCGGCGGTCAGCCGATCGTCTGCGCGGACGTGCAGGCCGAGGTCAACGTCAAGGAGCTGCGCGCGAAGGCGCTGTACGGCGAGGACGAGGGCAAGGAGCTGCGCAAGTCGCACGAAAACCCCGCCGTCAAGAAGCTGTACGCGGACTTCCTGCAGGAGCCGAACAGCCACAAGGCGCACAAGCTGCTGCATACGACCTACACCGCGCGCGAGAAGTATTAAACATAGACGGATCAGCGAAAATCCACCGGTCGGCCGGTGGATTTTCGCGTCGACAAAGTGGCATACGCCGCTTTGTCGAGGTTACGGGTGATTTTTCACTCCGCAAAACTGCGTTTTGCTGCGGAAAAAGCCCCGCCCGCCCGGCTAAGCCGGGCGATACGATTGCAGTCTTGCAGACGGCTTTTGGTTTCTCTGTCTTCGATAGGTTTGTCATCAGTCTGATCCACCGGTCGGCCGGTGGATTTTTCTATTAAGGGAAACAATACGAAAAGGGAGAAGCTGTCTTGGCCTCTCCCTTTTGCACTTCTATTATACCACATGCGGTCCACGAAAAACAGTCTGTTTGTTTGGGGCGGTATTCGCTATAATAAGCGAACGACTTGGAAAGGCGGGATGCGGCATGAAGGAAGAAATGTTCCAGAGGGCGATGCAAAACGCGGAACAGGGGGAGATCGGCAGAATGCTTGCCTGCAACCAGAAATCGGAGGCATACGGCCTCGCGCTGCGAGAAGAGGATGCCAGGGCGCTGCTGGCGCGCCGGACGCTATCCCTGCAAAAACATCAGCGGGTCGAATTCGGCGAGAGCATCCTGCCCAGGCTGATCTTCGCGTTTTGCGATTCAGCCTACCTGACCAGGGAAGAATACGCGAACACGATCGGCGAACTGTTGGACGTGTTTTATCTCTTTAAGAACGAGTCGGGGGATCGGCTGACGGACGACGAGCTGCTCGCGTTCATGCGGGAACAGTTCGACGGCGTCTGCTTCGGTTCGGTCGAGTATCTCGCGGAGACCTGTCTCGAACGCTTTGCCCGCGCCGTTCGCGCGGGCTATCGCGGATATGAGGACAGCGAGGGCGAAGGAGAGTACGAACGCCTCTCCGAGGAGACGCGCTGGGAGAAAGAGCTCTACAATGCCGCGCTGCGCGAACTGATCTTTTAAGGGGGCGATAGGATGGTCGAATTGGAGGAAGCGCTGCCGGTCGTCGCCCGGCTCGCCCGAAGGTACGCCGGAAACGACAGCACCTCCCTTCCTTATGAAACCGCCAATCAACTGATGGAAGCGGCGCTTTACTGCATTCAGGAAGGGGAACGGCGATTGGCGGATTCCGCCCTGCCCACGCAGAGAAAGCCAAACGCGCAGGCGCTGTACGATCTGGGGCTGGAAGCGATCCGGCAAAAGGCGCTCTTCTGCCGCATGAAGTACGAAAGGCTGCAGCGGACGTTTCAATCTTACGGAGCGGCGCTGTACGAGGAGGCGGTGACGCAGGAGATTCCATACTTCCTGACGCACTACGACGTGCTGTTTTCCCCGCACGAGCATGGCATCGCGCTGGGCTATCCAACGCGCAGGCCGATCGGCGATCTGCGGGGCGTACATGCCGTTTCCGCCTACCTCACGTGCCTTTCGCTGGAGCAGCGCTTTCTTTCTGCGCTGCCCGAGCAGTTCGTGCGGGGCGCGCTGCGCTTTTACAGCGCGGAGTACCGCGACCTGCCGTTCAACCTCTGCGGCGTGGTGCTGCGCAGCGTCATCGGGCACGCCGCCTCGCAAAAGACGCTGCGTCTGCCGGAGCTAATCGCGGCGGATTACCGGGCGATCGCGGATTTTTTCGCGGAGAAAGATGCAGAGCGGGTCGAATGGAAACTTAGAGGGCTGATTGCGGAGTGCGCGAGGGCGGCAGGATTGGGGGAAGGGGCGACGGAATACCTGCTTTCGGGGGTGGAATGCGACGCGCGCGAGCTTGAATGGGCGCTGCGAAACAACCGGCTGGAGAGCTTCTTCAGAGAATGAGCGAAAAAAGCCAGCGCCGAACCCCATCAGGAGGATTTGGCGCCGGCCTTTTTGAAGAGGACCTTTCTATGCTGCCTGTCTTACTCCGTTTCCGGAACCGCGCTGTCGCCCAGCGTATGGATGCGTCCGATGATGAACGAGGAAATCGTCACCGTCACCAGCGAACAGAGAATCTTGGTGACGGGGATGTAGGTGAGCGAGAGCATTAGCACGACGAAATCCGTAAAAAAATACGCCTTGGCGATCGGCAGCTTTGTGAGCCGCACGATGATGAGCGCCAGCGCGTCGTCCCCGCCGGAGGCGCCGCCAGCCCGCACGACGAGCCCCACGCCGACGCCGACGAACAGGCCGCCGAGCAGCGCGGCGAGGAGGGGCTGGCCGGAAAGCGGCGGGAGGATGGGCCCGAAGTGCTCAAAGAGGTTGTAGAAAAAGGAAAACCCGCAGCTCGCGACGACCGCATTTTTCAGGAAAGACTTGCCGAGCAGGCGAAAGCCGATTGCGTAGCAGGTCATATCCATGAGAAAGCCGCTGATGCCGGGGGAGATTTTCAGCCAGTGCTGCAAAAAAAGCGTCATGCCGAGCACACCGCCCTCCGTAATCTGGCTTTGGCTGTGCACGTTGAAGAGGCCGAAGGCCAGGATGCACGCGCCCAGCAGCAGAGAACCGTAGTGGCAAAGCGCCTGCGCCCGGCGGGAAGAGGATGCGTTCAAGGGAAATGCTCCTTTCTGAATCTATCGCTGGATTTCTTGACAGATTTCAGTATAAAGGATATAGTAGCTATATTGTCAAGCGCCGGGAGGAAAGAATCGATGCATACGCGTTTTACGGTCGGTGAGGTGGCGAAGCTGAGCGGGCTGTCCAAGCAGGCGCTCATCTATTACGACCGGGAGGGGGTTTTTTCGCCGCGCTTTGTCGATCCCGGAAACGGCTACCGCTACTACACCGCGGAGCAGCTTGAGGTGCTGGACAGCATCCTGATGCTGAAGGAAATGGGGCTTTCGCTGGGCGAGATTCGCAGCTTCATGAAGAGCCGCAACGACAGCCGGGCGATCGAGCTGATGTCCGCCCAGCGCCAGCGCATCCACGAAAAGATGCGTAGGCTCGAGCGCACCGCGCGGAAGCTGGAACGCAAGATCGGGACGCTGGAGGCGTTTTACGACGATCCGCAGGACGGCGTCATCGTTCAGGACGTACCGGGGGACATCCTCGCGGCGGAATCGGTCGAGGCGCCGGGGCATCTAGAGGAGCAGGACGTCGCGCTCAAGCGCCTGCTGCGCCGGGCGAAGGAAGAGAACTATCCCCACTACTATCAACTGGGCACGATGGTGGCGGTGGAGGACATCCGCTCGGGAGATCCCCTGCGCGCCCGGTATGCTTTTTTGCCGCTCGAGGAGGAAATCGCGGGCTGTATGCGGCGCCCCGCGGGGAAGGCCGCGTTTGCCTATCATGTTGGAACGTACGAACAGACGGGCGTGACCTATAAAAGGCTCCTGCGGACAATCGAGGACAGGGGATTAGAACCCTACGGCTACGCCTATGAATACTGCGTGCTGGACAGCCTGACGTCGGAGCGAAGCGACGACTACGTGACGAAGATTTTGCTGCCCGTTCGCTGAGTCATTCGTACCAGTCGTCGTCTGCGTCCTCCTCGCCCGCGCGCTCGAGCGCCCGCTTGGCGGTATCCCAATCGTAGCCGCGGCGGACCAGCGCGGCCAGCACCTTCCGGCGGACGTCGCGTTCGTCCTTGCCGCGCGTTTTATCAAGGAGCCGCCTGCACAGCTCAGTCGCCTGACGCTGCTGTTCCTCCTCGTCGATCTGGGAGAGCGCCGCGTCCACGTGCTCGCGCGAGACGCCCTTGCGCGCGAGCTCCTGGGCGATGCGGCGCTTGCCGAGCGCGCGCTCCTGCCGGGCCTGCGTCCACAGGTCCGCAAACTGCGCGTCGTTTAAAAAGCCCTCGTGCGCGAGGCGCGCCATGACGCGGGCGATGACCCTGTCCGTGTAGCCGCATTGACGAAGGCGCGTTTCCATCTCACGCTCCGTCCGCGGGCGGGCGGCCAGGTACTCGACCGCACGGTTGAGCGCGTGCGGATACGCACGCTCGTCGAGCCAGGCGCCGTACGCCTCAAGGTCCAGATCCGTGTCCGGCTGAAGCGGTCTTTCTCGATACAGGCTCGCGGGGATTCGCAGCGCGGCTTCTTCCTCGATTTCCACGAGGACGAGGCCGCGCTGTTTTTTGATGGAGGTAATCCGGCTCATGTACAGCACCGCTTTCATGTATAAAATGGTCTTGAATGCGCAAGCTATGGATGAAACAGGAAGAGGCCAAAAGGCCGGCAGGCATGGCGAAAAGAGGCCGTGCGCGCCCGCGCGGTCAACGCCGGCGGGCGAAGAAAGAAAGGGAGAGATCTGTATGCCGCAAGGAAATGCACAGCTTACCCAAAAGGATCTGCATCTGATCGGAGACCAGCTTACGCACGAGGCGCTCGCGAACAAGAAGTTCGAGCATTACGCTTCGCAGATCACCGACCCTGCGCTCAAAACCATGGCGCAGACGATGGCGCAGCACCACAAGCAGCAGTATGATCGGCTGTTTACCTACCTGAACAGCCAGAACTAACGGGAATTGAGCAAGGAGGCAGTGAAGATGAGCCAGCAGAATATGCCGTACTTCGGCGGAAACCAGCAGCAAAACCAGCAACAGAACCAGCAGCAGGCGGGCGCGCAGCAGGCAGCCCAGCAGAACCAGCAGGCGGGGCAGCAGAACGCGCTGACGGAAAAGGACATGGTCGAGGATATGCTCGGCTGCCACAAGGCGCTCGCCAACAGCTACAGCGTCCTCATCCTGGAGGCGAGCTGCCCGAAGCTGCGCAACATCCTGATGGAGAACTGGCAGCAGACGGTGACGGATCAGTACACCATCTTCGACCAGATGCGCGCGCACGGATGGTACCAGATGCCGACCGCGCAGCAGCAGGAGATCGCGACCTCCAAGCAGCAGTTCGCGCAGATGCAGACGCAGCTTCAGTAAAGAATCCACGAAAAGCGCCGACCAGCGATGGGCGGCGCTTTTTGTATGCCGAAATGGACCGCGGCGCGGGCTCAGTGGCCGTGGCGCGCGAGCAGCTCCTGCTTGAGGTCGTAAAGGCTTTGCGAAAGGTCGACCTTATAGCGCTGCGGACGGTGCAGGCGCTTGTACTCGCTCCAGAACGTGTCGAGCTCCTCCTTCGCGTAGGCGGCGATGCGGTGCAGGTCGGGGGACTCGTAGACCTGCCGACCGTTTCTGAACACCGGCACGAGCAGGGGACGCAGCGTATAATCCGTCAGCGTCATGCGCTTCCAGGTGTTCTCCGGGTCGAAAATCGTCAGGGGCTGCTGCTCGTCGTACACCTCGTCGTCGAGCGCGATGAGGTCGGCCAGCGCATGGCGGTCCTCCCTGGAGTAGATGCGCAGCACCTTCTTCTTGCCGGGATTGGTGATCTTCGCGGGATTTTCAGAGATCTTGATGCGCGGAACGAGCGCGCCGTCCACCTCCTCGGCGGACAGCTTGTACACGCCGCCGAGCGCCGGGTTGTTCTGGCTCGTGATCATGCGGGTGCCGACGCCCCAGACGTCGATGGCCGCGCCCTGCGCCTTCAGGTCCCAGATGACCTCCTCGTCCAGATCGCCGGAGGCGAAGATGCGCGCCTTGGGGAATCCGGCCTCGTCGAGCATGCGGCGGGCCGTCCGGCTCAGGTAGGCGAGGTCGCCGCTGTCCAGCCGGATGCCGCTGGGCTCAAACCCGCGCTCACGCAGCTCCTTAAAGACCGTGATCGCGTTGGGCACGCCGCTCTTGAGCGTGTCGTAGGTGTCCACGAGCAGCAGGCAGTCGCGCGGGAAGATTTCCGCGTAGGCGCGGAAGGCGTCCAGCTCGGAGGGGAAGCTCATCACCCAGCTGTGCGCGTGCGTGCCGCGGACGGGGATGTCGTACATCTGGCCGGTGAGCACGTTGCTGGTGGCGACGCAGCCGCCGATGATCGAGGCGCGCGCGCCGTAGATGCCCGCGTCCGGGCCCTGCGCGCGGCGAAGGCCGAATTCGAGCACGCCGTCGCCCTGGGCAGCCTGAACGACGCGGCTGGCTTTGGTGGCGATCAGGGTCTGATGGTTGATGATGTTGAGCAGCGCCGTCTCCACGAGCTGCGCCTCCATCATCGGCGCGCATACGCGCACGATGGGCTCGGTGGGAAAGACGATCGTTCCCTCCGGCATGGCGTCGATGTCGCCCGTGAAATGAAAGTCGCGTAGCAGATCGAGGAATCCTTCGTCGAACGTGTTCAGGCTTCTCAGGTACTCGATGTCCTCCGCGGAAAAGTGCAGGTCGCGCACGTACTCGATCGCCTGCTCAAGCCCCGCGACGACGGCGTGCGCCGTCTCGTCGCCCTGCTTGCGGTAAAACAGATCGAAGACGGCGGTGTTCTGCGCCATGCCGTACCGCCAGTAACCGTTCATCATGGTCAGCTCGTACAGGTCCGTCATCATGGTTAGATTGCGCATTGTACATTCCTCTTTTTATCTCATTTTAGGGGTGTTCGGCTCGCGCGGGGGCCGGAGACTGCCTGCGAAACGGGTAGAGCAGCATGCCGCTGGCGATCATCTGCAGCATGCAGGCGATTTGCCGCCAGGAGACGAAGAGCTGGTTGTTCGCGTCCGCCCGGCCGAGCCCGAAGAGCAGGACGCCGAGCGTGAAGCCGGATGCGACGAGGAGCGGCGCAAGGTTCTTGATCTTTCGCCGGCGGGCATTTACAAAGCACAGGACGCAAAGCGCGATCTGGCAGGCGAGGAGCGCGAGCATGATGAGCTGCGCCGCCGTGAAGAGATTCGCGTAGGCGCCGCGCTCGAATTCGCCGATGAAGCAGCCGGCGAGGGCGAGCGCCGTCGCGGCGACGGGCAGGATGTAAAAGGGCTGCGCCTTGTGTTTGAGCCTCAGGTAAAAGATGACCACGATGGCGACGCAGGCGAGCGCGCTCAGAATCTGGGAGACGCGGACAAACTCGTTGATGAAGGTCAGGCTGTCCTCGCGCATGCCCTCGATGACCGTCCGCCCCGCGCAATAGAGCAGCAGGTAAAAGCGGAAGACGTCGCCCTTCCTGCGGGTGAAATGCCGGATGCCCATCAGCAGGGCGAAGACGGCGAGATCCCAGCAGAACTCGTAGAAAAAGGTCGCCATGTGCCAGTACCATACGCCGCCGACGGGGATTTCCACGGCGAAGGGAAAGAATTGCAGCGCGGGCTCCGAAAGACGGAAGCCGTAGGCCTCCATATTGAAGTAGTTGCCCCAGCGTCCGATAGCCTGCCCGAGCACGAGGGAGGGGGCGACGATGTCCAGGATGGAGGACAGGGCGAGCTGCTTGCGCCTGGCGACGAGATAAGCCGCAAGCAGGCCGCCGAGCACGCCGCCGTAGATGGCGAGGCCGCCGCCGCGGATGTCGAAGATGCCAAGCAGGTCCTCCGAAAAGGAATCCCACTGAAAGAGCACGTAGTAGAGGCGCGCCCCCACCAGTGCGAGCGGGATCGCGAGGATGGCGAAGTCGATCGTCGTGTCCTTGGGCAGCCCCAGGCGTTTTTCCTCGCGCGTCGCGAGCAGGATGCCCAATACGACGCCGGTGACGATGAACAGGCTATACCAGGAAATGCCCCAAAAGGCGATCCGGTCGAGCGGTGGACGGCTGAGCATGTCGTTTCCTCCTTATGGCTTCGCGCAGCGGCGGCGTGGCCGCGCGGCGTATTTGCCGGGTAGTCTTATCTGGTTCTGATCCGATTCTTTCCCATTATAAGGCGGCGGGTGAGGCGTGTCAAGACAGCTAAAATCGCCCAAAACCGCGCCAAATGTGAAGGACTTGTCGAAAAAACGTTGTGTTGCCGACGAGGGGCGTGTATAATATCCCGTGAAGTAAAACATGGAGGGATTACATCGTGCTTTCTATCGGCAGCGATCACGCCGGATATCATTTGAAGAAAACCCTGATGGAAGAGCTGGACCGCAGGGAAATCGCCTATCAGGACGAAGGAACGTACACGGGCGAGGCGGTCGACTACCCGGCCGTCGCCGAAAAGGTCGCGAAGGCCGTGGCGACGGGCGAATGCGAACGCGGAATCCTGATCTGCGGCACGGGCATCGGCATGTCGATCGCCGCGAACAAGGTGCATGGCGTCCGGGCGGCTGTGTGCCACGACGTATTCTCCGCGCGGATGACGCGCATGCATAACGACGCCAACATCCTGTGCATGGGCGAGCGTGTCATCGGGCCCGGGCTTGCGGTGGACGTGATGAACGCATTTCTCGACGCGTCGTTTGAGGGCGGACGCCATCAGCGCCGCGTGGATATGATGACCGCGCTGGAACGCGAAGAAAACGGATCATATTGAAGGAGGACCACATCGATGTCTACGCTTCACGTAATGGATCACCCCCTGATTCAGCACAAGGTTTCGCTCATGCGCGACCGCGAGACCGGCACGAAGGACTTCCGCGAGCTGCTCGAGGAGATCTCCATGCTCATGGCCTACGAGGTGACGCGCGATCTGCCCCTCAAGGAAGTTGAAATCGAGACGCCCGTGTGCCGTGCCAAGACCAAGGTCATCAGCGGCAAAAAGCTCGCGGTCGTTCCGATTTTGCGCGCGGGCCTAGGCATGGTCGACGGCATCATGAGCCTCGTGCCCGCGGCGAAGGTCGGCCACATCGGCCTGTACCGCGACCCGAACACGCTCGAGCCGGTCGAGTATTACTGCAAGCTGCCTGCGGACGTGGAGGAACGCGACCTGATCGTCGTCGATCCCATGCTGGCGACGGGCGGCTCCGCCTCCGCGGCCATCTCGTTCATCAAGAAGCGCGGCTGCAAGAGCATCAAGCTCGAATGCCTGATCGCAGCGCCGGAGGGAATCGCGCGCATTCAGCGCGACCACCCGGATGTGGACATCTTCGTAGCCTCCGTGGACGAGAAGCTCAACGATCACGGCTACATCGTGCCGGGCCTCGGCGACGCGGGCGACCGGCTCTTTGGAACCAAATAAATTGCAGAATATCGCTTTGCC
The DNA here is from genome assembly GCA_023402355.1 of Bacillota bacterium. Taxonomy (GTDB): domain Bacteria; phylum Bacillota; class Clostridia; order Christensenellales; family Aristaeellaceae; genus Beduinella. The sequence continues at coordinate 19,925 of JAEXCG010000128.1, read as the reverse complement.
GCCCACGAGGCGGCAATTTTTATTGGAAGAATTCGTCCAGTAAATCCGTTATATCCCATAAGGCAGACAAGAATGCGCCTGGAAAGCCATGAACACAGCCGATGACATTTCTTTTGTGCGCGTGCTCTACTTGCCCTCATGTCGGAATAAGATAAGAATACGGGGCCTTTGACTGCGCGCGGTGGAGTGCGCCGCTATAAAGGAGAAATTCGATGATTCCGTTTATGGAAAGGTTTAATCTGGTCATCTTGTGCCTCTTCCTTCTTTGTTATTTTTATCAGATCGCGTACATCGTGGTGCGCTTTGTCAAAAAGCAAAAGGATTGCCCAGCCCAAAAGCAGCATAAGTTCGCGATTCTCATTTCCGCGCGCAACGAGGAAAAGGTTATCGGCGAGCTGCTGCGAAGCATCAAGAATCAGAGCTATCCGAGGGAGCTGATCGACGTATACGTCGTGGCGGATAACTGCGGGGATAATACCGCGCGCATCGCCCGAAAGTACGGCGCTACCGTCTTTGAGCGCGCCAACCGCCGGCAGGTCGGCAAGGGATACGCGCTGGATTATGCCTTCGCCCAGATCCGCAGAAGCGTGGGCCTCCGGCATTATGAGGCGTACATGGTCTTCGACGCGGACAACGTGCTGGACGAAAACTACGTACAAGAAATGAACAAGACGTTCGATCAGGGGTACGGGGTGATCACCAGCTATCGGAACTCGAAAAATTACGGCGCGAACTGGATTTCGGCCGGCTATGCGCTCTGGTTTCTGCGCGAATCCCAATACCTGAACGGGGCGCGGATGAGCCTGCACACGAGCTGCGCGATCTCCGGCACGGGCTTTCTCGTGTCGAGCCGGGTGATCGAACGCAACGGGGGATGGAAGCATCACCTGCTGACGGAGGACATCGAGTTTTCCATCGACAGCGCCATCCAAGGGGAGGTCATCGGCTACTGCGAGCGCGCGATCGTCTATGACGAGCAGCCGCAGGATTTCCGCTCCTCCTGGAAGCAGCGGATGCGCTGGGCGAAGGGGTTTTACCAGGTGTTCGCCCGCTACGGCCGGGCGCTGATCGGCGGATGCGTGAAGCAGCGCAGCTTTCAGTGCTACGACATGCTGATGACCATCGCCCCGGCGACGCTGCTCACGCTGACCACCATCGCCGCGAACCTCGCCTTCTGCATTTATGGGCTTGCGGCGAAGATGCCGCAGGTCGTTTCGGCGGCCGGGCAGGAGGCTTTCATCACGGTCGCGGGCGTTTACCTGTCGCTGTTCCTCTTCGGCCTTGTGACGACGATCACCGAGTGGCGGCAGATTCACTGCGCCGGCTACAAAAAGATTCTGTACCTGTTTACGTTTCCCGTCTTCATGTTTACCTACGTCCCCATCGCGATCGCCGCGCTGTTCAAACACGTGACCTGGGAACCGATTGCGCACACCGTTCAAAAAAACGTACAGGAAATACGCGAGTGACTTGCCGGAGGCGAGTCCTCTTTTTTTCGGAAAGGCGAAGGGTACCCGCCACGCAAAGCGGGGACAAGTCCCGCTTCTTCGTCCCAATTTGGCACAGCGGCGGCTTTTTGTCCCTATATGTTTTGCGGGGAATGCCGTATGATGACAAAAAAGGAGGGCGCCGGTCGTGAAAAGATTGTCGAATAAAAAACAAGCGGCTGACTGAGACAAATTTGACAAAAATGGCATTGACAAATCGACACACAGACAGTATAGTGTTACTATAATGCGATTTATAGCGCAGTTTGCGTGTGTATGCCGGAAATCTGTATAAAATCTTTATGACGGAGGGGTTGCGGATGAAGCCGCAGCAAGCGGTGGTTCAAGAGACGAAGCACATCGCGCTCGGCACGGCCGTGCTTTGCGCGATCATGCTCCTCGTGTTTTTCGTTCTGGGTAAATTTAACTGGACGGTTTTGACGGGCGCGCTGCTGGGATTCGCCGTCGCGGTCGGCAATTTTTTTGCGCTCGGGCTGTCGGTGCAGAAGGCTGCGGCGAAACCCGACAAGGCCAAGCAGATCATGCAGCTTTCCTACAGCATGCGCATGCTCGCGATGGCGCTTTGCGTGATCCTGGCGATGGCGACGCCCGCGTTTCACTGGGTGGCTGCGGTGCTGCCGCTCATCTTCCCGCGCGTGACCATCGGCGTCATGCAGATCATGGGCAAGTACAAGCCCGCGAGAAAGGAAGCGGAATAATCGATGGACATGAGCGTAACGGGCGCCCGGATTTACTGGACGATACCGATTTTGGGCGGCATCCCGATCACGGAGACGGTCGTCAATACGTGGATCATCATTCTGCTGGTCACGGCGCTGTGCATCTTCCTCACCCGCGGCCTCAAGGTGCACGCGACCTCGCGCAGGCAGGTCATCGCGGAGTTTCTGGTGAACACCGCGCGCAAGTTCGTGGACGGCAACATGGGCGAGACCTTTTCTTATTATACGCCCTTTGTCGCGTCGATCTTCGTGCTCTCGGCGCTCTCCAGCCTTTCCAGCCTCGTGGGGGCCTACGCGCCCACGTCGGACCTTTCCACCCTGCTGGGGTGGGCGCTGCTGGTGTTCGTGCTCATCACCTTTACGAAGGTGAAGACGAACGGCGTGCTGGGCTATTTCAAGGGCTACACCCAGCCGATCTTCGTGCTGACACCCTTCAACATCATCAGCGAGATCGCGACGCCGATTTCGATGGCCTTCCGTCATTTCGGCAACATCGCCTCCGGCGGCGTCATCATGGCGCTCGTCTACGGCGCGCTGGCGAGCCTTTCGCACATGGTGCTGGGCCTGCTGCCCGGCTTCCTGGGCGACATCCTGGGGCTGATTCCGATCTTTCAGATCGGCATTCCGGCGATCCTGTCGGTCTACTTCGACCTGTTCTCCAGCTTCCTTCAGGCTTTCATCTTCTGCATGCTGACGATGATGTACATCTCGTCTGCAGCGCAGGAGGGTTAAATAAAGCGAAATAAAAGATCATCTAAACATTTAAGGAGGAACTCACACATGTTGGAAAAAGCGATTGTTATGGGATGCTCTGCGATTGGCGCGGGCCTGGCGATGATCGCCGGCATCGGCCCCGGTATCGGCGAAGGCTACGCGGTCGGCAAGGCCTGCGAAGCGATCGGCCGTCAGCCGGAAGCCAAGGGCGACGTGACCTCTACGATGCTGCTGGGCTGCGCCGTCGCCGAGACGACCGGTATCTACGGCTTTATCGTCGCGCTGATCCTGCTGTTCGTCAACCCCTTCATCGGCAAGCTGTGAGCCATCCCCTGATTTGAGGGATTATCTCTAAGCGGGAGGGAACGAAGTGCAACAGGTACAGGATTTTATCTCCATAACGCCCTGGACCCTGATCTTTCAGATCTGCAACCTGCTGATCTTGACCGCGCTCGTAAAGAAGTTTCTCTTTAAGCCCGTAATGGCCGTGCTGAACAAGCGCCAGGCGGAGATCGACGGAATGTACAGCGAAGCGGACAAGGCGGAGGCCCAGGCCAAAGCGCTGAAGAGCGAATACGAGCAGCGGCTTGCCGCGGCGCGCGAAGAGGCGGACGGTCTGGTGCAAAGCGCCATGCGCACCGCGCAGGTGCGCTCCGACGAGATCGTGGGCGAGGCGCGCGAGCGCGCCGTGATGCTCAAGAACAAGGCGGATCAGGAAATCGAGCAGGAGCGCAAGAAGGCGTTCATGGACGTCAAAAACGAACTTTCCGGCATCGCGGTGGACATCGCCTCCAAGGTGGTCGAGCGCGAGGTCGACGCGAAGGATCACGAGGCCTTCATCGAAGATTTTATCCGGAACGTTGGTGAAGCGTCGTGACGCAGACAGCGAAGGAATACGGCGGCGCGCTGTACGCGCTCTGCCTGGAAGAGGGGATCGCGCAGGAGGTCTTGGACGAGCTGCGCGTGCTGACGGAGGCGTTTTGTGAAAACCCCCCGTTTGTTCGTCTGCTCTCCAACCTGGGCATGGCCAAGGAAGAGCGCGTCCGGATTGTGGACGAGAGCTTCCGAGGGAAAATCCACCTCTATCTCTTGAACTTTTTAAAGATCCTGTGTGAACGCGGTTCCATTGGCGAGCTTGCCGGCTGCTATGAGGAGTATCGCGCGCGCTTCAACGAGGACAACGGCATCATAGAGGCTACCGTAACATCCGCCGTGCCGCTCTCGGGCGCGCTGCGCGCAAGGCTCTCGGAGCGCCTCTGCGCCGTCACCGGAAAACGCGTATCGCTAAGCGAGCGCGTGAATCCCGCGCTGATAGGCGGTATTCGCCTTGAGATGAACGGCAAACGCTATGACAACAGCGTTCAGGGCAGGCTGGATCAGATCAGGAGCGCGCTGCTCACGGCCGTCCAGTGAGCCCCATAGCAAACACAGAAAGCTGGTGATACCGTGCAATTAAAACCTGAAGAGATCTCCAAGATCATCAAAGCGCAGATCAAGCACTACGAAAACAAGATCGAAAGCAGCGAGACCGGCAGCGTCATCCTGGTGGGCGACGGCATTGCGCGCGCCTGCGGCCTGGATAAGTGCATGGCGGGCGAGCTGGTGGAGTTTGAAAACGGCGAATACGGCATGGCGCTCAACCTCGAGGAAAACTCGGTGTCCATCGTGCTGCTCGGCAGCGACGTCGGCATCCGCGAGGGCAGCACCGTGAAGCGCACGGGCCGCGTCGTATCCGTGCCGGTGGGCGAGGCGCTCATCGGACGCGTCGTCAACTCGCTGGGCCAGCCCATCGACGGCAAGGGCGCGATCGAGGCAAGAGAATATCGCCCCATCGAAAGCCCAGCGCCCGGCATCATCGAAAGAAAGAGCGTCAGCGTGCCGCTGCAGACGGGCATCAAGGCGATCGACAGCATGATTCCGATCGGCCGCGGCCAGCGCGAGCTAATCATCGGCGACCGCCAGACCGGCAAGACCGTCATCGCGACGGACACGATCATCAACCAACGCGGCAAGGACGTCATCTGCATCTACGTCGCGATCGGCCAGAAGCGTTCGACCGTGGCGCAGCTGGTGGAGCTGCTCACGAGCGAGGGCGCGATGGATTATACGATCGTCGTCAGCGCCACCGCGTCGGAGCTCTCGCCCCTTCAGTACATCGCGCCCTATGCGGGCTGCGCGATGGGCGAATACTTCATGGCGCAGGGCAAGGACGTCCTCATCATCTACGACGACCTTTCCAAGCACGCGGTCGCTTACCGCGCCCTGTCGCTGCTGATCCGCCGTCCGCCGGGACGCGAGGCGTACCCGGGCGACGTCTTCTACCTGCACAGCCGCCTGCTGGAGCGCGCGGCGCGCATCGCGCCGGAGTACGGCGGCGGTTCGCTGACGGCGCTGCCGATCATCGAGACGCAGGCGGGCGACGTTTCCGCCTATATCCCCACGAACGTGATTTCGATCACCGACGGCCAGATCTTCCTGGAGAGCGAGCTGTTCCACTCCGGCGTCATGCCGGCCGTAAACCCGGGCATCTCGGTCAGCCGCGTGGGCGGCAACGCCCAGATCAAGGCCATGAAGAAGGTTGCCGGTACCCTCAAGCTGCTCTACAGCCAGTACCGCGAGCTGCAGTCCTTCGCGCAGTTCGGCAGCGACCTGGACGCGGATACGAAGGCGCGGCTTGCTCAAGGCGAACGCATCGTGGAAGTGCTCAAGCAGGACCGCAACTCGCCCGTGCCGGTCGAAAAGCAGGTTTGCATCCTGTACGCCGTCACAAAGGATTACCTGAGGGACGTGGACGTCGCGGACGTTCGCGAGTACGAGCGCGGGCTGTACGAGCGCATGGACGCGCAGCACGGCGACGTGCTGCGGGCGATCCGTGAGACCGGCAATCTGTCGCCTGAGACGGAGGAAGCGCTGAAGGCCGCCCTTGGCGCCTACACCAAAGACTTCCTGACCGGACGATAAGGGGGGCTGAACGATGGCCGGAGCCTCCATGAAGGATATTAAGCTGCGCATCAAGAGCGTGGAAAGCACCATGCAGATCACCAAGGCGATGGAGCTGGTGGCATCTTCCAAGCTGCGGCGCGCGAGAGAGCGGATGGAAAAGAGCCGCCCGTATTTCGAGATCCTGTACGACAACCTGGTGCAGATCGCCAGGCTCAACACGGAGCTCACCTCGCCCTACGTGGCGGAAACGTCGGGCCGCAAGACCTGCTACGTGGTCATCGCGGGCGACCGCGGGCTCGCGGGCGGCTACAACGCCAACATCTTCAAAGAGGTGATGGGCGCAATGGACGCCGGCGAGGCCTGTGTGCTGCCGATCGGCAAAAAATCGGTCGAGTTCTTCGACCGGCGGGGCATCGAAAGCCTGACGCACGCCTACGCGGTGGCGGAGGACGTGAGCGTGGGCGATTGCTTCGCCATGGCGCAGATGCTCACCGAGGGCTTCAAGCACGGCGAATACGACCGCATTTGCGTCGCCTTTACGCGCTTTGTGTCCATGCTGACGCAGACGCCGCACATCTTGCCGCTGCTGCCCCTGCCCAAGCAGGAGCCCATGGAAGACGGCCCGCAAAAGGCGCGCATGCTCATCACGTACGAGCCGGACAGCGGTGAAATCTTCGACGCCATCATGCCCAACTACGTGGCGGGCGTGATTTACAGCGCGCTTTGCGAGTCGGTCGCCAGCGAAATGGGCGCCCGCCGCACCGCGATGGACGCGGCGAGCAAGAACGCGGGCGAGATGATCGAGGATTTGAGCCTGCGTTACAACCGGGCGCGTCAGGGCGCGATCACGCAGGAGATCACCGAGATCGTCGCGGGCGCAGAACAGTAAAATTGAAGGACAGGGCAAAGCGCTGTCCAGCGAAAAGGAGTACCGCGCATGAGCAAAGGGAATGTTGGGTCCGTCGTGCAGATCATCGGACCGGTGCTGGACGTCAAGTTTGCGGACGGCCAGCTCCCGGACCTGCTCAATGCTCTGGAGATTGAGCATGACGGAAAGCGCCTGGTCGTCGAGGTTGCACAGCACGTCGGCGACGACGTGGCCCGCTGCATCGCCATGTCGAGCACGGACGGCCTCGTCCGCGGCCTGAAGGCCGTGGACACGGGCAGTTCGATCACCGTGCCGGTGGGCGATCAGTGCCTGGGACGCATCTTTAACCTGCTCGGCGAGCCGGTGGACAACCAGCCCGCGCCTGAGGGCGTGGAGCGCTGGCCGATTCACCGCGACCCGCCCGCCTACGACGAGCAGGAAACCACCACGGAAATTCTGGAAACGGGCATCAAGGTCGTCGACTTGATCGCCCCGTACGCCAAGGGCGGCAAGATCGGCCTGTTCGGCGGCGCGGGCGTCGGCAAGACGGTTCTGATCATGGAACTCATCAACAACGTCGCCAAGCAGCACGGCGGCCTGTCCGTGTTCACGGGCGTCGGCGAGCGCACGCGCGAGGGCAACGACCTGTACTACGAGATGAAGGAGAGCGGCGTGCTCTCCAAGACGGCGCTCGTGTACGGCCAGATGAACGAGCCGCCGGGAGCGCGCATGCGCGTGGCGCTTTCGGGCCTTACGATGGCGGAGTACTTCCGCGACCGCGAGAACCAGGACGTGCTGCTGTTCATCGACAACATCTTCCGCTTTACGCAGGCGGGCTCCGAGGTTTCGGCGCTGCTGGGCCGCATGCCCAGCGCGGTGGGCTACCAGCCGACGCTGGCGACGGAGATGGGCGCCCTGCAGGAGCGCATCACCTCCACCAAGAAGGGCTCGATCACGTCCGTGCAGGCGGTTTACGTGCCCGCGGACGACCTGACCGACCCGGCCCCCGCCACGACGTTTGCGCACCTGGACGCGACGACGGTTCTGTCGCGCGCCATCTCCTCGCTGGGCATCTACCCGGCCGTCGATCCGCTGGAATCCTCCAGCCGCATCCTGACGCCGGACGTGGTCGGCCAGGAGCATTACGAGGTCGCGCGCGACGTGCAGAAGATTTTGCAGCGCTACAAGGAGCTTCAGGACATCATCGCCATCATGGGCATGGACGAGCTGTCGGAGGAGGACAAGCTGATCGTGGCGCGCGCGCGCAAGATTCAGCGCTTCCTGTCTCAGCCGTTCAGCGTCGCGGAGCAGTTCACCGGCATGGAGGGCAAGTACGTGCCGCTCAAGGAGACCATCCGCGGCTTCAAGGAGATCATCGAGGGCAAGCACGACGACCTGCCCGAGAGCGCGTTCCTGTTTGTCGGCACGATCGAAGAGGCGGTCGAAAAGGCGAGGAAGGGTGAAGGCGCATGAGCAGCTTCCACTTGCAGATCGCGACGCCCGACGGATTGATCTTTGACGGCCAGGCGGAGCGCCTGCTGTGCAGGACGATCGTCGGCGACGTGTGCATCCTTTCGCGCCATGCCGATTACGTGACCGCGCTGGGCATGGGCGAAGCGCGCGTCACGGTGGATGGAAACGTCCGCCGGGCGGCGTGCATGGGCGGCATGCTCACCGTCGTCAAGGGCGAGGCGCGCCTGGTGCCCACGACGTTCGAGTGGGCGGAGGACATCGACGCCGAACGCGCCCAGCGCGCCAAGGAGCGCGCCGAGCAGGTGATCCGGGAAAAGCAGACGGACAAGCGCGATTTGATGCTGGCGGAGGCGAGGCTCAAGCGCGCGCTCGTGCGCATGCAGGTCAAAGGATAAGCAACAGGGGCTGTGCAAAAATGCACGGTCCCTGTTTTGCGTCGCCCTTGCGGCAAACCGGGGAAAATGCTATAATTTGAAGGTATTATACGAAAGCCATGAAAAATGTCGGCGGGCTGAATCGCGCCCGAGGACATTTGCTTTGCATTATGCGGCGCGGTGGATGCGGCATCATCGCTCAGCCGCCCTTGCACCCAAACGAGCAGGAGGAAACAGGATGACGCTGTACGAACGGATTGTGCGCGGGGAAGAAAAGATCGCCCTGATCGGCCTGGGCTACGTGGGCATGCCCATCGCGGTCGCGTTTGCGAAAAAGGTCAAGGTCATCGGATTCGACCTGAACGAGGAAAAGATCGAGCTGTACAGGCGAGGCGTGGACCCGACGCACGAGGTCGGGGATGCGGCGGTGGCCGCGTCTACGGTCGAGTACACGAGCGACGAAACGCGCCTTCGCGACGCGAAGTTCCATATCGTGGCCGTTCCGACGCCCGTCAACGCGGACAAGTCGCCCGACCTGTCGCCCGTGGTGAACGCAAGCGCGCTCGTCGGGCGCAACCTGACCCCCGGCTCGATCGTCGTGTACGAGTCGACCGTGTATCCGGGCGTGACGGAGGACGTGTGCGTGCCGATTCTGGAGGCGGAGTCCGGGCTCCGCTGCGGCGCAGACTTCAAGGTTGGCTATTCGCCGGAGCGGATCAACCCGGGCGACAAGGTGCACCGGCTTGAAAACATCCGAAAGATCGTCTCCGGCATGGATGAAGAGGCGCTCAGCGAGATCGCGAGCGTATACGAGCTGGTCATCGAGGCGGGGGTGCACCGCGCCTCCACCATCAAGGTCGCGGAGGCGGCCAAGGTCGTCGAAAACAGCCAGCGGGACATCAACATCGCCTTTATGAACGAGCTAGCGATGGTGTTTGACCGCATGGGCATCGACACCAAAGAGGTCATCGATGCGATGAACACCAAGTGGAACGCGCTCGGCTTTACCCCCGGCCTCGTGGGCGGCCACTGCATTGGCGTGGACCCGTATTACTTTGTTTACGAGGCGGAAAAGCTGGGCTATCACTCGCAGATCATCCTGTCCGGGCGCAAGATCAACGACGGCATGGGCGCGTTCGTGGCCGATGCGGTCATCAAGCAGCTCGTGCTCGCGGGCAAGGCGGTGCGCTACGCGAAGGTGGCCATCCTGGGTCTTACGTTCAAGGAGGACTGCCCGGATACGCGCAATTCCAAGGTGGCGGACATCATCGGACGCCTGAGGGAATACGGCATCGATCCCGTAGTGGTCGATCCCAGCGCGGCCCCGGAGGACGCAAAGCGCGAATACGGCGTGACGCTGCGGCCTCTTTCGCAGGTGCAGGACGCCGACTGCGTGGTGATCGCGGTGGCGCATCAGGCGTTTCGGGCGCTGACGCTTGAACAGATCGGCCGGCTGTTCCGAGAGATGCCCATGGACGAAAAGGTGATCGTGGACGTGAAGAGCATCCTCGACAAGCAGGCGGTGCAGCGCGCCGGGTACCGTTACTGGCGGCTGTAAAGCTCTTTTAGCGAACTTGCGAAACAGCATGATACACGTTTAAAGCCATCAGCAGCATTCCGGGCCTCGCGCCGGGGATGCTGTTTTTCGCCCTTTGAGACGCGTATCCGCCCTTTCCTTGGACTGGCAGCAAAATTTTTTCCGGAACCGCTTGACGGAAGCGCATTCTGGCGTATAATATAGTCAAAGTAGGTCAATAAGATGATGGGGTGGTCTCATGAAACCGCTGAGTGATACGATAGAGGCCTTCATCAAGGCTTTGATGGAAGAGGATGACACGCAGGTGGAGCTCAAGCGCAACGAGCTCGCCGAGCATTTTCAGTGCGCGCCGTCCCAAATCAACTACGTGCTGGCGACCCGCTTTACGCCCGACCACGGCTACGTGATCGAGTCCCGCCGAGGCGGGGGCGGCTACATCCGCATCGTGCGGATCGCGAGCAGCGACAAGGACGACCTGCTCAAGTCCATTTACCAGCGGATCGGCACGTCGATTTCCCACGGGGACGCCATGCGCATTTTGGCGCGGCTGCAGAGCGAGGAAATCGTCACGGAAGAGGAAGCGCACCTGATGGCGGCGGCGCTGACGCCGCAGGCCGTGCCGCTGCCGCTGAGCATGAAGGACGCGCTGTGCGCGGGGACGCTTCGCAGCATGATCCTGGAACTGGCCAAACGCAAGAAGGAGGCGTGACTATGCTTTGTGAGGAATGCGGGAAGAATCCCGCGACGATTCATTATACACAGGTTCAAAACGGCGTCGCGACGCAGATGCACCTATGTGCGTCCTGCATGGCGAAACACCAAAAGGGGCTGGACACGATGTCGAGCCTGATCTCCAGCCTCCTTTCGGGCGTCTCCGGCCAGAAGGAAAAGCCGGAGCAGGAGAAGCTCCGCTGTCCCACCTGCGGAATGGAGTACGAGCGCTTCCGCGAGACGGGGCTGCTCGGCTGCGCGGACTGCTACAAGGCGTTTGCGGCGCAGCTTGCGCCGATGCTGGGGCGCATTCACGGGCGCACGCAGCACGTGGGCCACGTGCCGCCCGCACGCAGCGCGCGCATCAGCGCGCAGCGCGAGCTGGAAAAGCTGCGCGCGGAAATGGACGAAGCGGTCGCGAAGGAAGAATTTGAGCGCGCGGCGCAGCTTCGCGATCGCATCCGCGCGATGACGGCCACGCAAGAGGAACAGGCGGAAGCGGCGAAGGGAGGCTGCGAGCATGCGTGATCAGCTTTTAGACGACGTGGTGATTTCAAGCCGCGTGCGCCTCGCCCGCAATTACCGGGATATTCCTTTTCCTTCGATGATGAACGACGTCTGGGCGGCGGAGACGATCCGGCGCACCTGCGACGCGGCGGCGACGCTGCCGGACGCCTCGGGTTATGCATTCGTGCGGCTTTCCGATCTATCGCCCGTGCAGCGCCAGGAGATGGTGGAGCAGCACGTCGTCAGCCGGGATTTGCTGCGCAGCGCGGATTTAGCCGCCGTCCTTTTGGGCAAAGATAATAAGGTCAGCATCATGGTGAACGAGGAGGACCACATTCGCCTGCAGGTGCTTTTGCCGGGTACGGACGTGGAAGGGGCGGCGAAGATCGCGCGCGAGGTGGACGACGGGCTGGAGGCGCAGGTGGAGTACGCCTTTGACGACCAGCTCGGCTACCTGACCGCGTGCCCGACGAACACGGGCTCCGGCATGCGCGCCTCGCAGATGCTGCACTTGCCCGCGCTGACGATGCTGCGCCAGATGGGCGTGGTGGGGCAGGCGGTCGACAAGCTGGGGCTCACGATCCGCGGGCTTTACGGCGAGGGCAGCGAGGCCTTTGGCAACCTCTATCAGGTCTCCAATCAGGTGACGCTGGGGCGCACCGAAGAGGAATTGGTGCAGGCTATCCGCGAAGTCGGCAGCCAGCTGGCGGACATGGAGCGCAAGGCGCGCAGAACCCTGCTGGAAAAGGACCGCCTGACGCTGGAGGACCGGCTGATGCGCTCTGTCGGCGTGCTGATGTACGCGCGGCGCATCGGGGACAAGGAATTCATGCAGCGCTGGTCGGACGTGCGGTTGGCGAGCAGCCTGAACCTCGTCGACATCGACGGCGCGACGCTCGATTCGCTGCTTTACAGGGCGCAGAGCGCGGGCATTGCCCGGAGGGCCGGGAAGGATTTGACCGCGCCGGAGCGGGATCAGCTGCGCGCGGAGTACGTGCGCGCGGCGCTTTGCGAAAAACATTGACCCAAAGGGGATTCGGAGGTAAATATGGCATTATTCGGACGCTTTACGGAGCGGGCGCAGCGGGCCCTGCAGGGCGCGCAGCACGCTGCCGTCGCGATGAAGCATCATTATGTTGGCACGGAGCACCTGCTCATGGGGCTCATGCAGGTGCAGGACGATAAGGACCGCGAGATGCTGCAGGGCATCACGGCGGAGCAGGTGCAGGACGAGATTCTGCGCGTGGTGGAGATGGGCGATGCGCCGGTCACCGGGGCTCTCAGCCTGACGCCGCGCACGAAGAAGGTGTTGGACGGCGCGATGGCGGAATCCCGCGCGCTGGGGCAGAACTACATCGGCGCGGAGCATCTGTGGCTGGCGCTGCTGCGCGAGGGCGAGGGCGTCGCGGCGCACGTGCTCACGTCGCTGGGCGTCGATCTGGAGGAAGCGCGCGACACGATCCTCGCGTCGCTTTCGAGCGGCGGCACGGGCGCGCCCCAACAGGGCGGCGAGGCGCGCGAGGGCGCGTCCGAGACGAAGACGCTCGATCAGTTCGGGCGCGACCTGACGCAGGACGCGCGCGACGGAAAGCTGGACCCGGTCATCGGCCGCAGCAAGGAAATCGAGCGCGTCATTCAAATCCTTTCGCGCCGCACGAAGAACAACCCGGTGCTCATCGGCGAGCCGGGCGTGGGCAAGTCCGCGATCGCGGAGGGGCTCGCGCAGCGCATCGTGGACGGCAACATCCCGGAAATGCTGCAGGGCAAGCGCGTATTTTCACTGGATCTGGCCTCGCTGGTGGCGGGCAGCAAGTACCGCGGCGAGTTTGAAGAACGCCTCAAGAACGCGCTCAAGGAGCTGAAAGAGGCGGGCAACGTCATCCTGTTCATCGACGAGCTGCACACGATCGTCGGCGCCGGCAGCGCGGAGGGCGCGATGGACGCGGCGAACATCCTGAAGCCGCAGCTCGCGCGCGGCGAGCTGCAGTGCATCGGCGCGACGACGCTGGACGAATACCGCAAGCACATCGAAAAGGACGCCGCGCTGGAGCGCCGCTTTCAGCCGGTCACCGTCGGAGAGCCGACGCAGGAAGAGGCGGTCGCCATCCTCAAGGGCCTGCGCGACCGCTACGAGGCGCACCACAAGGTGCGCATTACGGACGAAGCCATCGACGCGGCGGTGTCGCTTTCCTCGCGCTACATCTCGGATCGCTTTTTGCCCGACAAGGCCATCGACCTGGTGGACGAGGCGGCCTCGCGCGTGCGCATTCGCTCGTTTATGACGCCCCCAGACATGAAGGAGACGCAGTCGGAGCTGGACGCCATCGCCAAGGAGAAGGAAGAGGCGGTCGCGCATCAGGACTTTGAAAAGGCGGCGGGCCTGCGCGACAAGGAACGCTCGCTGATCGCGGAGATGGAATCGCGCCGCAAGGAGTGGGAGCGCCAGCGCAACGCCGTGCACGAGGAGGTCGGCGAGGCGGAGATCGCGGAAATCGTGGCCCAGTGGACGGGCATCCCCGTGCGGCAGATGACGCAGGACGAGTCCGAGCGCCTGCTGCATTTGGAGGAGACGCTCCACGGACGGGTCGTGGGCCAGGACGAGGCCGTAAGCGCCGTCGCCCGCGCGATTCGGCGCGCGCGCGCCGGGCTCAAGGACCCCAAGCGGCCGATCGGTTCCTTCATCTTCCTGGGCCCGACGGGCGTAGGCAAGACGGAACTGTGCCGCGCGCTGGGCGAGGCGATGTTCGGCGACGAGGACGCGGTCGTTCGCATCGACATGAGCGAGTACATGGAAAAGCACAGCGTGTCGCGCATGGTCGGTTCGCCCCCCGGCTACGTCGGTCATGACGAGGGCGGCCAGCTCACCGAGAAGGTGCGCCGCAAGCCCTACAGCGTGGTGCTCTTCGACGAGGTGGAAAAGGCGCACCCGGACGTCTTCAACATCCTCCTTCAGATATTGGAGGACGGACGCCTGACGGACTCGCAGGGCCGCACGGTGGACTTCAAGAACACGGTCGTCGTCATGACCTCCAACGCGGGCGCGCACGCCATGGAAAACAAGAAGCGCCTGGGCTTCGGCACGGACGTGGAGAGCGAAATGGAGCGCGCACGCAGCTATGAACAGATGCGCGAGCGGATCATGAAGGAGGTCAAGAACCTCTTCAGGCCTGAATTCCTCAACCGCGTGGACGAGATCATCGTCTTCCATCCGCTGGAGGAGGCGGACATCCGCAAGATTGCGGGGCTCATGGTCGCGCAGGTGCAGCGGAGGCTGCAGGAGCAGGGCATTGCGCTGCACATGCCGGACGAGGCGGTCGCCTACCTCGCTAAGGCGGGCTTTGACCCGCAGTACGGCGCACGGCCGCTGCGCAGGGCGATTCAGCGCACGGTCGAGGACGCGCTCTCGGAGGAGATTCTCGCCGGGCGGATTCACCTGGGCGATACGGTGGACGCGGTGTTGGAAGACGGAAAGCTCGTCTTTCGCACGGCGCAGCCCGAGAGCGTAAAGGCATAAGCAAAGGCGGGCGGCATGGTCATAGAGGCTGTGCCGCCTTTCGCTGCACAGGGCGGCGTTCCTGACAAGGGATGCAAACGTCCGCCGCCCGCAGATCGCATATGCGGCTTTCGATACGGAACGGCCAAGAGCCGCAGGGAGGACTTCTCATGAAACACATCCTCGTCGTGGACGACGACGTGCCGATCGGGGACATGCTGGAAACGGCGCTCACGCAGGAGGGGTATCGGGTATCGCGGGCGTACTCAGGCACGGAGGCGCTGCTCGTGCTCGCGGCCTCCAAACCGGACCTCGTCCTGCTCGACCTCATGCTGCCGGGGCTTTCGGGGGAGGCGGTGCTGCCGAAGATCAGGGAAATCCCCGTGATCGTCGTCAGCGCAAAGGCGGACGTGACGGACAAGGTGAGCCTGCTGCTCGGCGGCGCGGCGGATTACGTCACCAAGCCCTTTGCGCTTGAAGAGCTGCTGGCGAGAATCGCCGTCCGTCTGCGCGGCGCGGCCAGGGAACCGGAGGCGACGCTGATCTACGAAGCCTTACGGCTCGACCCCGCGGCGCGAAGGGTCTGGCTTTGCGACGCCGAAATCAGGCTGACGCGCACGGAGTACGCGATATTGAAGCTGTTGATGCAAAACCCCGCGCAGGTGGTCACCAAGTCGCAGCTATTGGACCGCATTGGCGAGGACACGCCGGACTGCACGGAGAGCTCCCTCAAGATGCACGTCAGCAATTTGCGCCGAAAGCTGCGCAGGCCGGAGGGCAAGGACTACATCGAATCCGTTTGGGGCATCGGCTTTAAGCTGAGGACGGAGTAAATCTATACCGGATCTTTACGGTTTTCTTTACCGCTTTCTATACCTTCTTTCGATACAATGCCCGTATCAAATCAAGGGAGGCCTTCAAATGGAATATGTTTTGACCGCCGACGCCCTGTGCAAGCACTATGCGCACTTTAAGGCGCTCGACGGCCTGTCCATGCACGTGCCCAAGGGAGCGGTATACGGCTTTATCGGGAAGAACGGAGCGGGCAAGACGACGCTGATCCGCCTGCTCTGCGGGCTGCAGGAGCCTACGTCGGGCTCCTTTGCGCTCTACGGCGCGCGCAACCGCGACGGGCGCATCCGTCTGGCGCGCAGGCGGATGGGCGCGGTGGTGGAGACGCCCTCCATCTATCTGGACATGACGGCGGAGGAAAACCTGCGGGCGCAATACCGCGTGCTGGGGCTGCCGTCCTTTGACAGCATCCCGGAGCTCCTTGGGTTGGTAGGGCTTTCGGATACGGGGAAGAAAAAGGCGAAGCATTTTTCGCTCGGCATGAAGCAGCGGCTGGGCATCGCCGTCGCGCTCGCCGGAAACCCCGACTTCCTGGTGCTGGACGAGCCGGTCAACGGGCTGGACCCGCAGGGCATCATCGAAATTCGGGAGCTCATCCTGCGGCTCAACCGCGAGCATCAGATCACTGTTTTGATTTCGAGCCACATCCTGGACGAGCTGTCGAAGCTCGCGACGCATTACGGCTTTATCGACGGCGGACGTATCGTGAAGGAGATCAGCGCGGCGGAGCTGGAGGCGGCCTGCCGAAAGTGCGCGCGCATGAAGGTCACGGACACGAAGGCGCTGGCCCGCGTGCTGGACGGCATGGGCGTCGAGTACAAGATCCTGGCGGACGACACGGCGGACGTTTTCGCGAGATTAAACGTCTCGCAGCTCACCCTCAAGCTGATGGAGCAGGGCTGCGAGGTCCTGTCCATCGTAGAGCGGGACGAAAGCCTGGAAAGCTATTTCGTCAGCCTCGTAGGGGAGGGCCGTCATGCGTAATCTACTGTCGGCAAATTTTGCCCGCCTATTCAAGGACAAGGTGTTTGGGGCCGCCCTCGCGGCGGTGCTTTTGTGCGCGGTCGCCACGATGCTCAATGGATGCAGGCAGGCCGCCCTGAACGCATCCTCCGGCTTTTCCTATACGCTGGACGACTACTACTTCAACCTTGCGCCGACGCTCGGGCTCTTCTGCGCGGTCTTTACGAGCCTCTTTCTCGGCACCGAATACAGCGACGGCACCCTGCGCAACAAAATCATGGTCGGACACAGCCGCGCGTCCATCTATCTGGCCAACCTGATCGTCTGCTTTGCGGCCACGCTCTGCTTCGTCGCCGTCTGGCTGGTGGGCGGGCTCGTCGGCATCCCCTCCCTCGGCCTCTGGAAAATCGGGGCGGCTGGGCTTGCGACCTACGTTGCCCTCATCGTCTGCTTCGCCGCGGCGCTTTCCTCCATATTCACGTTTATGGGCATGAACCTGCAGGGCAAGGCGGCATCCGCCGTGCTCTCCCTCCTCCTGTTCCTCGCGCTGCTCGTCGGGGCGAGCATGGTATATGGACGCCTTTGCGCGCCGGAGCTGTCGAGCGGCATCGTCATCACCTCCGAGGGCATGCAGATGGCGGACCCCGCGCCGAACCCGGAATACGTCGGCGGAAGCCTGCGCAGGGCGTATGAAGGCATCCTCGATCTTTTGCCGACGGGTCAGGGAATCCTGGTGGCCAATCTGGAGGTGGCGCGCCCGCTCTTCATGCTGGCGTCCTCCGCGCTGATCTCGGCCGTCATGACGCTGCTGGGCGTATGGATGTTTCGCAAAAAGGATTTGAAGTAGGGCGGGTGAGAAAGATGCCACTTTCATGGATCGTGTGCGGCATTTTATCGGTCGCGGTGCTGATCCTCTGCGTCAAGATATAGCGGAAAGCGGGTGAACCGAATGCTCCTTCCCTGGCTCGTATGCGCCGCCCTGGCCCTTCTGGCGCTCGCGCTCGGCGCGAAGGTCTGGTCCCTCCATAAAAGCATGGACGAAATCGGCGCGGAGCTGGGGGAATGCCTGTCGAAGGACACGAATCACCTGATCTGCCTGTCCACGCGGGATCGAAGGGCAAGGCGCCTTGCCGCGACGCTGAACGGACAGCTTCGCGCGCTGCGCAGCAAGCGCCTGCAATACGAGGGCGGCGACCGCGAGCTGAAGGAGGCCGTGACGAACATCTCGCACGACCTGCGCACCCCGCTGACCGTCATCCTGGGGTATTTGGATCTCCTGAAGCGCCTGGAAAAGAGCGACGCGGTTTCGCGCTACCTCTCCTTTATCGAGGACCGGGCGCAGGCGATGAAGCAGCTGACGGAGGAGCTTTTCCGCTATTCGATGATTACATCAGCGCCGGAGGACCTGGCGCTGGAGCCGGTAGACGTCGGCCGCGCGCTGGAGGAGAGCGTGGCCTCCTTTTACGCGGCGTTCCGGGAGCGGGGGATCAGCCCTGAGATTCAGATGCCCGAAAAGCCCGTCGTGCGCAGCCTCAATCCGGCGGCGCTCGCCCGCGTGCTTGGAAACATCCTGAGCAACGCGCTCAAGTACAGCGACGGCGACCTGACGATTTCGCTTTCAAGCGACGGCGCGCTCGTCTTTGCGAACGCCGCGTCCGGTCTGGACGAGGTGCAGGTCGGCAGGCTGTTTCACCGCTTTTTCTCCGTAAAGACGGCGCAAAACTCGACCGGACTGGGGCTGGCCATCGCCAAGACGCTGGCGGAGCAGATGGGCGGCGCCGTCGGCGCGCGCTATGAGGCGGGCAGGCTGATCCTTCGCGTGGACTTCGCGAAGAGCCCGTCCGGGGAAGCAAGCGGCGGGGAGATGGAAAAGACGACCTGACGATGAAGGAGACGCCGTTGGCCACTGCAAAGGCCGACGGCGTCTTTGCGCTTTCATGCCTGCGTTTCTTGCGTAAACGTGGGCGGGATGCTATACTAGGGGAAAACCAAGGGAGCGATTGGATGGCGGCGATCATCGTGCTTCGGGGCAATTCGGGCAGCGGAAAGACCACGACCGGCAAGGCGCTGCAGCGAAAGCTGGGGCGAGGGACGCTGCTCGTTTCGCAGGACGTAGTAAGGCGCGAAATGCTCTGGGTCAACGACGGCCCCGAAACAAAGGCGGTGGGGCTGTTGAGCAGCCTGGTGGCGTACGGAAGCGAAGCGTGCGCGTACACCATTCTGGAGGGGATTTTAAACGCCGAGTGGTACCGTCCCCTTTTTGATACGCTCGCGCGGCGCTTTGACGGAGCGGTCTTCGCCTATTACTTTGACCTGCCGTTTGAAGAGACGCTCAGGCGGCACGCGCAAAAACCGAGCGCGCAGGAATTCGGCGAGGAGCAGATGCGCCGCTGGTGGAAGGAAAAGGATTACATCGGTTTTCTGCACGAGGAGACGATCGGCCCTGATTTAAGCGCGGAGGAGATCGTCGATCGAATCTATCGGGACGTGACCTCAAAATAATGCGCGGGATGCTGCTGCAACAAACGGAGGAACGGCGCGGCATGATAGAGCAACTGAAGAGGGGAATGCGAAGCGCCAGCCCCGCCGCCGTCTACGCGGCGCTCATGCTGGGCGTGTTCCCGCTCTACTATCAGAACCATTACTTTAACATCAACACCTGCAAGTATCGGCTATTCTTGTGGCTGACGCTCTTTTTATGCGTCGGCGTGGCGGTCTGCGCGGTCGTCCGGCTTGTAAGGCGCGAGCGTCCCTTTGCGGGCGTCGGTCTGCCTGTCTGGGCGATGCTCGCCTTCGTCTGCTGCGCCGCCGTTTCCTGCGCGTTCAGCGAGGAACCGGCAAAGGCGTTCAGCGGGGAGCTGGGGCGGCGCAGCGGGCTGCTCTACCTGCTGGCGGTGGGCGCGATGACGTTTTGCCTTTCACAGAGGGGCGGCGGATACCGAATCTGCCTCTGGCTCTTTCTCGTATCGGGCTCCGCGGCCTGCGCGCTGGGCGTACTCAACTACTACTACGTCGATCCGCTGCGCTTTTACACCCAGTTGACCGGCGGGCAGGAAAACGTCTTCATTTCGACGATCGGCCACATCAACTTTTTCGGGGCGTTTGTCGCCATGGTGCTGTCCTTTGCGCTGACCGGCGCGATCAGCGCCCGGCGGCGTACGGAGCGCGTCGTCTGTCAGGCGCTCGCGTTCGTGGGCTTTTCGGCGGCGCTCGCCGCGCGCAGCGACAGCGTCTACATCGCGATCGCAGCGCTCGCGCTCGCG
>JAEXCG010000124.1 GCA_023402355.1 Bacillota bacterium | reverse complement strand
GCAGCACGCCGTCCATGCCCATCAGGCGTCCCAGCGGGTCGAGGAAGCCGTTCAGGCGCGCCATCAGCGTCATGCCGCCGACGGAGACGTTCGCCAGACACCAGATCAGCAGTCCCGCAGGCGCGGCGACCGCGGCGGCGCGCCCCAAGACGAAGAGCGTGCGGTCGAAGACCGAACGGACGATGACGCGGCCGATCTGCGGGCGGCGGAAGGGCGGAAGCTCCAGCGTGAAGGAGGAGGGGACGCCCTTGAGCACCGTCGCGGAGAGCAGGCGGGACGCCAGAAACGTCACCAGCAGACAGAGCACGATCAGCGCGGTGAGCATCAGCGCGCTCGCGGCGGAGCCGCCGAGAAAGGCGCCGGAGCCCAGAAAGAACATCGTGATGAGCTGAATGAGGGTCGGGAACCGCCCATTGCAAGGCACCAGCGCGTTCGTGAGGATCGCGATCAACCGTTCGCGGGGGCTGTCGATGATGCGGCAGCCGATGACGCCCGCGGCGTTGCACCCGAATCCCATACATACGGTGAGCGCTTGCTTGCCGCAGGCGTGGCAGCGCTTGAAGCAGCCGTCCAGGTTGAACGCGACGCGCGGCAGAAAGCCGACGTCTTCCAGCAGGGTGAAGAGGGGGAAGAAGATCGCCATGGGCGGCAGCATGACGCTGACGACCCACGCCAGCACGCGGTAAACGCCGAGCACCAGCAGCCCGTGCAGCCATTCGGGCGCGTTCAGCGCGTGGAAGGCGTCCGTGAGGCGATCCTGCACCCAGAACAGGCCGTCCGCCAGCATCTGAGAGGGCACGTTGGCCCCCGAGATCGTGAGGTAGAAGACGAGCGACAGCAGCAGGAGCATGATCGGGATGCCGGTTATGCGGCCGGTCAGGATGCGGTCCAGCGTCAGCTGGCGGCGTCCATACTGCGCGTCGCCGATATGTACGGCAGAGGCGCACACGCGCTCCGCCTCGCGATAGACGGCCCCGATGAGCGCGCTTTCGATTTGCGGGCCTGTAAGGCCGAGCGCGGTTCGGGATTGCGTCGCCGTCGCGAGCAGCTCCGGCGTGCGGACGGAGCCGACGCGCGCTTCCAGCGCAGACAACACGGATTCGTTGCCCTCGAGCAGGCGAAGGGCCGCCCAGCGGGCGTCCACGCGGCCCTGCAGGGAAGGCTCCAGTAAAGCGGCGAGCTTATGCGCCTCAGCCTCGATGGCGTCGGGATAGACGGCGCGGTGCACCTGCTGCGGGGTGTCCTTGACGACTTCCCCCACGCGGTCCATGAGCTTCGACAGCCCCCGGCCGCCGCGCGCGCTGGTGCCGACGACGGGGATGCCGAGCTGTCGCTCCAGCGCCGCCGTATCCACGTGGATTTGTTTCTTCGCGGCTTCGTCCATGAGGTTGATACAGGCGACGACGTTCGGCGTGAGCTCCATCACCTGCAGCAGCAGGTTCATGTTCCGCTCCAGGCAGGTCGCGTCGCAGACGACGACCGCGGCGTCCGCCCCGCCGAAGCAGAGGAAGTCACGGGCGACTTCCTCTTCGGCGGAGTGAGCGGTCAGGGAGTAGGCGCCCGGTATGTCCACCAGCGCGTACGTTCGGCCCTTATGCCGACAGATGCCCTGCGCGCTGGCGACCGTCTTGCCGGGCCAGTTCCCCGTGTGCTGATGCATGCCGGTCAGCGCGTTGAAGACGGTGCTCTTGCCGACGTTGGGGTTTCCGGCGAGCGCGACGACGGCCGTGTCTTCATCCGGCCGCAGGACCGTCAGCATCTCTTCGCGCGCATGCGTTCCGGTCGATGAAGCCGTCAGGCCCATGCGCTCACCTCCCGGAGGACCGGGCTTTCGTCCGGTTCGATCTCTACGGCGCGCGCGTCCTCGCTTCTGAGGGCGATCACGGCGCCGCGCACGAGGTAAGCGCGCGGGTCGCCGCCGGGCGCTTTGTATAAGCAGGTCACGGAAGTACCGGGGGTAAAGCCGATGTCCAGCAAGCGGCGGCTCATCGCGTCCCCTCCCGGCACGCGCAGAATGTGCGCGCTTCTTCCCGTGGGAATGTCATATAAGCTGGATGAGTTCATTCTGCATCCCTCCAAGCGGAAGTATCGCGGGGGCGTACGCCTCCTGCTTTTACTGTATGTGAAAGGCGCAGATGCGTGAAAAAAACGGAGCCGAAGCTCCGCTTATCAAACGTTATCCTTATTTCAGCAGGCGCACCGTCCGGCTCAGCGAACGCTCGAACTGCTCGGTCGTGGAGTTTTCAAAGATGATGAGGTCGCTGGGGTCGTCCGGGTCGTCCAGCTCGAGCGGCACGTCAAAGTTGACGCGGCGGATGTACGCATCCCAGTTCGCCAGCTTCCAGGTGTCGCGGTCGCTGGCGCGCTGAATCATGCGTTCATGCACGACCTCGACGTCCGTCTGCACCCAGACGACGTACAGCTTCGCGCCCTTTTCCGCAAGGCGCCTGCGCAGGGCGGCGATGTAGACCCGGTCGCGGATTTCGCGCGAAAAGGGCGCGTTGATGAGCACGACGTCGTCGTAATCCAGCGCTTCCATCGCCAGATCGACGATGGCCTCGTACTCATAATCCCGGATGTTCTTTTCAAAAAAATCCGAGCTGCGGTTATACGGCTCCCCCGCGACGGCAAAGATCTGGCTGGACAGCACGATCAGCGTGTCCTTGTCCAGATAGACGACGTGGGGCAGCGCCTGCGCGAGCTTTTTGGAGACGTACGTCTTGCCACAGGCGGGCGGCGAGACGACGAGAATGAGCTTTTTCATCATTAACCTCCCGTATGAAACGCCGGCGGTGATCCGGCCGGATCGTAAAAGTCCATCAACAGCCAAGATGTGCAGAAACGAGCCGTTTTACACTGGAAATGAAACAACCGACGCATGACAAGCAGAAATGCTTGACAACGGACGGCCGCTGCGGTATAATGCTACGAGTGTCAAGCGACATGGCTTTACGAGGAAAGAAACGTGGAAAAACGCATTGAGACGGCCTGGCTGCTGGAATTTTACGGGCCGCTGCTGACCGGACGTCAGCGGGAGCTGCTGGCGATGTACTGCGACGAGGACTTGTCCTTGACCGAAATCGCGGAGCAGGAGGACATTTCCCGCCAGGGCGTGTACGACGCCGTGCACCGCGCGCAGCGTCAGCTGGACGATTATGAAAAAAGACTGGGATTGCTCGCGCGTTACCGGCGAATGACGGACGGGCTCGAGCGATGCCGACGCATATTGGATACGGTTTGCGCAACCCGGGGAAGCGAAGAGGCGCTTGCGCAGGCAAAGCGGACCATCGAAGCGCTGCTCGCAGACGAGGAGGGACACAATGGCATTTGAAGGGCTTACGGACAAGCTGCAAAATGCGTTTCAAAAGCTGAAGGGCAAGGGAAAGCTCACGGAGGCCGACGTCAAGGCGGTCATGCGCGAGGTGCGCATGGCGCTGCTGGAGGCCGACGTCAACTATCTGGTCGTAAAGGACTTCATCAAGCGGGCGACGGAGCGCTGCATCGGGCAGGAGACGCTCGACAGCCTGAGCCCTCAGCAGCAGATCATCAAGATCGTGAACGAAGAGCTGACCGCTGTGATGGGCGGCACGAACGCCAAGCTGACGTTCTCCTCTTCCCCGATCAGTGTCTACATGCTCTGCGGCCTGCAGGGCGCCGGCAAGACGACGATGGCCGGCAAGCTGGGCGCTTACCTCAAAAAGCAGGGGAAGAAGCCGCTGCTGGCGGCGTGCGACATCTACCGTCCGGCGGCGATCAAGCAGCTTCAGGTCGTGGGTTCCCAGGTGGACGTGCCGGTCTTTGAGCATGGCACGCAGGACCCGGTCAAGACCGCGCAGGAAGCGATCGAGCGCGCGCAGTATTATGGAAACGACGTCATCATCCTGGACACCGCGGGCCGGCTGCACATCGACGAAACGCTGATGGACGAGCTGGCGCGCATCGAGAAGGCCGTAAAGCCGCAGGAGATCCTGCTGGTGGTCGACGCGATGACTGGCCAGGACGCGGTCAACGTCGCCAAGTCCTTCAACGAAAAGCTGGAGATTTCCGGCGTCATCCTTACGAAGCTGGACGGCGACACCCGCGGCGGCGCGGCGCTGTCGGTGCGGCAGGTGACGGGCAAGCCGATCAAGTTTGCGGGCACCGGCGAAAAGCTCGGCGATATCGAGCCCTTCCATCCGGAGCGCATGGCCTCGCGCATCCTCGGCATGGGCGACATGCTCTCCCTGATCGAAAAGGCGCAGGAGACGTTCGACGAGGAGGAATCCGAGCAGCTCGCGCGCAAGGTGAAAAACGCCGACCTCACGCTGGAGGACTTCCTTAGCCAGATGCAGCAGATCAAGAAGATGGGCCCGCTTTCCAAGGTTCTCTCGATGCTGCCGGGCATGGGCCAGATCAAGGATATCGACATCCCGGACAACGCGATGGCAAAGCCGGAGGCGATCATCCGCTCCATGACGCCGCGCGAGCGGGCGCATCCGGAGGTGCTCAACGCGAGCCGCAGGCGGCGCATTGCCGCGGGCTCCGGCACCACGGTGCAGGACGTCAACCAGCTCATCCGCCAGTTTGAGAACATGCGCCAGATGATGAAGCAGGCCATGAACGGCCGCCGCGGCAGCAGAGGGCGCATGCGCAAGATGCCCCCGATGGCTTAAAGCTCTCAATCATCACGAGTGATTGCAGATAGATTTACCTTTCTAACATTGAAGGAGGAAAAACAAATGTCCGTTAAGATTCGTCTGAAGAGAATGGGTATGAAGAAGAAGCCGTTTTACCGCGTCGTCGTCGCCGACGAGCGCTGCCCGCGCGACGGCCGTTTCATCGAGGAGATCGGCTATTACAACCCCATTTCCGATCCGGTCGACCTGAAGATCGACAACGAGAAGGCGGCGCAGTGGATGAAGAACGGCGCGCAGCCCACCGACACCGTGCGCGCGCTGCTCAAGAAGACCGGCGCGATCGCGAAGTAAGATTTCCGACCGCCTGAAGAAAAGAGGGCCTGACACATGGAAGAACTGGTACGCTACGTCGCCCGCAGCCTAGTGGACAACCCCGATGCGGTCGATGTCCGCGAGGTGGCGGGGCCGGAGTCTACGATCATCGAGCTTCGCGTCGCGCCCGAAGACATGGGCAAGGTCATCGGCAAGCAGGGCCGCATTGCCAAGGCAATCCGCGCGGTGGTAAAGGCCGCGACGGCCCGCAACGCCAAGCCGGTCTTTGTGGAAATCCTATGAGGACAGCCAAAAGGGGCTCGAGCCGTTCGGCTTGACGCCCCTTATCTTTATCGTCAGGGAGGAAAGGAATGAAGACGATGCTGAGCAACTATCTGGCCGTCGGCGAGGTCTTGAAGCCGCAGGGCGTGCGCGGGGAGGTCAAGGTACAGCCCCTTACAAACGACCCGGATCGGTTCTTTGACCTGCGGGAGGTCTACATCAAGCGCGGGGAAGCGTATGCTTCCCACAGGGTTTCCTGCCGCCGCGTGCACGAGGGATACGCCTACTTAAACTTTGAGGGGGTGGAGGACCGCGACGCGGCGGAAAAGCTGCGCGGGGCGGTGCTCTACGTGGACCGGGCGCATGCCGTACCATTGGGCGAGGATGAAAATTTCATCTGCGACCTCATCGGGTGCGAGGCGTTTGACCGGGCGGGAAACCCGATCGGCACGCTTCGCGACGTGATGCAGCCCGGCGCAAACGACGTATACGTCTTTCAGACGCCGCGCGGGGAAATGCTGCTGCCCGCGCGCAAGGAGGTCATCCTCAGCGTGGACGTGCAGGAAAAACGCATGGTTTTGGACGAAAGCGCGCTGCCGCGCCTGGCCGTCTACTCGGACGATTCCTCCAATATCTGCTGATCCATGCAAGAAAAGGCGGCATGAGCGCGTTTTTTGGATGGAGATAGACAGAAACAGGAGGGCTTATGAAGCACCTAAAGCAGATTCTGTCCGCAGTTCTTTGCATGGCTCTGCTGCCCATAAGCGCCGCGCGGGCGGAGTTCTCGCAGGGCCTTTCGCGGCTTGAGCAGCTGGGGCAAAATGGCGGGCGATTGGAAGCACAGATGACGTTCGCGCCGGAGGATTTCTTGTCCGTCGGCGACGAAGGCATGCGGACGCTGCGCGCACTTTTTGATGGACTGACCCTCCGCTGCGTATCGCAGCAGTCGGCGGATCGAAGCCTGGACGCCTGGTCGCTTTCGTACGGCGGCGTGGACTTTGCCGACGCGGCGCTGATCGCCACGCCGGAAGGCGCGGCGTTTGAAAGCAGCCTGCTGCCTGCAAGCGTGCGTGCGCAAAGCGAGGCGCAGCTTTGGGCGTCTCTGGGTTTAAGCGACGTCGTTCAGGCGCTCTTTGCCCTGCGCGGACAGGGGACGCAGAAAGCGGCGCCCTATGCGGCGGCTACGCCGGGGCAGGCCTACGCAATGCAGATGAGCCTGACGCAGGAACAGCTTGAAAACCTGTTTTCCCTGACATCCCCGCAAATGTCCGAGCCCTTTCAGTCGACGGTCGGCGCCTTGCTGGAAACCTGGACGCTGACGCGCCCCGTGCAGGTCGACTGGACGACGTCGGACACGGGGGAGCTCACGCGGCTGAGGGCGAACGCGGCGGCGGCCTGCTCCGGCGGCGACCCTTGGACGCTCAAGTTGGACCTGCGGGTAAAGAACGGAAACGTGAACGCGGAGCTGGAGCTGGAGCAGGACCAGCGCAATACGCTCAAGGCTGTGTTCACGGTCGATTCGGCGAGCACGAAGGCGACGCGCAGCAAGGAGGCCGCGAAGACGCAGAAGATTCGCCTGAACGTGTCGGGCAAGCTCGGCGGCTATTCGAGGACGCTGCGCCTCAGCGCGAGCCTTAGCAACACCTACCGGACGAATGAAGACGGAAAGCTTTCGGAAACCCTGAAGAACACGCTGACGCTCGGGTATACGGACAAGGACCCTGCGGTGCGGATGTTGGGCCTGGGGGATATCAGCCTCACCGTGAAGGAGCGCGCGGAAGCCCTGACGGGCGAAGCGGCCGAGGACGTCTGCCTAAGCGAGACGCTGGACGTTTCGCTCACGTGCGACGCAAAGAGCATCCTGAAAGGAACGGCGCAGATCGACATCGCGGGGGCAAGGGCCGAAGAAATCGAGCTTCCAGAGACGACGGAAACGCCGGGGACGATCGCGGGAGCGGCGCTGAGCGAGCTGCCGCAGCGCCTGCTCGAGCGGCTCCTTCCGCTCCTGCCTGAGGACACAAAAGCGCGCCTTCTGGGCGCGGAATGAATTGCGTTTTGTTTTCAAATGCGCTATACTGTTGAAAACATGGATTGGAGGACTTAGCGATGCATCAAAATAAGCTGCTGGCGCTTTTGCTGGCGCTGCTGGTAATGGCCCTGCCCCTGGGGACGCTTGCGGAAGAGGCCGCCGAACCGGGCACGGCGATGAAGACGCTGATCCCTGAAAGCTATGCGAACGGACGCGAGATCGTCGCGGGCCTGGGCTTTAGCGTCGACGCGCTGCCGGGCCTTACGACGGAGCAGATGGAGGCGGTTTCGCAGATCGCCGGTGCGCTGAAGCTGTACGTGACCGCCGCGCAGACCGAGGGCGGCGAGACGTTCTACTTCTCCGTGCAGATGCAGGATCAGACGGTTGTGGACGCGCTGCTGAACGTGACGGAAAAAGACATCGAGCTTTCGACGAGCCTCGTGCCCGGAAAGACGTTCGTGACCCCGCTGGAAGAGTTCGAGAAGGCGAGCAGCGCGACCCTGAACGGGGTCAACCTGGCCAGCCCCGAAATGATGGACCTGCGGGAGATGCTGGTAAACGACTACGTGACCTATTTTTACAAGGTCGCGAACTGGGTGTCCGAGGTGCAGTACGAACACGAGGACCTGTACCAGTACACCGACGATTACATCGACGAGACGGAGACGCGCGACGGCGTGGCGACGCAGATGCACGCCCGCGTGCGCAACGACGATTTCCGCAGGCTGATCCGTTCGCTCGCGGACACCTTCTATGAGGACGCGGAACTGCAGGAGTACATCGTAAACGCGTTTAAGGACCAGGGAGCGACGCCGGAGAGCGTCTTTGAGGCGGGCAAGTCGGTCTGCTTGGCGATCGCGGCGCTGGAGCCCAACGAGGGCGCGACGGAGTTCGTCGTCTCCTACGGCGACGACTACGAGACGGTCGGCTTTGACGGCACGATGCCCGCGATGTGGAAGGGCTTCCCGTTTGACGTGGGCACGCTTTCCTACAGCCGCAAGACGCTGGACGAGAGCGTGCGCCACACCGCGGAAGGCCACATGACCCTGCGCGAGGGCGTGGGCAGCATAGACGGAACGCTGGCGCTCGAGCTGGGGAATCTGCTGGACACGGGACGCACGAACAAGCTCGACCTGAACCTGCTCGTCGAGAACAAGTACGACGAGGTGGCTACGTTCACGGTCGCGGCGCAGAACGAGGCCTATCAGGAGGACGAGATCGACTATCTGACGGGCAACGTGCAGACGAACATCTCGCTTGCCGACAAGGCCGGCAACACGCGTATGGCCTATGCTTTGCAGGGGCGCGGCGTGAGCGGCACGTGGAAAGAGGGAGAGGACGTGTACAGCCAGTCCTCCGTCAACCTCTCCATCAGCGAGCTTATGGACGTGACGCTGAACCTCGACCTGTATTCGCAGGCGTACGTCGCCCTCGACGTGAGCGGGTATGAGCGCGTGGACGCCGCCGGACTGGACGACGCGGCGATGACGCAGCTTGAAAGCGAGCTGCAGACGGGCGTGATGCAGGCGATGTATCAGTTCATGAGCCTGGTTCCGCAGGAAGCGCTGACGACGCTGATGCAGGCGGAATAAAGAGAAAAGAAAAAAGGATCGGCCTCCGATTGTGCTTCGGGGCCGATCCTTTTGCTTACGCTTCGGGCCATTCGCCGTCCAAGAAATCGCGGCGTTCACGGATGAAAGCTTCCAGAATGGAGACGTTCCCTTCAAAGGTGGAATCCAGCTTTACCCCTTTGCTGGATTCGGCGGAAAACGGCCAGCGGACGAAGTTCATGGCGGCGGAGGCGGCGATTTCGTCGCGGTAATCCGCGAGCGAGCGCAGGCCCTGCCCGTCGGGTTCGCCGAGCAGCCCGGCGATCAGCGGGGAAAAGGTTTCGCGATAGACGCGGACAGTCTCCTGCTGAAAGTCCGCCTGCCGGAAGAGCGCGGGCCACCAGTGCTTCTTCTGGCTGGAGGCGCCGATGTAGAGGCCCGTGGGCTTCAGCACGCTCATGCCCGCCTCGCGCGCGTAGGAACCGTACGCGCTGTCGTAGTCCCAGGCCGGCCCCGCGTAGAGCAGGGTGCTCTCGCTGTCGGCGGGCTTGTAGAAGAACTGGCTGGAGGTATTCCCGTCGTAGTTTTTGGAAATCTCCTCGATCAGGTACTTTCGCACCAGAGAGTCCAGGTCCGCGATCTGCGTGTAGTGCCGCCCGGTATCCGGATCGACGCCGTCCTGGGCATAGATGGCGTTTTCAAAGCTTTGAATCAAGCCCGAAATGTACGCCATCTGCGCTTCCGAGGCGTATTCGGGGCTCTTGACGACGACGGTCGCGCCTTTTTTTGTGCCGTATGCGCTGGGCTCCTGCGCGTAACGGGAGGCATAGGCTTCGTATTCCAGCAGGTAGCCGCCCGTGATGTCCTGCGGATCGTTGGGAATCGCGTAGGCCTTGCCGGTTCCGTCTGCGCGCTCCCTGGGCCCGACGCGATCGTACACGGCAAGGTCGCCGCCGTTGATTTCCTCGGTCGCCTTTTCCAGATCGGCGATGTCGACGCGCCCTTCGTTGATCTCCACCTTTTCGGTGAGCAGGTAATTGCCCAGGTATTCCCCGTTGACGTACAGATCGACGGACGCGCATTCCGGGGTGCTCAGTATGCCTGCGGCGCGCGCCATGTCGAGGGTGATCCGGTTTCGCAGCAGGGATTTGTCCCGCGGATTGCCGATCAGAATCCACCGCTTAGCGCCGTCCGAACCGCACAGCGGCGCGGCGTGCTCCAGCTTGATCTGGTACGACTTTTTCTCGAAGTTAAAGGATGCGTTGCCGCGCGATTTGATGTGGTCGAGCGCGCCGTCGTACAAGATCTCGCCTTCGGGGGAGAGGAAGGTCAGCGTGCCCGGTTCGCTGTTTCCCTTTTTTGCGTGGATGTGCTCCAAGCCGCCGGACTGCGTATCGATAAAGAGCGCGGGAATATTCGCGGAGCGCATGACGTTGAGGCGATAGGTTCGCTTTCCGGCGGTAAGCGTGTGCTCGCCCTCGGTAAATTCCGCCGCGTTCTCCCCGGCAGAGAGCGGATTCCCATCCAGCGCCAGCTCGCCTTCGCCGTCCAAGGAAACGGTCATGTCCCCGGCGGACAGACCGGCGGGCAGAAACAGGTCATAGCCGCTTCCGCGTTTGTACCCATCGATGCGGACGCCGGATTTCTCCCCGACGAGCGAGAGGAAATCCGAGAGCGCGAGCGTGGGCAGCAGCATCAGCGCGAACGCCAGCAGAAAGAACCCCTTTTGATATTTGGACATCCTGGAAGCCTCCTTTGCGGATCTCCCCGGCATTGGCCGGGAGAAGGTACACAAAATGATATGCTTCCCCTTCCCATCTATGAAAACAGATTAGGCCTTTTCCGTAAAGGCGTGGCGGCATTTCCCGCAGGTGACCGTGACCTCGCCGACGCCGCGAGGCAGGCGCAGGATGGCTTTGCACTTCGGACACTTGAAGTACTTAAACTCCTTGCGCTTTTGAAAGCGCACGCGCGCCTGGCGGAACCGCAGCCTGATTTCTCCGGTCTTCTGCACGTAGCGCGCGTTTTCCGACCGGCGCTTTTCGACGTTTCTGGAAAGCAGACGGAAGATCGCGTAGACGTACGCCGCCATGCCGAGCAGCGAGAAGATGCCCGTGTGCGTAAAGGCGTCCAGCAGGTACAGGATCAGGCCCGCCCAGATGAGCGCGAGCGAAAGCTGATCGGGGCCGTTGCGGCCGGTCATGAAACCGCGAAAACCGGCCTTTATCTTTTCCCAAAGCGACATAATCGTTCCTCCTATGGTAAATCTGGTCTACCCCATATTAAAGCACTTTTCAGGGCGCGAAATGTGAACGGAGTGTGAAACGTGCCCGGGGTCAATGGAAAGCGCGGGCGCATGCGCGTCTTGCCAGGGACGCCGTTTTTGCGTATAATGGACGTATCGGCGCGGGGAAGATCCGCGCTGCGAGCGACCATCAATACGGGAGGAAAAAGCATGAAACTTGGATTTGTCAGCGCCATTCTGGACCAGAGCACGTTTGAAGAGATGATCGATACGGCCTCGGACCTGGGCTTTCAGTGCGTGGAGGTCGCCTGCTGGCCGGTCGGCAAGGCGGAGCGGCGCTATGCGGGCGTGTCGCATATCAACGTGGACGAGCTGGACGACGCGCGCATCGCGTACATCCGGGATTACTGCGCGAAGAAGAAGGTCGAAATCTCTTCGCTGGCCTACTATCCCAACACGATGGACGGCGACCTGGAAAAGCGCGCCGTCGCGGTGGAGCACCTGAAAAAGGTGATCGCCACCAGCAAACGGCTGGGCGTCGGCATGGTGACGACGTTCATCGGCCGCGACCAGACGAAGACCGTGGAAGAAAACCTGGAGCTGGTGCGCGAGGTCTGGCCGCCCATCGTCGCGCTGGCGGAGGAGCAGGGCGTGCGCATCGCCATTGAAAACTGCCCGATGCTGTTCGGGGCCGACCAGTGGCCGGGCGGACAGAACCTGATGACGACGCCCGCGATCTGGCGCAAGGTGTTTGAAATACTGCCCTCGAAGAACCTGGGCATCAACTACGACCCGTCCCACTTCGTCTGGCAGATGATCGATTACATCAAGCCCATCTACGAGTTCAAGGACAAGATCTTCCACGTGCACTACAAGGACATCAAGCTCTATCCCGACAAGCTCGACCAGGTCGGCACGATGGCGTATCCGCTGGAGTACATGAGCCCGAAGCTGCCGGGGCTGGGGGACGTGGACTGGGGCAAGTACGTCTCCGCGCTCACGGACATCCGCTACGACGGGTACACCTGCATCGAGGTGGAGGACAAGGCGTTCGAGGGATCGAAGGAGAAGGTGCTGGACTCGCTCCGGCTTTCCAAACGCTACATGGAGCAGTTCGTGATCTGAGGTTTTCGCCGGATACCGACCGTTTCAAAGAGTGCGAAAGGGCCGCCGCAGAATTTCTGCGGCGGCCCTTTCGAGCTTCTGTCAGGCGTTTTTCTCGTTCTCGTCGGACGGTTTGCCGCTCGATGCGGCGAGCTTTCCGCCCGCAAAGCCCGCGAGCAGGCCCGGCAGGTCGATGCCGGTGGATTCCTTCAGCGCCTCCACGACCTGGCTGCTCGAGGCCATGACGTCCTTTACCATCTTGGCGGAGTTGCCCTCGCCGTACATGACGATCTTGTCGGTCTGCGCCAGCGGCGCGGCCGCGTTCTTGACGACCTCCGGCAGCGCGGAAAGGTACATTTCGAGCACGGAGGCTTCGCCCATCTTGCGCTGGGCTTCCGCCTTCTTTTCGATGGCCTCCGCCTCCGCGAGCCCCTTCGCGCGGATGCCCTCGGCCTCCTGCTCCATCGCGTAGCGGGCCGCGTCCGCCTGCGCCTTTTGCGCTTCGGCCTCCATCAGCGCCTCGTACTTCTTGGCGTCCGCGTCGCGTTGACGGCGGATCATGTCGGCCTCGGCCGCCTGCTGCGTCTGATACTTCATCGCGTCGGCCTGCTTGCGCACCTCGGCGTCCAGCTTCAGCTCCTTGATGGCGATTTCCTTTTCGGCCATCTCGGCTTCCTTTTCGCGGCGGGCGATGTCCGCGTTGGCGCGGGTGATCTCGATGGTCTTGCGCTGGCTCTCCTGCTGAATGGAATAAGCGGCGTCGGCGTCCGCCTTCTTCGTGTCGGCGAGCACCTTCATTTCCGCCTGCTGCACGAGCAGCGCGGCGTTCTGCTCCGCGATCTTCTTCTCCGAGTCGACGCGGACCGCGTTGGCCTCCTGATCGGCCTGCGACGCGGCGATGGCGATGTCGCGCTGGGCATTGGCCTTCGCGATCTGGGCGTTCTTGCGGATCTGCTCGACGTTGTCGATGCCCATGTTTTCGATGGTGCCGGCGTTGTCGCGGAAGTTCTGGATGTTGAAGTTGACGACCTCGATGCCCAGCTTGCACATGTCGGGCACGACGTTTTCGGTGATCTTCTTGGCGACGCCCTGGCGGTCCTGCACCATTTCTTTCAGGCCGACGCTGCCGACGATTTCGCGCATGTTGCCTTCCAGCACCTGCGTGACGAGGCTGATGAGCTCATTGGACTGCATGCCCAGCAGCGATTCCGCCGCCCGCTCGAGCAACGTGGGATCGGAGGAGATTTTGATGTTGGCTACGCCGTCGACCATGACGTTGATGAATTCGTTCGTGGGGACGGCCTCGCTGGTCTTGACGTCTACCTGCATGACCTGCAGCGACAGCTTATCCACGCGCTCGAAGAAGGGCATGCGCCACCCGGCCTTGCCGATCAGGATGCGCTTCTTGCCCAAACCGGAGATGACGAACGCCATGTCCGGCGGCGCCTTTAAATACCCGGAGACGAAAAGAATGACGATGAACGACACGACGCCGACCGCCCACCAGACGGCGGCGGGCTTCTGTAAAAAGGTTACGAATCCCCCCATGGTTTCCTCCATTGACTACGCCCCCTAAACTGATCCTGTGTAGAAATATGAAAGCTACATATCGATTATACCCCATGTCGTGCCGCGGTTCAAGCGAAACATGGGCAGGGGACGCGCGGCTCAGATTTTGAGCTGGGCGCTTGAGAGCTCCGTCGTGCGGGGCAGGAGGATGCCGATCGTGCAGCCCTGATCGGAGCTTTCGATCGTGACGCCGTAGGGCTCGCCATAGCGTGCGCGCACGCGCGCGTGCACGTTCATAAGCCCGATGGAGCGCGCCTGTTCGTTTGCGCCCGAGTCGCCGGGGCTGTATTGCGCGATGCGCTCGCGCAGCTCCGCCAGCTTGTCCTGCGGGATGCCGGGGCCGTTGTCGGCGACCGTCACCAGCAGGTTCTCATCCTGTGCGCGCACGGTGACCTCGATGACGACCATCAGCGCCGCGGACTCCGTGCCGTATTTGCAGGCGTTTTCGAGCAGCGGCTGCAGCAGCAGCTTGGGGACGTAGCAGGGGAGCAGGTCGGGATCGACCTGCTGGCGGATGACGACGCGGTCGGGAAAGCGCAGCTTGATGATGTTGATGTAGTGCTTGGTCTGCATCAGCTCTTCCTCGAGCCGGACGATGGAGCCGCCCTTGATCGAATAGCGCAGCATCGCGGCCAGGCTGATGGCGACGGAGCGCAGGGTTTCCTGATGCGCGAGCTGCGCAAGAGATGCGATGAGGTTGAGGGAGTTGTACAGAAAGTGCGGGTTGATCTGGCTTTCCAGCACGCGCATGGCGATGTTCTTCTGCTCGACGCGCGCCTCGTACTCCCGCTGCGCGCTCGCGGTGATGCGGTTGATCATGGAGTTGTAGCTGCTGCGAAGCTGATCCAGCTCGGACTTGACGAGCGCGCTCTGCGAGACGGGCAGCAGTTCGTTTTGCCCGTGCTGGGCGTTGTCCATGGCGTAGGAGAGCTCGTTGATCGAACTGCCGATCTGCCGGGCGATCATCCAGCTGAAGAGCAGGTCGATGCACAGCATGACGGCCAGGATGACGAGGCAGGCGCCGATGCGCTGCATCGCGGGGTGCGTCCGCAGCTGCAGGGGCTGATAGGCGACGATTCGCATGCGCGTGTTCTCATGATACCCCGAGCGCAGCGCGCAGGTACAGCCGCCGAGGTCGAGCTGCACCACGTCGTCCCGAATCGGATGGGCCTGCGCCAAAGCGCTGTTGAGCGACGGGAGGTCCTGAATGCGCCCGCCGGTATCCAGCAGGAGCATGTCGTCCTGAAAGATGGCGACGGACACGCCCGCGCTGAGTTGGCGCAGCGCGCCGGACAGGTGCCTGTTCAAATCGTAGTCGATGCGGACGTAGCCGATGCAGGCGTTGTCCAGCGAGTCGTTCAGCGCGTAGACCACGGGCAGGACGCTCAGGCTCGTCCCGTCTTTTTGCACGGGCGTGACGTAATACCCGTCCGGCGAGCGGGCGGCGAGGTCGAACCAGCTCTGTTCCTCCACGAGGTGGACGTTCGTGATGTGGTTGACCTGATAGGTCGTGCCCAGGGCGGAATAGAACGTCACCGCCAGCATGCTGGTGTTCAGGCTGGTAGCGTGCTTGATGGCGCTTTGCATGGTGCGCTCGTCCGTGTAATAGGCCAGGTCGTACTGCTGGTGCGGCGTTTGCAGGATGCGGGCGATGCCCTGGTCGACCAGGTGCAGATAGGCGACGCGCTGCGTCTCGCTGAGCAGCGTGTCCAGGCTGTAAAGCATCGTATTGGAGTCCGCGGCAAGCGTGGAGGCCGATTCGTACTGAATCTGCGAGCTCATGCTGAGGGTGAAGTAGACGCTCGTGATGAGATAGGGCACGAGGATGAGGAAGAGGAACGCCAGCATGAGCATGTGGCGCACGGAAAAGAAGACGGGGCGGCGTGCGGACATACGATTGCTCCTTTAAATCAAAGATGGGACGTCAGCGGATGCTGCCGTCCCGGAGAAGGCGTGCCTGCCGCCGGCCGGCGGCAGGATGAGGCACAGCGATGCCGGCGGAAAGGCTGCTTTTAGCCGCGCAGCGCTTCCATGATCCACTTGAGATGCTGGCGGTCGGTGTCCGGCGGCACGGTGCAGTCAGCGCCCAGGATGAAGGGCTTGCCCTCCATTTCCTTGAGGACGGCGCGCACCGCGGCCTGAATTTCCTCTTTGGTGCCTGCAAAAAGCGGATGCGTCCTGCGGTTGTCCATGCCGCCCAGCAGGATGGTGCCCTGGGGGAAGAAATCCTGCGCCTGCGTGAGCGACAGGCCCTCGATGCCGATGCCCCAATTCTTTACGAGCACCGGATAGTCCTTCCAGTAGTCGAGGTGGTTGGGGTTCCCGGCCCAGGAGCACATGTGCAGGATGTTGTGGTTTCGCACGGCGTTGGCGGCATGGATGATCTTCAGCTCGGAGGGCGCGACGATGCGCGCATACTCCTCGGCGCTCATGCGGCCGACCTCCGCGCCCTGTACGCTCTGGTAGATGCCCTCGCAGCCCGTTTCGCGCAGGATGCGCTCCGCGAGATAGGCGAGGTCGTCGCCGATGACGTCCATCGCGTGCTTGAGCGCTTCCTCGTCCTCGCGCAGGTGCGCCATGACCGTCTGATCCCAGGTGCGCCCGGCGAGCGCGCGCTCGGTGAAGACGTCGCGTTCGCGGACGATGTTGAAGGGCGAAAACATGTTGTAGAACGTGCAGCATTCGCCGTCGAGTTCTTCATTTATGCGGCGGCAGCGCTCGAGCGTGCCGGTGAAGAACGCATGATCGCGCGGCAGGGGCTTGACCTGGCGCCAGTCCGCCGCGCAGTCGATCTTGACGAGCAGCGGGTAGTTCAGCCCGTCGGACATGATCTTGATGAAATCCAGATCCACGTCCCGATAGTAATCGAGGTGCGCCCTGACGCACGCCTCGCCCTCGGCGTTTTCGCCGCCGAAGTGGAACCAGAAGGAAGCCGGCACGCGGTCGGCGCATTTTCCATCCAGGACGGTGAGAAGACGTTCTCGTTTGTTCATGGTTGTAACCTCGCTTTTCCTGATATAATGGGTCCTCTTAACCTTATTCGCCCGACGGGTCTTTGCAGGTCTAGTATAATCGCCCGCACGGCGCAAGCGCAAGCGATTCCGGCAGTTTGTCATAAACGGCACATGGAACAGGTCATGATTGTTCTATTCGCGCGCGGAGCCGGGCTTTTATAATACAAAAAGGGGGACAGAGCAATGAAGAAATACTGGATCAGGTTTTGCGCGTTTTTCGCCTTGTGCGCGGCTGTCTGTGCGGTCGCCGTCTTGATCTCCAACACGTGGGAGGCCCCCGCGATTCCCGCCGCCGCTCAAACGACGGAAATCGAGTTTTACCAGCAGCGGGAAGAGGCGATGGAGGGCTTCAGCCAGGTCATCGCGCGCTACGAGGGGGAACACCCCGGCGTGGAGATTCGCCAGCAGAACATTCCCAACGCCCTGGAGCTGCTCGTCGCCCGGCTGCAGCGCGGGGACGTTCCGGATATCTTCACCAACTGGCCGACCCAGCTCAGCTTCATCCGCGCGGCGGAGCGCGGGCTGCTGCTCGACCTGAGCGACCAGCCGTTTCTTCAGGCGATCGACCCCGCCACGCTGGAGATGTCGCGCGCCCCGGACGGTAAGGTATACGCGCTGCCCATCAACCGCAACTGCATGGAGGTTTATTACAACGCGGAACTCTTTAGAACCTATGGCCTCGAGGAGCCGCAGACCCTCGACGAGCTGTTCTCGCTGTGCGAGCGCCTTGAGCGGGAGGGGATCGTCCCCATGGTCTTCTGCGTACGGGACGGGCGAATCGGCCACGTCGCGCAGATCGTCCTTTCCGTGCTCGTAGACGACTACCTGACGCAGCTTGGGCGCCTGGGAAGCGGGACGATCAGCCCGCAGGCGCGCAAACAGATGGAGGATGCCTTTGGCGTCATGCTGCGCCTCGGCGGCTACGGCGGCGAAAACCCCAACGCGTACACCTACTACGAGGCCTGCGAGCGCTTTGCGAGCGGGAAGGCGGCCATGTTCATCTCCGGCAGCTATGCGCTCAACGCGATCGAGAACTTCGACCCCGAGATCGAAATCGACGTGTTCCCGCTGCCGGGCTACACGGCGGACCGCCGCGTGATGCTGACCAGCGTGGATACGGCGCTGTGCATCTCCGCGCAGACGCCCCTGAAGGAGGAGACGCTGCAGTTCCTCTCCTACATGACGCAGCCGGAGATCGCGACGCTCTACGCCGCGCACGACGTGGCGCCCTCGTGCATCGTAGGCGCGCGTCAGGAGAACCCGATCACCCTCAAAATGCAGGAGCACATCGAGACGTTTGAACACACCGAGTGGATCAAGAGCCGCTACTCGCTGGAGAGCGCCATGGCCTTTGAGGACGCGATATGCGCCTACATGATTACCGGCGATTTACAGACGCTCATGGACACGCTTACGCGCGCCTTCGCGGGCGCGTAGAGCGCCGCGCGGCAAAGGAGGAGAGCATGCGCTTTTTAATCGCAGAAGATGAATACTACGCCCGCAAGGCGCTGGCGCTCAGCGTGCAGACGTGGCAGAAGGACGCCGTCATCTCGGAAGCGGAGAACGGCATGGCCGCGCTTGCGCTTTCGCGCGCGCAGCCCTTCGACGTGCTGCTGCTGGACATCCGCATGCCGCAGATGGACGGACTGACCCTCGCGGCGCGGGTTGAGGCGGAGTGTCCGGACGCGTACAAGATCATGATTACGGGCTACGGGGAGTTCGAGTACGCGCAGGCCGCGCTAAAAAGCAACGTGCGCGATTACCTGCTCAAGCCCGTGGACGACGACAAGCTCTGCGAGGCGCTGGAGCGCGCGCGGGAGTGGCATGAACAGCGCCAGCGGGAACGGCTGGAACGGGAAAACCTCAAGAGCGACGGCGAGCAGATGCGTCGGATGCTCGCCTATCATCAGGTGCGCACGTGGCTTACGCAGCCTTTGGGCGCGGCGCGGCCGCCCTATGTGACGGCGGCCGCGCCCGCAGCGCAGCGATGCCTTGTGTTTCTCGCCTACGAGCGGAACGGTCGGACGCGGGAGATGGAAAGCGCCCTGCAGGCGCTGCTCTCGGAGGACGAGGGAAAACACGCGGGCGTCCGCTACGTGCGCCTGCCCGCGCAGGGGGGCACCGTCTGCACGCTCGCGCTGTACGGGCCGGGGGTAGCGCCCGCGCGGGAAGAGCGGCTGTCGAGGCTGCGAACCTGGCAGCAGGCGATGGGCGGGCAGGGCCTGCGCGTGCGGATGGCGATGAGCGGGCTTAGCGACGTGGCCCGCGCGCCCTACGCCTTTCGGCAGGCGCAAAACGCGCTGGATTACAGGCTGCTGCGGCCCGACCTGCTGTTCTCGTACGGGGCGCTCAAGGAACAGACGCGCTACGTGAGCGCGCTCACCGTCAGCGAGGAGGGCGAGCTTTCCGCCTGTCTGGAGCAGGGGCGGGCGCAGGATGCGGAGGCCATCGCAATGGGCGCGATCGCGCAGGTCGCCGCGCAGCCGGACGCCTCGCTTGTATCGCTTCAGGACGTGCTGGGGCGCCTCTGCGGGCGCATGAACCGGGCCATCGCGCAGACGGTTGCGGACGTGCCGGACGAGGAGCTGTTTCAGGTATCGCTCGCGACGGAGAACTTTTCGACGATGGAGCAGCTGCGGGAGGCGGTTTCGGCCGCGATCCGTCAGGTCTGCGCGCTCAAGGAGCGGGTGGCCGTCTCGGGCGCGGACGAGGCGGTGGAGTACATCCGCCAGCACATCTTCGAGCACTACAGCGAGAACATCTCGCTCAAGGAGCTGGCCGAAACGCGGCTGTACCTGAACGCATCCTACCTGAGCAGGCTGTTCAAGGCCAGGACGGGCGTGTCGTTCCGCGCGTTTCTCACCGGGGTGCGCATGCAGAAGGCGTGCGACATGCTGAGGACGCGGGACATGAGCGTCATGAGCATCGCGGCGGAGTGCGGCTACGCGGACGCGTCGCAGTTCATTCAGCTTTTCAGAAAGCATTACGGCGTAACGCCGAGCGTATGGCGGGAAAAGAATGCGGGCTTCGGAACGGAGCTTTGATCGATAGGAGGAAGAATACATGACGGATTATGCGGCAATTTTGAAAAAAGAGGTGGTTCCGGCGCTGGGCTGCACGGAGCCGATCGCGGTCGCCTACGCGGCGGCCTGCGCGGCGCGCGCGCTGGCCGAGCCGGTGGAGGAAATCGAGGTGCTGGCCAGCCGGAACATCCTCAAAAACGCGATGAGCGTCGGCATTCCCGGCAGCGACATGGCGGGCATCCCCATCGCGGCGGCGTTGGGCGCGCTGGGCGGGGACGCCGAGGCCGGGCTTGAGGTGCTGCGCACGGTACAAAAGGAGCACGTGGAGGCCGGAAAGCGGATGATCGCCTCGGGCAAAATTCGGGTGAGCCAGAAGAGCGGCTGCGAGAGCGTGTACGTGGAGGTCCGCGTTAAGGGAAACGGCCACAGCGCGTCGGCCGTCATTCAGCGCACGCACACGAACGTGACGGACGTCGTCCGGGATGGCCGGGCGCTTCGCCACGAGGCGCTTGCGGGCGGCGCGAGCGCGGCCGCGGACGAGCCGGAGATGACGGTCGGCGGCATCTGGCGCTATTGCCAGGACGCGCCCGTGGAGGAGCTCGCCTTCTTGAAGGAGGGCGTTGAGATGAACCTCAACGCCGCGCAGGTCGGGCTCAAGGGCGGGTACGGCATGTCGGTCGGGCATAATATCGCGCAGACCGGCGTACATACCAATGTGCTGGGCACCGACATGGGCACCTGCGCGGTGGCGACGACGGCGGCCGCCTGCGACGCGCGCATGGCGGGCGCGCCGGTGCCGGTGATGAGCGTTGCGGGCAGCGGTAACCAGGGCCTCGTCTGCACGCTGCCGGTGGCGGTGTTTGCCGACAAGCTGCACAGCAGCGAAGAAAAGCTGCTGCGCGCGATCGCGCTTTCGGATTTGGTGACGGTGCACATCAAGCAGGGCATCGGGCGGCTGAGCGCCCTGTGCGGGTGCGGCATCGCCGCGGCGGTCGGCGCATCGTGCGGCATCCTGTACCTCCTGGGCGGGAACGAAAAGCAGGTGCAGTACACGATCAAAAACATGGTCGCCAACATCACGGGCATGGTTTGCGACGGCGCGAAGAGCGGCTGCGCGGTGAAGGTGGCGACGGCGGTGAGCGCGGCGGTGCAGTGCGCGGTGCTGGCGATGAACAACGTCCACGCCCCGTCCATCGACGGCATCGTCGACCGGGACGTGGAAAAGACGATCGACAACCTGGGTAGCCTCGGCCGCGAGGGCATGGCGATGGCGGATCAACTGATTCTGGACCTGATGACGGCAAAGACGGTCTGATTTTTAGGCACGATGTCATAA
The DNA here is from genome assembly GCA_023402355.1 of Bacillota bacterium. GTDB lineage: Bacteria > Bacillota > Clostridia > Christensenellales > Aristaeellaceae > Beduinella. The sequence continues at coordinate 22,535 of JAEXCG010000124.1, read as the reverse complement.
ACTGCGTATTGGAAATGTCATGTTAGCTACATGGATTGCACGGCGCTGCGCTGTACAATAAGGGAAGCAAACGGACGATACGTCCGGCCGCGGATGCGGTACAATCAACAAGGCAGGAGGATACCCAGATGAAAAAGACCCTTGCGATTCTGATGGCCCTCGTCCTGACGCTGACGGCTGCGATGGCCCTGGCGGAGACGAAGGTCGAGTTCTTCCAGCAGAAGATGGAAGAAGGCCCCCAGCGCGCGTACGCGCAGGTCCTCGAAAAGTTCCATGCGGAATACCCGGACATCCAGATCGAGCTCAACACCATTCCCGACGCGGGCACCGTGCTGATGCAGCGCATCTCCACCGGCGACATCCCGCCGATCTTCTCCGACTACCCGACGCAGACGCAGTTCAAGCAGAAGATCGCGAACGGCTACATCGAGTGCCTGGAAGGCCAGGAGTTCATCTCCCGCGTCAACCCCGGCATGCTGGCCCTGGGCGCAAACACCGACGGCAAGACCTACGCGCTGCCGCTGAGCCAGAACTACATGGCGATCTTCTATAACGGCGACATCTTCGAGCAGGTCGGAATCACCGAGCTGCCCACGACCTGGGATGAGCTGATGGCCGTCTGCGACAAGCTGGTCGCCGCGGGCATCACGCCCTTCGCCTTTGGCGACAAGGACCCGGGCCGCGTCGGCCACTGCTTCCAGGCGCTGTCGCAGGCGACCTATCCCGAAGTCGTCGATTACATCGTCAAGGTCGTGAACGGCGAGGCGAAGATCGCCGAAAACGCGGAGCCCTTCCGCAAGATCGGCGAGCGCATGATCAAGCTGCGCGAGTACGCGCTGCCCGACCCGCTGGGCACCTCCGACACCGCGATGTGGGAGAACTTCGCGAACGGCAAGTCCGCGATGTGCGTGACCGGCTCCTATGCGCGCGGCACGCTGCTGATCGCCAACCCCGACCTCAACCTGTGCGCCTTCCCGATCCCGGGCGACGTGTACGACGAGAGCCCGCTGCTGACCGGCATCGACGCCGCGCTGTGCATCAGCGCGGAGGCGACCGACGAGCAGAAGGAAGTCGGACTTAAGTTCCTGGAGTTCATCTCCCGCCCGGAGAACGCGCAGCTCTGGTCCGACATCGACGGCGCGCCCTCCTGCCTGCTGGGCACGACCTACTCCGACCCGCGCGTCTCGCCCGTCATCGACAAGGCGGCGACCGGCGTGGTCTGCGACTGGTTCGGCTCCAAGGTGACCACGCAGGTGACGACCGAGCTCTATCAGGTCGTGCAGGGCCTGCTGCTCGACGGCGATCTGGACGCCTACATCGCCGGACTGGACGAAGCGATCGAGGCTGCCGTCCTGTAAGCGAATCTGCTTTCCATATCGATTTGGGGGCGGCATGGGGAAGCCTGTGCCGCCCCTTTCCCGAAGGGCAACACAGCGTTAAGAGGTGGAGCAGATGCAGGCGAAAAAAATCAATTCCGACAGATTTTCCTTTTTCATGATTACGGTGCCGGCCTTGGCCCTGTATACCTTCTTCTACATTTACAGCGTAATCATGGGCTTCTATTACAGCATGACGAACTGGGACGGCCTTGCCAGAAATTACGATTTCGTGGGCTTCACCAATTATCTGCGCGTGCTCGGCAACAAGCGGTTCTACGATTCCACGTTCATCACGATCCGCTACGCGCTCGTCATGGTCGTGGGCACGATCGTCCTGGGCGTGCTGCTCGCGGTGGCGCTGAACTCCGTGAAGCGCTGCAAGACGTTTTTCAAGTCCGTCTACTTCTTCCCGGCGATGATCAGCTCGGTTGCGGTCGCGCTGATCTGGGATCAGGTGTTTTACCGCGCGCTGCCCACGGTGATGAACCTGCTCGGCATGGGCGAGGGCTTCAAGTCGCCGCTGGGCGACAGGACTCTGGCGCTGTACGCGGTGCTCTTCGTGAACCTCTGGCAGGCGCTCGCCATGCCGACGGTCATCTTCCTGGCGGGCATGCAGTCGATACCGGACGAGCTGTACGAATCGGCGGTCATCGACGGGGCGTCGCTGTTTGAACAGTTCCGGTTCATCACCCTTCCGCATCTGGTGCCGACCATCACGGTCAACGCCATTCTGGCGCTCAAATCCGGCATTACCGCGTTTGACTACGCGTTCGCGCTCACCAAGGGCGGCCCGGCGAGATCGACGATGCTCATCGGCATCAAGATCTACCAGGACGCGTTTGGCGACACGCCCAACTTCTGCATCGCGAACACCGAAGCGGTGCTGCTCTTCCTCGTCATCGCGGCGCTTTCCGCGGTGCAGATCTACGCATCCTCCAGAAGCGGGGTGAACAAGGCATGACACAGGCGGCAAGAACCACTCGAAAGCCGGGCGCGGGCATGGTGCACAGCAGGGGAGAGACGTTCGTCTGGCACAGCCTGCGCAACATTGTGCTGGCGGCGGGCATCGTCCTCATCCTCTTCCCGATGTACCTGGTCGTCATCAACTCGTTCAAGACGCTGGAGGAGGCGGGGCAGAATTTCTTCGCGCTGCCGCACGCCTTCACGCTGAACAACATCCGCGAGCTGCTCGGAAGCCAGAACTACTTCCTGTACGTCTTCAACAGCCTGTTCGTGTCGGTCGTCTCCATGGCGGTGGTGGCGGTGTTCGTGCCGCTGGTGAGCTACGCGCTGGCCCGAAACCTGCAAAGGCGCTACTACAAGTTCCTTTACACCTATATCCTGCTGGGGCTGTTCATTCCCTCGCAGGTCGTGCTGCTGCCGATTGTCAAGCAGATGAGCGCGCTGAACATGATGAACCAGTGGGGCCTCATCCTGCTCTACATCACGTTCAGCCTGACGCGCGGCGTGTTCCTGTTCGTCAACTACATCCGCGCGCTGCCCATCGAAATCGAGGAGGCCGCGCAGATCGACGGGTGCAGCGTCATGCAGACGTACTTCCGCATCGTGATTCACCTCATCCGCCCGATGATCTCCACGCTGGTCATCATGGACATCCTTTGGTATTGGAACGACTTCATGCTGCCGCTGTTCATCCTGAACAAGTCCCGCGAGCTGTGGACGCTGCCGCTGTTCCAGTACAACTTCAAGACGGAATATTCTTTCAACTATACGATGGCGTTTACGGCGTATCTGCTTGCGCTGATCCCCGTGCTCGTTGTATACTGTGCCTGTCAGAAACACATCATCAACGGCCTCACCGCGGGCGCGGTGAAGAGCTGACCCAAGCCGGAACATCACAAGGAGGAAAAGACATGAAGAAAATTGCACTGGGCAGCACCGTCCTGCGCTCCGCGCCGATCGCCTTCGGCTGCATGCGCATGGCGGGCCTCGAGGTGGAAAAGGCGGAGCGGATCGTAAACCTGGCGGTGGAGCAGGGCATCGACCTGTTCGACCACGCGGACATCTACGGCGGCGGCGAGAGCGAGCGGCTGTTCGCGAAGGTGCTAAAGCGCAACCCCGGCCTTCGCGACAGAATGCTCGTGCAGAGCAAGTGCGGCATCTGCAAGGGATACTACGACGCGTCCAAGGAGCACATCCTGGAGGCGGTGGACGGCATCCTCTCGCGGCTCGAGCTCGATTCCATCGACATTCTGCTGCTGCACCGCCCGGACGCGCTGATGGAGCCGGAGGAGGTCGCGGAGGCGTTCGGCGAGCTGGAGCGCACGGGCAAGGTACGCTATTTTGGCGTCAGCAACGAGAACGCGGCCCAGATGGCGCTTTTGCAAAAGTACATGCCCCAGAAGATCGTCATCAACCAGCTTCAGTTCGGCATGGCGCACACCGGCATGGTGGACGCGGGCGTCAACGTCAACATCCACTCCGACCACGCGGTCGTGCGCGACGGCGGCGTGCTCGACTACTGCCGGCTGAACGACGTTACCATTCAGGCCTGGTCGCCCTTCCAGTACGGCATGTTCGAGGGCGTGTTCCTCGGCTGCGAAAAGTACAAGGCCCTCAACGAGGAGATCGCGAAGATCGCCGCCGAAAAGGGCGTGACGGACAGCGCGGTCGCCGTCGCCTGGATCATGCGCCACCCCGCACACATCCAGACCATCGTGGGCACGATGAACGAAAAGCGGCTTGCGGACATCTGCAAGGCGTTCGACGTGGAGCTCACCCGCCAGGAGTGGTACAGGCTTTATCTGGCCGCAGGCAACCCGCTGCCGTAAGCTGAAATTTTCTTTGCCAAGCAGGATTTTGCCGCCGGTGACACTGCGCCCGCAGGTCACCGGCTCTTTTGGTATTCGGGCCTCGTTTTTTGAAAGCGGTTGACAAAGCGCCGAGTTCGCAGTATCATAACTCGTGTTATATAATATGCGTTATGAATTGCGAAAGGACGATGGACGTGGCGCCGAAGCAAAAAGTGAGCCGGGAAAGGATCGTGGACGCGGCCTTTGAAATCGCCAGAGACGAAGGGGCGGAGCGGATCAGCGCGCGGGCTGTGGCAAAAAAACTGGGCTGCTCGACGCAGCCGGTGCTCTACCACTTCGCGACGATCGAGGACCTCAAAAGCGCCGTTTACGAAAAGGCGGACGCCTTTCATACGGCGTACATTTTGCAAGGCCGCGAGGGGTGCGCCGCGTCCATGCTGGAAATCGGGCTTTCGTACATCCGCTTTGGAGCCCTTGAACCCAACCTCTTTCGCTTTTTGTTTCAATCCAACCGGTTCTCCGAACAAAAGCTATCCGACCTGACGGGCGATCCGGCGCTGGAACCGGTGATGCGGGCGCTCTCGCGCGACATAGGGGTCGACGGGCAGCGGGCGGGGCAGATTTTTACCGTCGTGTTCCTGCTTGCGCACGGAATGGCCAGCATGCTGGCGAGCAATGCGATGGAGTACGACGAAGGGCAGACGACCTGCCTGCTCCGCAGCGCCATGCGGGGAATGATTCTTTCGATGGGCGAGGAGGGCGTTTTACATGAAGCATCAGAGGAATGAACAGAGCACAGCGATAGCGTGGATTGCCGCGTACGTCCTGATCATGATGCTGGCGGACGCGGCGTCTGAAAGCCTCGGCGTGACCAAATGCGTCACGGCGCCCGCGAGCCTGCTCTTGTCCGCCGTCCTATATATGCAGATACGGCGCGGCGGTCATCAGGCGTATTACGGCTTGGGACGGGGAAGCGGGGCGAAGGGGAAGACGGTTCTTTTCTACCTGCCGCTGCTCGTGCTGGCGACCTCGAACCTCTGGAACGGCGTGACGGTCCGGCTTGGCGCGCTTGAAACCGCGCTCTACGTGATCAGCATGTGCTCTGTCGGCTTTCTTGAGGAGCTCATCTTCCGAGGCCTCTTGTTTCGGGCGCTTTCAAAGAACGGGTTGAAGCAGGCGATCGTGATTTCCAGCCTGACGTTTGGCATCGGGCATCTGTTCAACTTGCTTGCGGGCGCGGAGGGGTTCTCCACCCTGCTTCAAATCTGCTATGCGACGGCGGTCGGCTTTCTGTTTACGCTGATCTTCTTGAAAAGCGGCTCGCTGCTGCCCTGTATCCTGACCCACGCGGCGATAAACGCTACGAACGCCTTTGCGGTCCCGGGCGGCATGGCGAATCAGATGATCCACAGCGCCATCTTGATCGCGGTTTCCCTGCTGTACGCGTTTTTCCTTTTGAGGAAACAGGAGGGAGCGGCGGCAGGTGCGATGCGCGCTACTCTCCCCGATGGCCGGAATTAGGGTAAAGAAAAGGGCAGGGCGCTGCCCTGCCGGGTATAACCTGAAACGATTTCGCATTGAACGGCGCGTCAGGAAGGGTCCTGCGTCATTTCGCGGCGCCGGAGAATCTTCTTCATGACCAGCGCGTAGACGGCCATCGAGGCGAGCGGCCCCAGCACGTCGGAGATCGGCTCCGCGTAAAACGCGGCCTCCGCGCCGAACGCCGCGGGCAGCGCGAACAGGGCGACGAAGTAGACCGCCTTGCGCCAGAAGGAAAGGGGCAGGGAATAGCGCACCTGGCCGATGGCCGTGAAGCCGTCTATGATTTCATATTGCGCGCCCAGCGGAATCAGCGCCAGCGTGCACACGCGGATGGCCCAGAGCGCTCGCTCGCTGAGCGCGGGATCGGTCGTAAACAGGCGCACGAACAGCGGGCCGCCAAGGCGCGCCAGCACGAACATGACGGCGGTGTAGGCGACACAGAAGAGGAAGATGTGCCGCTGCGCCATGAGCACGCGCTCCGTGCGGCGTGCGCCGTAATTGAAGCCCAGGATCGCCTGCGTGCCGCCGCTGATGCCGCCCAGCGGCATGGTGACGACCAGCATGAAGCTCTGCACGATGGTCGCGCAGGTGACGAGCAGGTCGCCCTGCGCCGGGCCGCCGTACCGCTGGAGCACGGTGTTCATGGCGATGATCATCACGTTGTCGACCGCGATGATGCAAAAGGGCGTAAAGCCGAGCGCGAGGATGCGCAGAATCGTCCGCAGCGAATAGCCGGAAAACGTGATGCGCACGCCGACGCGGCGGCCAAAGAGGAAGAGCAGGACGTATGCGCAGCTCGCGAGCTGCGAAAGCACGGTCGCCAGCGCCGCGCCCTGAACGCCCATGTGAAAAAGAAAGATGAAGACGGGGTCGAGCGCGATGTTGAGCGCCGCGCCGAGCACGACGGACTTCATCGCCGTCTTGGCATAGCCCTGCGCGACGACGAAGGAATTGAGCCCGGTCGCCAGCAGCGCGAAAAGCGTACCCGTCAGATAGACGGCGAAGTATCCGTCGGCATAGGGCAGCGTGGCCTCGCTCGCACCGAAGAGCAGCAGCATGGGCCTGCGCAGCGGAAAAATCAGCGCGACGATCAGGACGGAGAACGCGCAGAGCATCAAAAAGGCGTTCGCTAAAATGGCCTGCGCGCTGCGGCGGTCGCCCTCGCCCATCTTGATGCTCATCAGCGGCGAACCGCCGATGCCGACGAGCGAAGCGACGGAGCCGATCATCGTGACGACCGGGCCGCAGACGCCTACCCCCGCGAGCGCGAGGTCGCCGATGCCCGCGATATGCCCGATGTACATGCGGTCCACGATGCTGTACAGGACGCTGACGAACTGCGCGAGCATGCTCGGCACGGCGATGGAGCGGACGAGCCGGCCGACGTCGTCTCGCCCGAGGTCGTTTTCCACGTTTATTGCCCCCTCAAACGCGCAAAGGCGCTTAGAAATGATGACGGTTGGAGACTGCGCGGCGCAGCCGCGCATCATCATACAACATGCGCGGACGAATGTCAATTCATCCGCGGCGGAAAAGGAGAGAGACGGAATGAAAGAAAAAATTGCAGCCTGGATCGACGCGCACGAGGAGGAAATGCTGTCCTGCCTCGCACACCTGATCGAGGTGCCGAGCGTGAGCGACAGCGCCGCCTTTGCACCCGGCGCGCCGTTTGGGCCGGAATGCCGGCGGGCACTCGACAGAGGGCTGGCGCTTGCAAAAAAGCTGGGCTTTGAGACGCGGGATGTGGACGGATACTGCGGCGTCGCGTCGATGGGGCAGCCGCACCCCGCGATCGGCATCGCCGCGCACCTGGACGTCGTGCCGGCGGGCGAGCATTGGATCAACCCGCCCTTTTCGATGACGCGCGCGGGCGAGTACGTGATCGGCCGGGGAAGTCAGGACAACAAGGCCTCCGCCGTGCTGGGGCTCTACGCGATGAAGTGCCTGCGGGATCTGAACGTCGACCTGCCGTGCGGCGTCAGGCTGCTGATGGGCACCTCCGAGGAGACGGGAATGGAGGACATGCGCTACTTTGCGCAGCACGGCGACGCGCCGGAGCTCACGCTGGTGGCGGACTGCGACTACCCGGTGTGTTACGGGCAAAAGGGGCACTACAACGCCTGGGTCGGCGCGAAGGTGAAGAACATCCGCGCATGCTCCGGCGGGCAGGCGCCGAACCTCATCCCGGATCACGCGTGGGTCGAGATTTCGGGCTTGCGGGAGGAGGCGATCCTCGAAGGGCTTTGCGGCACCCCGGACGTCTGGACGGAGCCCTGCGAGGGCGGCGTTCGCGTGCACGCGAAGGGAAAGAGCGGCCATGCGGCGTTCCCGCAGGGGGCGGACAACGCGGTGCGCCGGCTGCTCTTCGCGCTGCGGGACGCCAAGGTGCTCGGCGCGCAGGACCAGGAGGCCGTCGAGGCGCTCGCGCTCTTGATGGAGGACGACTTCGGCGGCGCCTGCGGGCTGAACGTCGACGACCCGGTCTTCGGGCCGCTGACGCTCGTGGGCAGCATGCTCAAGGCGGAGGACGGACGCATGACGCTTTCGCTGGACAGCCGTTTTCCGCGCATGCTGTCGGGCGCTCAGGTGGACGAGCGCGTTCGCGCCTTTGCATCCGCGCATGACCTTGCGGTGAGCGAGACGTCGTCTCGGGAGGCGTTTTACATCGACAGGGAGGACCCGCTCGTTCGCTGCATGATGGACGTCTACCGCGAGGAGACGGGGGACATGCGGGAGGCGTTCGTCATGGGCGGCGGCACGTATTCGCACGTGCTGCCGCGCGCGGTGACGTTCGGCGCATCCATGCCGGGCGCTGGCGCGGGGCTCGCCTCGATCCTGCCGCCCGGACACGGCGGCGCGCACCAGCCCGACGAAGCGCTGCACGTGCCGTCCTTCAAGCGCAGCCTCGCGATTTATGTGCAGGCGCTGATCCGCCTTGCGCCGCTGGTCGCCGGAAAGAAATAACCGTATAAGCCGCCGGGTAACCGGCGGTTTTTGGCGCTTAAACGGACGGACAGCCATTTTAAAACATGAAGAGCGCTTGCGTTTGCCGCGGGATTTGGCTACAATAGGACGCGGCAAGACGAAACTCTGATAAAATCATGAAAGCATCATGAGCGGATGGGCGCTCTGTTTCGTCTATATAGGTAGAGGCCCATTACACTGTAAAGCAGAGGATACATTTACATGAGCGAAAGCAAAAAGCGCCTGCCGGGGGCTGCGGACATGACGTCCGCAATTCTCGTCTCCATCTTTTGCGGCGCGGTGCTGGAATATATGGCCGAGGCCATCGCGCGCGACGGATTCTCACAGGCGTTTCAATGGATCGTCGCGGCGCCGGGCGCTTTTGTCTGCAGCGCCGGGCTGATTGCCTGTACCTTTTTGACGTTTCTCTGCCTGGCGAGGCGCATGTCCTCCGCCTTCGGCGTGACGGCGGCGCTGACGCTGACCTGCGCGGGCGTGCAGTACTATAAGCTGCTGCTCAAGGGCGACGTGTTTCAGTTTGGCGACGTGCTGCTCGTCAAGGAGGCCGTGCAGATCACCGATCACTTTCAGTTGATCCCCACGGTCCCGCTGATCGCCTGCATCGCCGTCTGCATCGCGCTCGTGCTGCTGATGCGCAGGCGCAGGATACGCATCCATTTGGCCCTTCGCGCGGTGCTCTGCGCCCTGATGGCTTCCGCGACGATCTTCGCGGCGCAGGGCCTGCCGGACCGCATTGCGCGCATGACGGGCACGGCCGAGGTGGTCATCCCGCAGGACTATTACGAGACGAACGGGCTGGCCGCCGGGCTCATCAAGACGATGCCGCTGCCGCCGGAGGAGCCGGAGGGGTACTCGGAGGAATCCGTACGGGAGGCTCTGAATGCGCTCCCGAAACCAGAGCTGGATGGGGCGCAGAGCACGCTGCCCGACATCTTCTTCATCATGAACGAGACGCTGTACGACCTGCAGAACATCGACGAAATCTCGCTGACGGAGGACCCGCTCGCCTATCTTAAGGCCTGCCAGGCGACGTACGCGGGCGCTCAAATGCTTTCGCCCTCCTACGGAGGGAACACCTGTCAGGTGGAGTACGAGGTGCTTACAGGCTATCCGGCGCGCAATTCGGTCGGCATGGCCTATCAAACCGTGCCGCTGCAGGGGGCGGCGAGCGTCGTCAGCGCGCTTAAAGCCAGCGGCTACTATACGCTGGCCCTGCACCCCTATACGCGCACGTTTTACGAGCGCGACCGCGTGTACGCCCAGATGGGCTTTGACGACATGGCCTTTGAGGACGACATGGCCCAGCCGCTTAGGCGCATTTCCTGGCAGGTGACGGACGACTGCCTGTACGACGAGCTGATCGAGCGCTACGAACACCGCAACAAGCAAAAGCCGTTTTTTGCGCACGTCGTCACCATCCAGAATCACGGCGAATACGACTTTGAGTGGGCGGGCGCGGGCAGCATCCGTTCAACCGACGAGACGCAGGAGCCACAGACGCGCGCGCAGCTCGAGACGTATGCGAGCCTGGTGCGGGAAAGCGACGCGGCGCTCAAGAAGTTGATTACCTACTTTGAACGCCAGAAGCGGCCCGTGATCCTCGTGCTATGGGGGGATCACGCGCCGAACCTCTCGCTCTTCGGGGTGGATACGTCGGCTTATGAGGCCGATGCGCAGCGCTATGGGCGCCTTTACAGCACGCCGCTGCTCGTCTACAACAATTACGGTCTTGACGTGGAACTGCCGGGGGTGATGTCTTCCTATCGGCTGGGCGCGTTTGCGCTGCGGATGGCGAACGTGCCGATGGACGCCTATCTTACGCGGATGAGCGCGGAGGGAATCCCGGATTCCAACGACGCGCTGGTCTTTGAAGCGGGGCGTTTTAAATGGAAGCCCGACGCGTCGGAGAGCGCGAAACGGACGTTTGACGCGATCCGCCTGTGCCAATACGACCGGCTGTACGGGGAAAAATACAGCGAAAAGATGAATTGAGAACGGGCGGAGATTGGAGGGCGGAATGCGTCCGCATTAGCGCAGGCGCGTCCGAATCGCTCACCGTGGGAGGAGGCAGCCGCATGTCAGGCCTCAGAAAAGACCTGTACAACCAGGAATCGCTTCAAAAGCTCGCATTGGACATACAATCCGTCTACGCGCCCTTTCAAGTCGAAGCGTTTGTGGAATCCATATTGGATAAAACCTGGAACGGCTTGGAGTTGAAGGATCAGGTCTACAGGATCGCGGAAAACCTTGGCAAGTACCTGCCGCCGGACTACGGGGAGGCCATTCGGCTGATCGACGGCGTGGTCATGCACTATGGCACGTGGCAGGAGGGCTTTGGCGGATTCTTTCCGGCCTATGTCGAGCTTTACGGACGGGATGAATCGAATTGGGAGCTGTCGATGGGCGCTTTGGCGAGGTTTACCCCCTATGCATCGGCAGAGTTTGCCGTCAGGCCGTTTATCATCGACCACGAGGAACGCATGATGGCGCAGATGTACGCGTGGTCTAAAGATGAGCGGGAATGCGTCCGAAGGCTCGCCTGTGAGGGCTGCCGTCCGGCGCTGCCATGGGCGCGGGCATTGCCCCGTTTTAAAAAGGACCCGGCTCCGATTTTGCCGATACTGGAACAACTGAAGGAAGACCCGTCGCTTTACGTGCGCAGGAGTGTCGCGAACAATCTGAACGACATTTCCAAAACGCGCCCGGATATCGTCGTAAGGCTCGCCGGGGAGTGGGTGGGCAAGCACGCCTACACCGACTGGATCGTAAAGCAGGGGTGCAGAACGCTGCTGAAAGCGGGCAATCGCGATGTACTGGACATCTTTGGATTCACCGACGCGGCAACCGTCGATGTTGAGGATTTTGTCTTGGCGAATGCATTCGTTTCAGTTGGAAACGACCTTGTTTTTTCTTTTGGCATTACAGCCAGAAAAGCGGCAAAGGTGCGTCTGGAGTACGGCATCGACTTTGCAAAGTCCAACGGGAGCTACAGCCGAAAGATTTTTCGAATTTCCGAGGGCTTGCTCAAGGAGAATGAAAGCAGATTCTATACCAAAAAGCACTCCTTTACGGAGGAGAGCGCCCGAAAGTACGATCTAGGGACGCACGCGATAGCGCTGCTCGTCAATGGCGAGGAATGCGGGAAACTAAATTTTGAGTTGACGAAATGAGCGTTCCTTCTGTCGGTTGATACGATTTGGCAGATCGCCGTCTTTGATGGCAAAAGATGAAAAGTTGATACACAAAAAGGGTGCTTTTAAGCATCTTTTTTGTGTATCAGCAGTAAAAACCTCTGACCCCGCAGGGGCAGCAGCAGTTGCAAAAAAGGTTGATCAACAGGCAGGTCGAGCACGGATCGGAGCACATGCCGGTCGGCATGTGAAATTGCCTGCCGTATTCCTGATAGGCGCTGCCGCCGTTTTCAAGCTGTGAAAGGAACTGGCGGTATTCGTAATTCCCCGGTTCCATCTGCGCGGCCTGACGCGCGTAGTTGAGCGCGGCGACGCGGTTGCCCAGGCCGTAGCTGGCCTGCGCGCTGAGGTAGTACCACGCGGCGTTGTGGTTCGAGATGCCGTTCAGCACGTTCTGCGCTTCCTGATAATAGCCGGACAGGATGTAATTGCGCGCGGCGTTCAGTTCGGAGGACTGCTGCTCGCGCTGGTAGCCGCCGTAATTCCCGTACGGGCCGTTCCCGAAGGGATTGTAGCCGCCGCCAAAGGGGTTTCCATATCCCTGCTGGCCGCCGTATCCCTGGCTGCCGCCGTTGTAGCTCGTCCCCTCGCGGCGCATCTTCGTGATGAGGGAATAGGCTTCGTTGATCTCCTTCATCTTGGCTTCGGCCTCAGGAGAACCGCCGTTCAGGTCCGGGTGATATTTACGGGCGAGCTTCCTGTAAGCGGTCTTGACTTCGTCGTCCGTGGCCGTCGGGGATACGCCCAGTACGCGATAAGGGTCATCCATGGTTCTCCTGCTCCTTTCCGCTGCGCTTTTGCTGGATGAGGGCGTACCTGCACCAGACGCCCGAATACAGGACGTTACGCAACAGGCCGATGTCCTGAACGAGGGGCAGCTTTTCAAATTCCTGCGTGCAGTCCGCGATCATCATGGTCAGCATCTGGCGGCAAAAATCCTCGTAATCGTCCTGCGCACGCAGCCCGGCGAGCGGGTTGTATCGCCCCTTCCGCTCGTCCTCCGGCAGGTCGTCGTAGGCGTCCATCAGGTATATAAAGCGCCCAAGCGCCTCGCCCATCGCGCGAAGACCCGGCCCCCAGATGTCGTCTTTAAAGCAGAGCACTTCGCCGAGCATGCGCCCCGTTTCGTTGGCGAGCGCGTCCACGTCGGTCGATTTTTCGTTCTCCAGCTTCGCCGTGCGCTCAAGGCACGCCGCGACCACCGCGCACTTTTCCGGCCAGTCCCGCTCGACGCGCCGGTAGGCCTTTTGCAGAATCTTTCCTTCCGCCGCGGCGCCGAGGCTTTTGTCGTCCTGCCAGTTGTCGCGGCACTTGTGATAGGCGAGCAGGACGTTCATGTCCGCGGCATAATCGGCCACGGCGTTTTCGATGAAGTCGTGACGCTTGAGAGGGTGCAGCGCGCAGCGCGCCGGGATACAACGCTCGTCCGGCTCGTATAAAGAGCTTAAGAGCATGTACAGGAACGTCATGTCGTAGGTCAGCGTCAGGCGGCCGATCTGGCCGTGGCGACGCGAAAGCGCGCGGCACAAGCCGCAGTAAAATGCGCGGTAGCGCGCGAAGTCCGCGTCGGACAGCTCCGCACGGTTGACCGCGATATAACCGAACATGGTTTACTCCTTTTGCCCGCCGCCTGCGGCGCCGTCGTCCTTGGGCGTAAATTCCGCGTCCTCGGCGCCGTCGGCCGGGGCGTCGTCCGGAGCCGCCGCTGCGGTGGCTCCGCTGCGGTACTGCCGCTCGGCTTCTTCCTTTCGCCGCTGATCCTCGGCGGCATACGCCTGCGCATCCCGCACCGCGCGGTCGATTTCAGCCTGGCTCATGTTGGAGGAGCCGGTGATGGTGATCTCCTGCTGCTTGCCGGTGCCCAAATCCTTGGCGGAGACGCTGACGATGCCGTTCGCGTCGATGCTGAACGTCACCTCGATCTGCGGCACGCCCTGCGGCGCGCGGCGGATGCCGGTCAGCTTGAACTTGCCGAGCGACTTGTTTTGCGAGGCCATCATGCGCTCGCCCTGCAGCACGTTGATCTCCACCGACGACTGAAAGGGCGCGGCGGTGGTGAAGATCTGGCTCTGGCGGACGGGCAGGGTGGTGTTTCGGTCGATGACCTTGGCGAACATGTCGCCCACCGTCTCGATGCCCAGGGAGAGCGGCGTCACGTCCAGCAGCAGCAGGCTCTTCACTTCGCCCGCGAGCACGCCGCCCTGCAGCGCCGCGCCCATCGCGACGCACTCGTCAGGGTTGATGCCCTTGAAAGGCTCCTTGCCCGTAAAGCGGCGCACCGCCTCCTGCACCGCGGGGATGCGGCTGGAACCGCCGACGAGCAGCACCTTGGCGATGTCGGAAACGGAGAGCCCCGCATCCTGAATCGCCTGCCGCACGGGCCCCATCGTCTGTTCGACGAGGTGCGCCGTCAGCTCGTTGAACTTCGCGCGGGTCAGCGTGATTTCCATGTGCTTGGGGCCGTCCTTGCCCGCCGTCAGGAAGGGCAGGTTGACGCTCGTGGACTGCGTGCCGGAAAGCTCGATCTTCGCCTTTTCGGCGGCGTCGCGCACGCGCTCGAGCGCGGTGGGGTCGCGGCGAAGGTCGATGCGCTCCGTGCGCTTGAACTCGGAAATCAGATAATCGCTGACGCACTGGTCGAAGTCGTCGCCGCCCAGGCGGTTGTTGCCCGCGGTCGCGAGCACCTCGATGACGTCCTGGTTGATGTCCAGGATGGACACGTCGAACGTGCCGCCGCCCAGGTCGTAGACCATGACCTTCTGCGCGGTTTCCTTGTCGATGCCGTAGGCGAGCGCGGCGGCGGTCGGCTCGTTGATGATGCGCTGAACGGTGAGCCCCGCGATCCGTCCGGCGTCCTTCGTCGCCTGACGCTGCGCGTCCGTGAAGTAAGCGGGCACGGTGATGACCGCCTGCGTGACGGATTCCCCCAGGTAGTCTTCCGCATCCGCCTTTAATTTTTGCAGGATCATCGCGGAAATTTCCTGCGGGGTATACGCGTGCCCGTCGATCTTGACGCGGCGGTCGGTTCCCATTTCGCGCTTGATCGACTGGATGGTGCGTTCGCTGTTGGTGACGGCCTGACGCTTGGCGATTTGGCCGACGAGCCGCTGCCCGTCCTTGGTGAAGGCGACGACGGACGGCGTCGTCCGTCCGCCCTCCGGGCCGGGAATGACGACCGGGTCGCTGCCCTCGATGACGGCGACGCAGCTGTTCGTGGTGCCAAGGTCGATGCCGATGGTTCTGCTCATAAAAGTATTTCCTCCTGCGCCGGTTGCGCCTTTGATTCCGTGCAGGACAGCATAGCGCAAAAAGATGAACGGAGTGTTAACGTAGAAAGGCATTTCTTCATATTTTTACTCGAATGCGCCCGCAAGGGAAACCAATACGCGGTATTATACCATGAACCGTACAAAAGAAAAAGGAAAAACGCGAAAACAGGCGGGGGAAACCGATGAGGGTCAATACGAAACGCTCCGCGCCGCTCGCCGACGAATGAGGAGAAGGACAAAAATACCGCCGAGGGAAAGCCCCGGCGGTCAGATTGTTGACAAACCCATCGAAGGCGGAGAAACCATAAGCCGTCTGCAAGACTGCAATCGTATCGCCCGGCCTTGCCCGCTGCGCCCAGCGCTATGCGCTGGGTACGGCCCTGCGGAGCGCTTCGCGTTGTCCTCACGCCTAGTCGCTTCGCTCCCTTCGTAGTCGGGGCTTTTTCCGTAGCAAAACGCAGTTTTGCGGAGCGAAAAAAACACCCGTAATCTCGACAAAGTGGCCTATGCCACTTTGTCGACACGCTGACCGCCGGGGAAAAGCCCTCGGCGGTCAGAACGTGCGCCGGTCCATGGCGCGGGATCGGAGGGGTCATGTCTTTTCAGCGAGCCGCCGAAAAGATCTCTTCCAGCAGGGCATCCAGCGTCTTTTGCCAGCGCGAAAAGTCCATGGCGGCGATGTAGAAAGATTCCAGTTCGTCGTGCAGCGCCATCGCCGCCTTGAGCTCGCCGGTGGCCTGCGCGATGAGCGCGGAGAAGGTTTCCGCGTCGTCCTGATTGACGGAGGCGCCTTTTCCGTATAGCGCCTCTGCGTCGACCTTCTCGGCATCGTCGTCCGCCTCGCCGGTCGTGAAGAGGAGACCTGCGGAGGGGACGTACAGGTGCGCGAGGTATTCGGGCTGCAACGGATCGCGCAGGGCGACCGTGTCGTATCCGCGCAGCATCGCTTCTTCCAGCAGCCGTTCGAGCAGCGGGCTGGCCGTATGACCGAAGGACGAAATGAGGCGGACGCTCCGCGACCTCGGAAGCTCCTCCAAAAAGCTGACGTAACCCAGCGGCGTGTAGGCCGCGCCGAACAGGTCGCGCCTGCGCCCGGCGCCGTGCTCGTCGGATAGATAGCGCCCCGCGATTTCGTGCGCCATTCGGGCGGCCTCAAGGGTATCGGGCTGTGCCGGCTCTACGGCGCGGCGGACCTGTGCGGCGGCGTTCAGGTAGCAATAGGCGCGGCGGAAGCGCTCGCTCACGCCCGAAAACAGGGCCGAGATGCGCGCTTTATCCCTTTGCAGGCGAGCCTCATCCAGATCGTCGCCCAGGTTTACCAGCGTGTCGCGCGCGCCAGGCACGGCGGGGTCGTAATGGTGCGGCGCCGTCGCGTCCATCATCGTAATGCCGAGCGCCGGCACGCAGACGGCGTCCAGGCTGCCGGGATCGCTGGAGCAGGGGAAGAGCTCATAGTCGATTCCGGCGTCGTCCAGCGCGCGCGACACGCGCTTCATCATGCTGCTTTTGCCCACGCCCGGGCCGCCCTTGAGCATAAAGATCCGCGTCTTTCCTTCCATGACGCCGGAGAAGCAGGAGTAAAAGCCCTGGCTCGTGTTGCCGCCGGGAAACAACTTCATCGTCAATGCCATCCGGGGTACCTCCTTTGAGGAAATGATTTGTACGGGGTGCGCTTCGCATAGAAAAACCCCGCGCAGTATTCTATGCGCGGGGTGCGGGCGGGGATACCGCAGGGGACGTCAGGAACGGAGCGGCAGGATCACTTCGGCGCGGACGGAGGCCTCCCGCACCTTCAGGTCGAGCTTCCCGCCGCATTGCAAAATCGTGCGCTCGACGATCGCCAGCCCGCTTTCCCTTCCATCCGGATGCCTGCGCGAGGCGGCGTTCGGAAGCGCGGGAGAGTCGGCGGAGTTCTCGCATGCGAAGTGAAAGCTGCCCTCCTGCGTCCAGAGGCGCAGCACGAGCATGCGCTCCGGCTGCTCGCACGCCCGAAGGGCGGCGAGCGCATTGTCGAGCAGATTGAGCAGGATCAGGCACAGGTCCGAATCCCGGATCGGGAGGGTTTGGGGCGCGGACGCTTCCTTGACCTCCACGCGGATGCCCGAGGCGTCGGACGCGCCGAGCCTGTCCCCGAGCACCAGGTCGACGAGGGCGTTTCCCGTCTGATAGACGGGTAGAACGTCGATTTCGTCGCCCAGCGCGCGCGTATAAGCCGCAGCCTGCGCCGCGTCGCCTTCGGCCAGCAGCGAGGTAAGCGACGCGATGTGATGCTGCAGCTTACGGCGAAGCGCCACCGTCTGCCGCATGGAGCGCGTCAGGTTGTCCAGGTTGCTTTGCGAGAGCTGCGCGCGCAGGGAAGCGGTGCGCGCCTGCGCCTCGTGCTCGACGAGTTGGGTAACGATTTGGTGCAATGTGATGGCGACGCAGGCGCAGATCGAAAAGATGCGGAACAGGTAGAGCGGGTAGATAAAGTGCAGATCGGCGATGCTGGAGACGAGTTTTTGACTGATTTCATGAAAATAGGGGACGTCGGCGGCCCAGGACGCGACGAAGAGGCACGCATAGGCGATCACGGCGACGAGGAGTGCCCGTCCATAGGTGCGATAAAATCCGTTTTGAGCGCGCGTTTCCGGATAGACCAGCGCGCAGACGGCGGCAACCGCGAGAAACTCCGTCGTGTGGGGGAGAAACATGATGAAGACGTAGAAATCCCCATAGGGAATGAGATACCCGGCCTGCACGAGCAGGCTGAGGGGGATGGAAAGCAAGTACAACAGCACAAACGGGAGAAAGACAAGACGGAAGCGCCGCATGCGGGAAAGCAGAAAGAGCAGCATGAAGGCGTCGCTCAGGTATTCAAAGGCCTGCTGCAGGAGATTGTGTATGCCCCCGAAGCGGTCGAGAAAGAGGGCGGAGCAGGCACATTCGTTAAGCAGCCAGCACAGGGCGAACAGCGAAAGGGCGAGCAGCCCGGCATCCGCTTTTCCCCTGTAGAGGGAAAGGAGAAACAGCGCGAGCATGGCAAGCGTCAGCAGGCCGAGCAGAAACATCGGCAGCACCGAGCGGGCGGCGGGCGCGGCATGGCTTGCGCGAAGGGAAGCGCCGGTATAAAAGGTCAAATCAAAGGGACAGGCGAGCTGATGATCCAGGTTTCGCTGGGCGATGGTCAGCGTCCTCCCGGCGCTGCCCGCAGGCAGCGTCACATAGGTCGAGACAAACTCGCTGAAAAACGTGTCCGGATAATCGATCCCGCCGATGGTATCCCCGGAACCGGGCGCGTTCGTATAAAACAGCGTGCCGTCCAGAAAGACGCTGGCGTGGTAATCGCCCAGAAAGATTTGCAGAACGGAGGGGGACAGGCGCTCGTCCAGCTCCCGTTCGAGATAGAAGACCTGTCCTTCGTAGGCGAGCCCCTCGTACAGCCCGTTTCCCGCATCTTTAAGCGGGCGCTTTTCCCCGTCCTCGACCACGTAAACACGCCAATCCGCCAGATCGGACAGATGAAAAACTTCATCCGTCCGCACGGTCGTCATCAGGTCGAAGACGTGCACGCAGAAGACGACGAGCGCGGCCGATACGATCAGGGCGAGCACAAAGGCCGAGCGCGAACGCGCAGTGCGTCCCTTGGGAAGCGGTTGGGTATCGAAAAGAGCAGGCTGATTCATGAATACAACGAACCTTTCAAGCGGAGATTCGGGGACGTAAGCGGCGCCGGGGACAAGGCCGCCGGCGCCTGCTGGACTATTTCAGGAAGAGCTCGATCACGGGCACGAGCACGTCCGGCTTGACGGGGGGCAGCTCGATGACCAGCAGGCCTTCCTGCCGCGCCGCGCCGACGCTGAAGTGCTCTACGTGTCCTTCGGTAAAGCGAAGCTCACTGCCGTCGTGCAGGAACTGCGCGTATTCGACCTTTCCCGCGAGCCCCGGAAGCTGCACGTGCGCATAGGGGTAGGCGAAGAGGTGCAGGTAGAGGCGCCTGCCGTCCTCGCTCTGGGTGAAGCGGCAGTCCGCGGTCAGGCAGCCTAAGAGCTCCGGTTCGGCCATCGTACATCCGTAGATGCTCCGGGCGTTATAGCGCATCCAGTCCCCATAAACCCTGAGCGCGGCCTCGGCGCGGCGGTCGAAGTAGCCGCGCGCGGTCGGACCGACGTTCATGAGCAGGTTGCCGCCCAGCGCTACGGTGTTTACGAGCATGCGAATGAGCATTTCGGGCGACTTCCAGGAGGTTTCGTCGCGGTGGTAGCCCCACGAGCCGGAGAAGGTCTGACAGGCCTCCCAGGTGACGTATTCGCCCGTCTCGGGGTGGCGGAGCCATTCCAGCGGCTGGTACTGCTCCGGCGTCCACAGATCCTGCTCGACGTCGGCGCGGTTGTCGATGAGGATACCCGGCTGCAGGCTGCGAGCGAGGGAGATGAGCGCGTCGGCCTCCCAATCCGCGGCGCCCTTGCCGCGCATCCAGGCGTCCTTTCCCTCTCCACGGCGTTCGCCGTAGGAAAAGTCGAACCAGAGGATGTCGATCTTGCCGTAGTTCGTCAAAAGCTCCCGCACCTGATCGCGCATGTACTGCGCGTAGCGGCGCATGTCGCGGCCCTCGTTCAGCTTCTTTGCGTCCGGGTCGTCGCGGCGGGGATGCAGCATGTCGATAGGGAAGTCGGGATGATGCCAGTCGATCAGCGAGTAGTAGAAGCCGACGCGCAGCCCCTCCGCGCGGAAGGCCTCGACGTACTCGCGCAGGAGGTCGCGTCCGGCCGGCGTGTTCGTGCACTTATAGTCGGTGTACTGCGTATCCCACAGGCAGAAGCCCTCGTGATGCTTGGCCGTCAGCACCGCATAGCGCATGCCCGCGGCCTTCGCCTGCCGGGCCCATTCGCGCGGGTCGTACAGGTCAGGGTCGAAATGACGGAAATAGCGGTCGTAATCCGCCTCGGGGATGCGCTCGTTCGTCTTCACCCATTCGTGGCGCGCGGGCAGCGCGTAGAGGCCCCAATGGATGAACATGCCGAAGCGCGCGCGGCGAAACCACGCCGTGTCGCCCGGCGTCCTGCGGACTTCGTAGCTGGACATGAAGATCCCCCTTCCTTATATGGAATTCGTCTATTCCGCTTCGCTGACGGCCTGCTCGGCCGCCTCCCAGGCGTCGTACAGGCCGGGAAGCGCCTGCTGCGCCTGCTGATAGGCGCGCGTCGTCTCGGCGGCGAGCTCCGGGTCGGCGTAGAGCGCGGGGTCGCTCATCTTTTCCTCCAGCGCGGCGATCTCGGCTTCCTGGCGGGCGATGGCGGCCTCCGCCTCCTGCGCGCGCTGGCGAAGCTGCTTGAGAAGCAGCTTGCTCTGCCGGTCGCGCTTCTTTTCCTTGTCCAGCTCCGTGCGCGTCTTGCCGCCGTTCGCTTCGACGGGCGCCAGGGGCCGGTTCTTCTTTTCGACGTAGTCGTCGTAGTTGCCCAGATATTCCGTCACGCCGTCCGGCTGCATCTCCACGACGCGGTCCGCGATGCGGTTGATGAAGTATCGGTCGTGCGACACGGTCAGGATGGTGCCCGGAAAGTCCGCCAGCGCGTTTTCGAGCACCTCGCGCGAATCCATGTCCAGGTGGTTCGTCGGTTCGTCCAGCAGCAGCAGATTGTCCTCGCGCAGCATCAGGGCGGTCAGGGCGACGCGGCCCTTTTCCCCGCCGGATAGCGTGCGGATGGGCTGAAAGACGTCGTCTCCCGAGAAGAGGAAGAGCCCCAGCGCGCCCCGGACGTCGGACTGCTCCATGCGGGGAAAGCGATCCCAGACCTCGTCCAGCACGGTCTTTTCCTCGTGCAGCGACGCCTGATGCTGGTCGTAATAGCCGATATCCACGTTCGAGCCGAAGCGGATCGTGCCCTCGTCCTGCTTCTCCTCGCCCACGAGCAGGCGAAGCAGCGTGGACTTGCCCACGCCGTTGGGGCCGATGAGCGCCACGCGGTCGCCCGCGCGCAGGTGAAGGTTCAGGTGCTCGAACAGTCGTTTGTCGTTAAAGCCCTTGGCCAGGTCGGTCAAAAAGAGCACGTCTTCGCCCGTGCGCCTGCGCGCGCGAAAGCAAAAGCGGATGGAGCGCTCGTCCACGGGCTTTTCGAGGCGGTCCATGCGCTCCAGCGCCTTTTCGCGGCTTTCGGCGGCGCGGATGGACTTTTCCCGGTTGAACATGCGGTAGCGCGCGATGATCGCCTCCTGCCGCTCGATCTCCTTTTGCTGCAGCTCGTAGGCGCGCATGCGCGCTTCAAAGCGCTCCTCGCGGGTGCGCATGTAGCGGGTGTAGTTGCCGTCGTACTGCTCCACCGTACCCATGAGCAGTTCGGCCATGCAGGTGCACACCTTGTCCAGAAAGTAGCGGTCGTGCGAGATGACGAGCACGGAGCCCCGGTAGCTTTGCAGGTACGCTTCCAGCCACTGGGTCGTCTCCAGGTCCAGGTGGTTCGTGGGTTCGTCCAGCAGCAGCAGGTCGGGGCGCTGCAACAGCAGCCGCGCGAGGCTCAGGCGCGTGCGCTCGCCGCCGCTGAGGGAATCGACGCTCTGGTCGTATTGGGCGCTGGTGAAGCCCAGGCCGGTGAGCACGCCGGTGACGGCGCTCTTCCAGCCGTAGCCGTTCGCGTCCTCAAAGGCGGCGGTCAGCCGGTCGTATTCGCGCGAGAGGCGTTCAAAGGCGCCTGCGTCCTCGTGCGCGTCCGCCATCTCGTGCTCGAGCGCCCGCAGCCGCTTTTCCATTTGAAAGACGGGCTCGAAGACCTGTTCGAGCTCGCCGAAGACGGTGTTGCCGGAGGTGACCATGCCCTGCTGAGCGAGGTATCCCACGCGCAGGCCGCGCGACAGGTTCACGCTGCCGCTGTCCGGCGCGTCGAGCCCGGCGATGATCTTCATGAGCGTGGATTTGCCGCTCCCGTTGACGCCCACAAAGCCCATGCGGTCGCCCTGCTGCAGCGTCATGTTTACGTCCCTCAGCACGACGTTGACGCCGAAGGATTTAACTAGGTTCTGTATGGAAAGAATAATCATGCGTTCCAACCCTTTTTTGAAATGATCCGCTCGATGGCCGCGCGCCCCTCCGAGACCTCGCTTTGCGGGAGCCCGCCGGCATCCAACTGCTCGGGCGCAAGCGCGGCGAGGCGGTCGTACAGCTTGAGGCCGAACTCGCAAAGCTCGCGCTGCTTTTCGGGGGAGGGATAGCTCTCGAGCGCTTCGAAGAGCACGTCTTCCGCGCGGTCATACGCGCGGGCGCATACGAAAAAGCGGACGATCTGCTCCTCGTCGTCAATCGTTAAGCGCTCTGTGCAAAGGCAGCGCAGCTCGCACATGCGCTCGATCTGGCGCATGGCGATGTCCTCGTCCTCCACGAGGGCGAGCAGGCGCAGCGCGCGGGACTCGATATCGAGGAAG
>JAEXCG010000059.1 GCA_023402355.1 Bacillota bacterium | reverse complement strand
GTGTACATGACGGTGATCTTTGAACAGACCAGCGCCCGGTACCCGAGCCTGACGCTGACGCTTTACACGTACGACAGCAGCTTTTACCGCGCGTCGTTCGCGGGCCGGGAGGACATGCTCGTGAATCGGCGCGACGTGGAGGCGCCGACGGAGCTGTTTGAGGCGATCGGCGCTTCGGCAAAAACGGAATGAGGAAGGGCGGCGCGGCGTTTCCCTGATCGGGAGCGCCGCGCCGCCCACGCGCAGGGGGCCGCCGTTCGGGGCGCCTGCGGGGAAAGCGGCATGAAACGAGGGCGGGCGCGCATACTTTTTCCTTGCCTGTACGGCCAAGGCAGGCTACAATAGAGGCACGAAGATTTTGCGCGGGAACGGGAGGGATCGGCGTGGAGAACCCTGAACGAAAACCTGAGGAACCGAAACGAAGACGCACGCCCGGGCGGAGGGCATGGGAAGCGGCCCTTGCAAAGATCAGGCACGTGTGCGCGTCCATTCAAAAGAGCAGCCCGGACGAATTTGTCTCCGAACAGTTGGACCGGGTCACCATCGGCGACGTCGAGGCGCGAAAGCTCGCGGCGCAGAAAAAGCGCCGCGAAACGCTCGAGGGAATCGAAGCGCGCATGATGACGGTCAAGATCGCCGTCACCTCCGGTCTTTTGATGTTCGCGCTTTTCGCCTACGTCAACAGTCCGAATCGCTTTACCGCGCTGTGCTGCGCGGCGATGGGCTTTTCCTGGCTGGGCGACGCGCTGCTGATGCAGTACCCGCCCGTGACGCACGGCATCCGCCAGTATTTTCTGTGGGGAATGGCCGCCTTTTTCGGCGCGCAGGTCTGCTACACCACGCTGTTTCTGCGCCTGGGGTACGCGCTGGGCGCGCAGAGCCTGCTGGTGGTCTACGGCTTCATCGCCGTCTTCGTGGTCGCGGGCATCGTCATCTGGGCCTGCACCATCCTTAGAAACCCGGCGCAGATGCTGGCGCTGCGCGTCGGCGCGCTCTTTTACAGCGTGGTGGTGAGCCTCATGGCCGCGAGCGCGTGCGCCCTGTTCGCGGCGCATCCCCTGCGCGGGTGCACGATGCTGCTGGGCGGTCTTCTGTTCTACGTCAGCGACACCCTGATCGCGCTGAGCAGCTTCGGCTCGCTGCGGCTGAAGTACCCGGACCTGGTCATCTGGTCGCTGTACGCGCCCGCGCAGGCGCTGCTCATCGCGGGCGTTTGGCTGCTCTCGGCGGCAATGTAAGCGCAACGAAAAGGAACGACGGTCTTTTGACGCCGTTCCTTTTTTGTGATTTTACCTGTGCTCCGCCTAAGCCTGCGGGGGCTTTTCAGAGGCCGCGAGCTGCCGCCTGTACTCGGTGGGCGAGATGCCGCAAAGCCGCCGGAAGAGTTGCACGAAGTACTGCGGACTGTTGAGACCGACGGCGTTGGCGATTTGCAGCAGGTTGTCGTCCGTTTCCTGCAGCAGCTCCTTGGCCCGCTCGATGCGCAGCCGCTGGATGTGCGCGCCCACGGTCATGCCGGTCTGCTCCCGAAACAGCCTGTGCAGATAGGTCGGCTGGATGTGCAGGTACCCCGCGATTTGCTGGGCGGTGAGGGGCTCCGTGTAGTTGTCGCGGATGTAGCAGAGCGCCGAGGCGACGTAGGAATTGCAGACGGTCGGGCATTCCCCGCCCTGCGGCGCCGCGCGGCGCCTGGCGACGAGCAGCATCACGTGCGCGCACAGGAAGGAGCACATGCGCTCCGCCTGCACGTGGGTGCTGTCCGCCAGCAGGATGATCTGCTTGAGCAGGGTGAACAGCGTGGCGTCGTCGTCCGTGAGCGTCAGAAAAGGCGCGGGATGGTCGAGCAGCGCGCGGAAGGCTTCGCTGTGGCGGTAGAGGGCGCGCGTGGAGGGGCACCGCCTGTCCAGCAGTTCGTATTGAAACTCGATGTTCATCACGCTGCAGGGGCCGCCTGCCACGTCAAAGCGCAAGTCGTGGTGATAGACGGAAGCGTCGATCCAGATGCATTGCTGGCGCCCCATGCGAACGCGCTGGTTTTCCACGGTGAGCGAGAGCGAGCCCTCCGCGACGTACATGATTTCGCACAGCGTGTGCGAGTGGTCCGTTTCCTCCAGCGTGGTGCGCTCCATGTCGGCGCGGTCGTAATAGGCGTGCACGACGGGGATGAAGTCCTCGCGCTTGTAGAGGGGAGAGAAGAGCGAGTTCAAGCCGATCCCCCTCCTTCGGCGGCCTGCCCCTCCGGGGGCTTCGGCGGTCGCGCGCCCAGCGTCGTGCTGTAATGGCGGGAGGCGGCCGCGTAGTCGCAGGTCACGTTGTAGGTGTGCCGGTACTGCTGCGGGGTCATCCCCGTTTGCTGCTTGAAGACGCGGGAAAAGTACTGCTGGGTCGAAATGCCGACGATCCGGGCGATCTCGCCCAGCGGAATGTCCGTGCGCAGCAGCAGCGTGCGCGCCTTTTCCATGCGAAGGCGCGTCAGGTATTCGCCCACGTGCATGCCCATGACGGCCTGAAAGAGCCGGTGCAGATGTCCCACGTGGATGCCGGCGCTGCGGGCGATGTCCGCGGCGGTGATGGGGTACATGTAGTGGTCGTGGATGTAGGTGACGGCCTTGCGCACGTGCAGGTTGCCCTGGCAGGAGCAGAGCAGTCCCTCCTCGACCGCCGTGGCGGCGGTGAGCATCAGGTAGTCGAGCGAAAGCGTGGTGAAGATGCGGCGCTCCGCGGGCGGGTAGAGGGAATACACGTGCAGGCTGCGGATGGCGGCGGGCACCTGCGCGTACTCATCCTGAAAGGAAAAGAAGGGCGCCGCGCTCTCCCACAGGCGGCGGTATTCCGGGTAACAGCCGAGCATGTCGGCCTGCGTGTAGCCCAGGCAGTCGTCCGCGCCCAGGCCGACGTCCACCTGCATGAGGTGGGTGTCCGCCTGAACGTCTACGAGGACGTAGGAGACGTCCCCGCCGAGCACGAGCGACCAGGGGCCGACCAGATGCGCGCGGGCGGAACCGATCTGCGCGTCGCATCCGCCCGTGGAGGCGCACAAGAACCGCAGGCATCCGAAATCGGTTCGCGCGCGCATGCCCTCGTGCGCGGACAGGGTGGAGAGGGCGAGGAGCGAGAGGTTCCCGCTGTAAAAGCTCGACGGTTTATCCATGCGCGCGGCCCTCCCTTTAAGTATGGTATTTGGGACGATTGAACGGATCGTATCCATAAGGCGCAGCGGAAGCTCGACGGCTTCCGAAAGGCGCCTTTTTTCATTTTTGCGAGGACGACTCTTATCATATACATTTATTGAAAGTGC
>JAEXCG010000068.1 GCA_023402355.1 Bacillota bacterium | reverse complement strand
TGCTGGAGGGGCGCGTGAACCTGCCGCTGCCCGCGGAGCGCGACGCGGAAGGGAACGTGGTGGAAGCGGGCGCGCGCATCCAGCAGGGCGCAGTCCTGGAGGCTCCCTGTTACATCGGCGCGGACGCCCTGATTCAGGCGGGCAGCCGCGTCGGCGCGCATTCCTGCATCGGGGCGGGGGCCGTCGTCGAGGCCGGGGCGACGGTGAAGCGTTCGGTCGTCTGGCCGGACGCGCGCATTTTCGAGGGCGCGCAGCTTCGAGGCGCGGTCGTCTGCCGAAGCGCGCGGGTGCAGGCGCAGGCGCGGATGTTCGAGGGCAGCGCGCTGGGCGACGGCAGCGTGCTGGAGGACGGCGCATGCCTCCCGCAGGGCGTCAAGGTCTGGCCGCACAAGCGCGTGATGACGGGCCTTCAGGCGGCGGAAAACGTCGTCTGGGGAGACTGCTGCTGCCCGGACGTTCGGGAGACGGGCATCGCCCTGAGCAGCGCGCGCGACGTGCAGACCGTCGCGGCGGCCTGGGCCCACGTGCTGGGGGTGCGGCGCATGGCGCTGCTCTTCGACGGCACGCCGGAGGCGCAGGCGCTGTACGCGGCGGCGGGCGCAGCGCTGATGACGCAGGGGGTGGAGGCGCTGCTGCTGGGCGAGGGCAGGCTGCCAAAGCTGCGCGCGCTCATGGACCTGCTGCTCGTGCCCGGCGGCCTGTTCATCGCGGGCGAGGGCGTTCAGCCGCTGGGCGAGGGCGGCCTTTCGGCGTCGGACGCGCAGCGGAGGAACCTGCAAACGCTCCTTTCGCGGCAGGACTTTGCGCCTGTGAACGGCCGGGGTGTGCGCGCGCCGCAGCGCGTCGAGGACGGCGAGGCGTTCTACACGGCGTCCGTGGCGCGCCTTTCGCGGGCCAGGGCGCTGGAGACGCCCGCGGCGGTCTTCTGCCCCAGCGAGTTCAGCGCGCGTCAGGCGCGGCGGACGCTGGAGCTGTGCGACGCGCGGCACGTGCGCGTGCAGGCGGGCGGCGCGCACGCGCTGCTGGACGGGGAAACAGGCTTTGTCCTTTCAAAGGACGGCCAGAGCCTCGGCGTGCTGGACTCCGGGGGCGCGCTTTGCGAGCAGGAGACGCAGGCGCTGCGCGCGCTGCTCCTGCTGGATGCGGGCGAGCGGACGCTGGTCGTGCCCATGGACGAGACGCAGGCGCTGGATGCGCTTGCGCAGCGGCAGGGCGCGCGGGTGGAGCGCGTCCGCCCGGGCATGCGCGGACTGTACGCGCAGTTGACGGAACGCGCGCTCTGGCTGCAGCGGGCCGTGCGGTTCGACGCGCTTGCCTCGCTGATCTGCCATCTGGCCTATCTGAGCGCGGAGAAGCGCATGCCGCGCGACCTTCTTCGGGACTGCCCGCGCCTGTACTGGCGGGACGCGAGCGTGAACTGCGCGCTGCGGGACAAGGGACGCGTCCTGCGCGCGCTGTGCGAGGAGGCGGGCGGCATGCTGCCGGACGGTGGCGTGCGCATCCGCACGCAGCACGGCTGGGCGACGCTTTACGCCCCGGACGAGCTGCCCCGCATCCGCATCTTCACCGAATCGGAGGACGCGGAGTTCGCGCGCGAATTGTGCGCGGAGTATTCGGACAAGGTGCGCGCGCTGCTGCATGAGGCAGACGAATTCAAAAAGCGTTGAGGCGCAATCGCCACGATCCCACCGAAGCGGTACGCTGATGAATAAAAAAGTCACCCATCTCTTGCTGCCGGCATAGAAATAGTGTACAATGGAATAGCGCTTGCACTGCATTACATTCCTATCGGAATGCGAGATCAACAGTACAAACTGAGCAGGCTATCCCCGTGATGGGGCAAAGCCGGGCTGTGATAAAACAGCAGCAGATCGTGATATAGCACATCTGTGGGACAGTTGTATGTTCCATAGATGTGCTTTTTTCTACCCGTTTTTGGAACGGATGATCCTAAATGAAGTGTAGGGCGAAGAAAAATCATCATTTTCGCTTTGGACAAAACGATTTAGGGGGCTTTTTTATGGCAATCAGCAACGAAACGAATATCAACGTCAACTCTCCGCGGCCGAGTATGGATGAAGCGCGGATCATCCGAAACTTGTCTTTGGTTAGTATCGTCGGAAACGTTGCGCTGTCGGCCTTTAAAATTTTTGCGGGGGTATTCGGTCACTCCGGAGCTATGATATCAGATGCGATCCATTCTTTTTCAGACGTGCTGACTACGGTGATCGCTTACTTTGGAGTAAAGATTTCCAAGAAGGAGGCGGATAAGTCGCACCCATATGGTCACGAACGTTTGGAGTGCGTCGCATCCCTAATTTTGGGCTTGCTGCTCATGTTTACCGGATTGGGAATCGGTAAAATAGGAATTCAAAATATAGTTTCTGGACACTATGAAACCCTGGCTGTTCCAGGCCTGATTGCCCTAATTGCCGCTATCATTTCGATCATCGGGAAGGAAGCCATGTACTGGTACACCTGTTACTACGCTAAGCGCATCAATTCTGCTGCGTTTATGGCGGATGCATGGCATCATCGATCCGATGCCTTTTCCTCTGTGGGTTCCTTGATTGGTATTGGTGGGGCGATGTTGGGTTTTCCTGTAATGGACAGCCTGGCCAGCCTGGTCATATGCGCTTTTATCGTTAAAGTGTCCTACGATATCTTGAAGGACGCTATCTTAAAAATGCTGGATACTTCCTGCGGGGAAACCTGCGAGACACAACTGCGGCAGTTTATTGAGAGCCAGGAAGATGTGGTATGTGTTGATGTACTTCGTACCAGAATGTTTGGAAATAAGATATACATTGATTTAGAGATTCAGGTAGACGGCAGTAAACTCCTTAGAGAAAGTCATGCTGTTGCCGACCGGGTACATGACAGCGTGGAAGCTGTTTTCCCGAACATCAAGCACATCATGATTCATGTGAACCCTGCAAAATAAAAAGAAGCTATGGGCGGAGGGCGCTCACGAGGACGCTTTTGCCAAACACAAACGTGCACCAATGGCGATTTCGCATCCGTGCAGAGGATCATCCTTTTCGATGGCGATAAGAATGATCCCTTTTGCCCTGGATTTCACAATTTGTGCATGAAGCAAAGAAGCGATGTATAGACTGACGTAATGGGACACATTGGGCGTGTTTGGAAGGAGATACTTATAATGGGTCTCGGAGATATACGACGTGTCTCTTGACAGCATATTAGCCTTTGGTTTATAATGTCCGCAGAGCTTGAGAGCTTCTACAGACAGATTTCCTGAGGTGTGCGCGAGCTTCCAGTTTTTACCCACATTTTCACAACCGGAGTCTGCGTCGGCGCATGGATGCCATGCCCCCGTGATATCACGCCAGGGGACGGCAGCAAATGTGCCGCAGGGCACCGACCTGCCGAGCGGCGGGTGAAAAAACGGCGGCGGACGGCACTTTGGGATTTTTATTGCAGAAAAAGGCGGCCAATCGGCCGCCTTTTTGCTGTCTATCCTCCCTTACGGCTGCTTTTGCTTGCGATAGGCGAGCGGGGTCAGCCCGTAGCGCTGCTTGAAGCGCCGGTCGAAGTAACTGGCGTGCCCCATGCCGCAGGCGGTTGCGACCTGCGAGATGGGCGTGTCGGTCTGCGCGATCAGGCGGGCGGCCTGCTCCAGCCTGTAGTCGATCAGGTATTCGAGCGGGCGGCGCTGCAGCACCTGACGGAAGCAGCGAAAGCACTCGCTGCGCGACACGCCGGCCGCCGCGGCGATGTGGTCGACCGACAGGTCGTCCGCGTAGTGCAGATGAATGTAGGAGAGCATCTTTTTGACGCGCAGCTCGCTGTGGCGCTCGCGCTGGGGGACGGACGTGCGCTCCAGGTCGGGCAGATGGGTGACGAGCGCGTGCCACAGGGTGCCCACGTGCACCAGATACTCGATTTCCTTGCCGAAGCGCCCCGCCCGCGCGCTGCGGTACAGCCCGTGCAGGGCGGAGAGCATCTCCGCCTGCCAGGGAGTGGAGAGGCAAAGACGGAAGGCGGGCAGCGCGGCGTCGGTCGTCACCGGCTGAACGAGCTGGGTGTAGATCGGGCTGTCCTTGCCGGAGCAGAGCAGGCGCGGCGAAAAGACGGTCGAAAACATTAGCGCATCCGTGCAGCCGGGCGCCTGGCGCGCCATGTGCAGCGCGCCGGAGTTGACGAAGATGCCCTCGCCCGCCTGCAGGGGAAGGTGCGTTTCGCCCACGATGAACTCGACCGCCCCGCGCGTGACCACGGCGAACTCGACCTCCGGGTGCCAGTGCCAGGCGACAATGTGCCCGTCGTACAGGGAAAAGTCGTCCGTGTAGACGCCGATGGGGAAGGCGGGCGTCCCGTGCGCGGTGGTCTCGCGCATGAGATCGTTGACCTGAATGGACGTCATGAGCTCCATCGAAAACAACTCCTTGGCAGGATCGTGCTAAAATTTGAGCCGAAAGTGCGATTGTCTTCCTTTTGATTGCTATTATAATGATACCATATGCCGGAAAAACACGCAATGGGGAGAAATGACGGATGCACATTCGGGACAGCTACAACCACACGCTTTACGCCTCTTACATCGGGTACATCACGCAGGCGATCGTGAACAACTTCGCGCCGCTGCTCTTTTTGACGTTCCAGACGACGATGGGAATCTCGCTGGATCGCATCGCGCTGCTGGTGACGCTGAACTTCGGGGTGCAGCTTCTGGTGGATCTGAGCGCTGCGCGCTTCGTGGACCGCATCGGCTACCGCACGGCCATCGTGGCGGCGCACCTGTTTGCGGGCGCGGGGCTCGTAGGCCTCGCGGCGCTGCCCTCGCTGCTGCCCGATCCTTACGCGGGCCTTTTGCTTTCGGTCATCTGCTACGCCATCGGCGGCGGGCTGATCGAGGTGCTCATCAGCCCCATCGTGGAGGCCTGCCCCACGGAGCGCAAGGAGGCGGCCATGAGCCTGCTGCACTCCTTTTACTGCTGGGGACACGTGTTCGTCGTGCTCGCGTCGACCGCGTTCTTTCTGAGCGTGGGCATCGAGAACTGGCGGGCGCTCGCCTGCGTCTGGGCCGCCGTGCCCCTGCTCAACGCGCTGTACTTCGCGCGCGTGCCCATCGCGAGCCTGGTGGAGGAGGGCGAGGGCATGACCCTGCGCTCGCTCTTTCGGGAAAAGACGTTTTGGGTGCTGGGGCTGCTGATGGTCTGCGCGGGCGCGTCCGAACAGGGGATGAGCCAGTGGGCCTCCGCGTTCGCGGAAGGCGCGCTGGGCGTCTCCAAGACGGTGGGCGACCTCGCGGGGCCGCTGTCGTTCGCGCTGTGCATGGGCACGGCCCGCGCGCTGTACGCCGCCTTCAGCGAGCGCATCAGCCTGCGTCTTTTCATGGCGGGAAGCGCCGTGCTGTGCATCCTGAGCTATCTGTGCGCGTCGCTCACTCAAAACGCGCTGCTCGGCCTTGCGAGCTGCGCGCTGTGCGGGCTTTCGGTCGGCATCCTCTGGCCGGGCACGTTTTCCATGGCGGCCAAGGCCCTGCGCCGGGGTGGCACGGCGCTCTTCGCCCTGCTGGCGCTGGCGGGCGACCTGGGATGCAGCGCAGGTCCGGCGGTCGTGGGCGTCGTCTCCGCGGCGATGGGCGAGAACCTGCGCATGGGCCTGCTGGCGGCGGTCGTGTTCCCCGTCGCGCTGCTGCTCTCGCTCGCCGCCCTGCGGTCCAATCGGACGTAGGACTTGCAATCCGAGGGGATTTGTGATACCGTTAAGCCATCTTTTGAGGAGGTGGAATCGATGCCCAAGATTCAAGTGTTCAATGCAGAGCAGCAATGCCTTGCGC
The DNA here is from genome assembly GCA_023402355.1 of Bacillota bacterium. Taxonomy (GTDB): domain Bacteria; phylum Bacillota; class Clostridia; order Christensenellales; family Aristaeellaceae; genus Beduinella. The sequence continues at coordinate 6,293 of JAEXCG010000068.1, read as the reverse complement.
GCGCCGAGCACGCGCAGGAGGTTTCGCTCTTTTATGAAGGGTTGTATCAGGCGGGCGACTACCTGGTGATCACGCTCGACGAGGGCTGCCGCTACGGCGCGGTAAAGGTGGATCAGGCGATCGCCGAGGCAAACGTCTACATGCCGGAGGGCCGCATGACCTACCGCATCGAGCAGGGCGAGGGACGGCTCCAGTTCCCGCCGCAGGCGTTTGACGGCACGCGCCACGTCATCACCGCGCGCGCCTGCGCGCTGGCGGAGCAGAAGGTCTACCGAAACGTCGCCCTCAACCCTGCGGATCAGCGCGGGGATACGGAGTGCTACCCGCACGCCACGGCGAACGTGGAGACGCGCGGCGAATCCGTATTTGCGGCGCGCAACGTCATCGACGGCATGCGCCTCAACCACAGCCACGGCGAATGGCCGTTTCAGTCCTGGGGCATCGGCGCGCGCACGGACGCCTACCTGACGCTCGATTTCGGACGCCCCGTGGTCGTGGATTCGATGGCCCTGACGCTGCGCGCGGACTTCCCGCACGACGCCTACTGGACGGAGGCGACGGTCGTCCTCTCGGACGGGACGGAAAAGACGTTTGCGCTTCAGCAGCTATCGGAGCGGCAGCGCGTGGAGCTGGGCACGCATACGGTGACCTGGATGCGCTTGGAGCGCCTGCAAAAGTCGGACGACCCGTCGGCCTTCCCGGCGCTGACGGAGTGGGAGGTCTACGGCCGCGACGCGTAAGCAGAGGAGGCGACCCGAATGAAGGCGATTCACCTGGAGGCGGTCTACCACATGCCCTGGCTGGAGTACCGGCACGCGCTGCCCGACGGGCGGGTGTGCCTGCGCATCCGCGTGGGCTGCGACGAGTGGGAAAAGCTGACGGCCCTGTATACGCAGGCCTACCTGGACAAGCCCGAGATGGAGACGATTCGGGAGGCGTCGATGGCGCTCGCTTTCCGCGACGGCCTGCACGACGTGTACGAGGCGGTCGTCGCACCGGTCGACCCGCGCATCCGTTACTTTTTCCGGCTGGAATCCGGCGGCGCGCGGTTCTTCATCGACCAGGACGGCATCTATCCGGAAAGCGCCATGCCCAGGGGCGGCCCGGCGCTCTTCCCGTTTGCCTACGCCTACGCCCCGCAGGAGCAGCCCGGCTGGGCGCGCGGCTGCGTGGGGTACCAGATCTTCCCCGACAGGTTCCGCCGCGCGGGCGGCTCGGAAGAGGGCGTCGAGCCCTGGACGAGCCGTAACTATCAGAACGAATGCCGCTTTGGCGGGAACCTCGCGGGCATCCGGGAGGCGGTGCCGTACCTGAAGGAGCTGGGCGTGGGGCTCGTGTACATGACGCCCATCTTTCTATCCGACACCTCGCACCGCTACAACACGTTCGATTACTTCACGATCGACCCGCTGCTGGGCACCCGGGAGGAGCTGCGGGCGCTCACGGACGAGCTGCACGCGGCGGGCATCCGCATCGTGCTGGACGGCGTCTTCAACCACTGCGGGCTGGGCTTCGCGCCGTTTCAGGACGCGCAGGCCAAGGGCAAGGAATCGGACTTTTACGACTGGTTCTTCTTCGACGAGCGCTACGAGATCGGCTATCAGACGTTCGGCTACTGGCGCTACATGCCCAAGCTGAACCTTCAAAACCCGCGCGCCAGGGATTACTTCCTCGCGGTCGGGCGCTACTGGCTCGAAAGCTGCGGCGTGGACGGCTGGAGGCTGGACGTGTCGCCGGAGGTCTGGCCCGACTTCTGGCGCGACTTTCGCCGGATGGCGAAGTCCGTGAACCCCGAGGCGCTGCTGGTCGCGGAGTGCTGGGACGATTCGCGCGAGTGGCTGAGCGTGGGCGACATGTTCGACAGCACCATGCACTACGTGCTCTCCCGCGCGATGTGGGCCTTCTTCGCGGAGAAGGAGATACCGCTTTCGGAGTTCGACGCGCGCGTGAACCGCGCGCTCGCGCTCTACCCGCAGCGGACGCAGGACGTGCTGTGGAACTTCCTCTCCAGCCACGATACGCCGCGCATGATCTCGCGCGGCGTGGGCGGGGAGCGAGGCCTTCGCATGGCGGCCTTCTTTCAGATGACGCACCCCGGCGTGCCCATCGTCTATTACGGCGACGAGCTGGGCATGCAGGGCGGACCGGACCCGGACTGCCGGCGTCCCATGGACTGGGAAGCCGTGGGGAAGAGCCGTCTGCTGGCCTATTACCGCAGGCTCATCGCCCTGCGAAGCGGCAGCGAGGTGCTGCGACAGGGCGCGTTCCGCACGCACGCGCTCTTGGGAGACGTCTACTGCTACCGGCGGGAGACGGAGCGGGAGACGCTCCTGTGCGCGCTGAACACGGGCGCGGGCACGCGCGACATGATGCTGCCGCTCCCCGGCGCGTTTGCGGGGCAAAAGAAGCTGCGCGACCTTCTGACGGAGCGGGTCTTCACCGTGGCGGCGGGCTGCGTGCGCGTTCGCCTGCGCGCGGGCGAGGGCGTCGTGCTGGGCAGGAGGGGGGCGTAGGATGCGGCTGCTGTCAATCTATCACGACGAGATGCCCGGCTTTCTCGCGGAGGTCGCCCGCGCGCCGGAGATGCGCCGGTTAAAGCACGTCGGCATGAACTGCGGCGTCGAGTACACGCAGTTTGAGGGCTATCGTACCTGCCTGCCCTACAACCGTTACGAGCACAGCCTCGGCGTGGCGCTGATCGTCTGGCACTTCACGGGCGATGCGCGGCAGGCCGTCGCGGGGCTGCTGCACGACATCAGCACGCCGGTCTTCGCGCACACGGTGGACTTTCTGCGGGGAGATCATCTCTGTCAGGAGGCGACGGAGGCGCGCACGGCGGAGATCATCGACGCCTCCGAAGCGATTCAGGCGGCGCTGAAACGCTGCGGTCTTACGACGGGGGAAGTCAGCGACTATCACATTTACCCGGTCGCGGACAACGACGCCCCGCGCCTGTCAGCCGATCGGCTGGAATATACGCTGGGAAATTTCCTATGCTACGGCATGTGGGATGAAGCGCGCATCCGCGCGTGCTACGAAGCGCTGTGTGCGGGGCAAAACGAGGAAGGCTGCGCGGAACTGCTCTTTTCGGATGAGCGGCAGGCCATGGCGTTTGCGCGGGGTGCGCTCGTGAATTCCCGGCGCTTCGTGCACGACGAGGACCGTTACGCCATGCAGCGGCTGGCGGACTTGCTTGAGCAGGCGCTTTCGACTTGTGTGTTGACCGAGGCGGACCTCTACACCACCGAGCCGCAGGTGATCGAAAAGCTGTGCGAAGACGAACGGACGCGAGCCGCGTGGCAGGAGTACGCCGCGCTTTCAAAGCTTCGCGTCCGCAGGCAGGCGCCCGATGAGCCGGGATGGCTACGGGTGGACGCCAAAAGGCGCTGGATTAACCCATACGTCCGGAATAGGGGGCGCGTTGCCTCCCTTTCACCGCAGATCAGGGAAGAGCTAGAGGCGTTTCTCTCGCAGTCCTTCGACGTATGGATGAAAGCGGAAGATTGAAAAAGGGAAGGCCGCGGCGTGTGCCGCGGCCTTCGCGCGTTCATAGATGCTTTTCATAGTCGACGAGCGTTAGGAGATCGTTGACCTTGCGGCAGCTTCCGGTTTGACGGTAGCCCGCCTTTTCGTAGAGGTGGCAGTTTCCTTTTTCCTCCAGCAGCGTGTCCAGCCGCCACAGGCGCGCGCGGGGGTACAGCGCCTCGAGCTGAGGCAGCGCGGCCTGCGCGACGCCGCGCCCCTGAAAGACGGGCAGGACGAACAGGGGGCCCAGGCGGCAGACCGTTTCGTTGACACGTAGAACGCGCGCCGCTCCGACCGGGATTTCCTCCGCGCAGATCAGGTAAAAGTCCGTGGAGGGGTCGAGGAGGCGGTCTACGGTCTTTTGCAGCGGCTCGGCGGCGGGGCTGGTTTCGTCGTCATGGTAGCGCGCGAGCAGCGGAGCGAACGCCTCGCGCTACATTTCAAAGATGCGCGCCGCGTCTTTCGGGCCCGCGAGATGGAGCGTCACGTTCATTTTCTATCCTTCCGGGCGGTCACTTTCCCGCCGGGTACACGTTCTTTTCGATGACGGCGCTGTGGCGCAGGGCGAGCTGGCTGTCCAGGTATTGCAGGTAGGAGCCGGGCGTCACGATGCCGTTGCCCTGCAGAAGGTCCATGCCCGCCGCGCCGACGAGCAGCTCCGCCAGCGCGACGCAGTTGGTGCGCAGCAGGTTGTACTTGCGATAGGGGCCGCGGGTGACCTTGCCGTATACGCAGCCCGTCTCCCGCCGCATGAGATAGGTGTAATCCTGAGAAATGGGAATCTTCACGTCGCGCCGGGGCTCCCAGGGCGTGCAGGCGGCGAGCAGCTCGTCGGCCTTCTGCCGCACGGCCTTCGCCTGCTCGTCGGTGAGCGCCATCACGAAGCCCATGAGCGTCTTCTTTTCGACCTGCGTGCTGTAGCGGAGGTAGGCCTCGCGCTCGCAGTGCATGAACACCCCGTCGGACAGCAGCGTGAAAAATCGCGTGCTGCGCTGGTCGTAGCAGGCGTAGGAATAGACCGTGTCGTCCAGGCAGATGTCCACGTGGCCGAATCCGGCGGCCACCTGCTGCCCCAGATGGAAGAAGACCTCGAGCCGGTGCGGCCTGCGCGCGGCCGAGACGCGGGCGTCGGGCTTGGCGGCGGGACGGAGCACGTCGTTGACCGTCGTGACGAGGCGCTTGGGGATGAACGCCGTGGCGAGCACGGGCAGGGCGATGCGCAGGCGGCGCTTGACGCGGCCGCCGCCGATGTCCGAGGAAAAAGCCTCGCGCAGAAAGTCGCGAAGGGACCCTGCGGCGTAGAGGATGAAGTAAACGCCGCAGACGGAGGTGGCGGCGGGCAGCCCCGCGAAGGGTCGGAAGATCAGCAAGGCGGAAAAGAACAGCGTGACGAGCCCCACCAGCAGGTGCCAGGCCCAGCCCCCAGAGCGCGTCAGGAGAAGCTGTACGCAAAAGCCCAGCGAGATGAATGCGTTGAGAAGCGCCCAGACGCCCACGAGCATGCCAAGCCCCGCGCCCAGCGTGCGCGGAAAGCACAGCAGCACGAACGCGGCGGCGAGGGAGAGCAGGCCGCGAAGCAGCGTCGTTCGCAGGCGCTGCTTGGGGCTGAGCACGTAGGAGCCGATGGAGAGGACGCCGCTCACGAGCGCGGCGACGAGCAGGATGCGGTGCAAAAAGCGGATGACGAAGGCGGGCGAGGCGAAGAACAGGACGCCCAGCGCCGCGAACGCGACGGATTGCGCCAGAAGGCCCAGCGGGGTCGCCAGCAGTCTGAAACGATTTTTCATTCCCCGCACCGCTTACAGCACGCGCAGGGGCGCGATTTCGACGGCCTGGCCGCCGTGCTTTCGGGATTCCTCGGCGGCGAGCGCCGCCAGATGGCTTTCCACCGACGCCTCCAGCGTGGAGAGCGTGCCGCTCGGCTTCCCGCCGGCGGCGAGCATCTCTAGGTACTCCTCGACCATGCGGATGTCGCCGCCCGCGTGGCCGGAGAGGTCCTCGGCCAGCGTGCGGACGTCGATGTGCTCGCTGGGCGCGCCGAAGGGCTCCACGTCGATGGTGTTCTCGTGCATGTCCGCGCGGATGTCGCCGTGCGTGCCCATGATCTTGAGCGTGCGCCCGCCGGTCTTGGTGAACGCGCACATGGTGAAGCTGACCGTCTGGCCGTGCTCGAGCTCGAGGTTTACGACCTGATGGTCGACCACGTCGTTGTCGCAGTGGTAGACGCACCGGCCGTAGGGGCCGTCCTCCAGCGCGGCGCGGATGCGCGCCTCGTCCGGGTGCATGGCGACGATGTCCGCGGGCCAGCCGGTGTGGCCGGCGAGCACGCCCGTCTCCTCGTTCGTGAGGTAAATCTTATACGCGTCGTAGGGGCAGCCGTCCCGCGCCTTGCAGTCGCGGCAGCGCTCGGCCGCGCCCGCGGGCGCCATCTCCGGGCGGAAGTGGCGCAGGGAGCCGAACGACGACACGCGCTGGCAGCGGTCGCCCAGCAGCCAGAGCAGGATGTCCAGGTCGTGGCAGCTCTTTTGCAGGATCATGGGGCTGGTGTCCGCCTCGCGCCGCCAGTTGCCGCGCACGAAGCTGTGCGCCTGGTGCCAGTAGACGACGTTTTCCAGCGCCATCACGGAGACGACCTCGCCGATGCGCCCGGCGTCCAGCACCTCCTTGATCTTTTGAAAGAACGGGGTGTAGCGCAGCACGTGGCAGACGACCACCTGACGGTTCGCCTTCTTCGCCTCCGCGAGCACGCGCTGGCATTCGGAGAGGAC
>JAEXCG010000020.1 GCA_023402355.1 Bacillota bacterium | reverse complement strand
GCGCAGCCTGTGCGTCGTCCGACGTGCGGATGCGCGTCATGGGCCTTCGCATTTGCCGCAGCGTCTCCATGCTGTCCTGGAAGATCAGCTCTCCGTGCTGAATGATGCCCACCGCCGTGGCCATCCGGTCGATCTCGGAGAGCAGGTGGCTGGAGATCATCACCGTCATGCCGTATTCCTGCGGCAGACGGCGGATGAGCTCGCGAATCTCCTCGATGCCCGCCGGGTCGAGCCCGTTCGTCGGCTCGTCGAGCATCAGCAGCTTGGGAAAGCGCGCGAGCGCCATAGCGATGCCGAGGCGCTGCTTCATGCCCAGCGAGTAGGCGCGCACCTTCTTGTCCATCTGCCCCTCCATGCGCACGATCCGCACCGCCTCCCGGACGTTGCGATCCGGCAGGTCGAGCAGCCGCTGCAGCACGCGCATGTTTTCCTTCCCCGTCAGGTGGCCGTAGTAGGCGGGCGATTCGATCAGGGAGCCGACGGATCGCAGAATCTTGACGCGGTTTTGCTCCGTAAACGGCAAGCCCAGCACCTCGACCTGCCCCTTGCTGGGCTTCACCAGCCCCAGGATCATCTTCATCGTCGTCGATTTTCCCGCGCCGTTCGGGCCGAGAAATCCGTAAATCTCGCCCTCGCGCACCTGCAAGTCCACGTCCCGCACGCGCACCGCGCCGCCGTACACCTTGGTCAGCTCCTTCGTCTGAATGATGGTCTGCATCATCCTCACCTCCGCTTGTCTTTGCGGATTCCATTTTAAGCGAACCGCCTTGCGTTCTCCTTGCGGATACCTTGAAATTGCCTTGATTTTTGCGCGGAAAGCGGGCGGAGCGCCTCGTTTTCTGCTATCCTATAGGCGAGAGGTGATTTCATGTTACGCCACCAGCGCCGAATCCTCGCCGTGGACGACGACCCGCAGCTGCTCTCCATGCTGTGCGACATCCTCCGCGAGGACGGGTATTCGGCCGTCGATACAGCCGCCACGGGACGCGAGGCGCTCGGACTTTTGCGCGCACAGCCGCCGGACCTCGTCCTGCTGGACGTCATGCTGCCCGACATCAGCGGTTTCGACCTCATGCGGACCCTTCGCGCGTCGCTGGACGTGCCGGTCATCTTCCTCACCGCGCGCGGAGAAGGCGAGGACAAGTTCGCGGCCTTTCATTTGGGCGCGGACGACTACCTTGTCAAGCCCTTCCTGCCGCGCGAGCTGCTTTTCCGCATCGCGGCGGTGCTGCGCCGCGTCTATCCCGAGGCGCCGGAACGCTTCGCGCTGCCCGCGTGCGAGGTCGATCTGTCGCGCGCGGTCGTCCTGCGGACAGATGGGGAAATTCCGCTCACCGCCAAGGAACACGCGATTCTGCAAAAGCTCTTCGAGGCGGAAGGGCGCATCGTCACGCTGGGCAGCCTGTGCGAGACGGCCTGCGGCGAGCTGTACCAGGGGTATGAAAGCACGCTCATGACCCACATTCGCCACATTCGGGAAAAGATCGAGCGAGACCCATCGAATCCCGAGGCGCTGCTCACGGCGCGCGGGCTGGGCTACAGGCTCGTGCGGCGCAAGGAGGAAGGGCCGTGAAATTTCAGCGCTTTTTTCGCCGCTATGTCGTGCGCAGCCTCGCCGTCTTCGCGCTGTTCGTCGTCGTAAATCTGGTCGCGGTCGACGTCTTCGTCTTTACCCAGCTCGCCAGAAAGGACTCCCTCGGCGCCGCCGAACTGCTCTCCACGCTCGAAAAAGGGCTTTCTGCCTCCGGCTTTGACGCCGCCTCGCAGGAGCTGTTGAAAGACGCGGACTGCGGCGCTTTCTTCGTGGATGACGGCACGCTCGACGTCCGCTTTGCGGCCAACGTAGAAACGTCGCTGCCCGAGCGTCTGACCGCCGGCAGCCTCGCCCGCATGACGCGCTGGTATTTTCAGGATCACCCGGTCTTCGTGCGCACGACGCAGGGCGGCGTCATCGTCCTGCTCGGTCCTGTGGGCAGCATCTGGCGCTACAACGCGTATTACGACGTGGGCGTGATAAAGGTGATGATCCCGGGCGCCTTTTTGTTGTTCCTCGGCAACGTATTCCTCTGCGTCGCGCTGGTGCTCAAGACCCACCGGCGCGTGGAGCGCGAGGTCGAACCGCTGCTCTGCGGCATCGACGCCCTGTCGCACGGCGAGTTTATGGAGCTATCGCCCGAGGGCGAGCTCGCGGACGTGCGCATCGGGCTCAACCGCGCCCTGTCCATCCTGCATCGCCGAGACGAAGCGCGCGGTCGCTGGATTGCCGGGGTATCCCACGACATCCGCACGCCCCTCTCGAAGGTGATGCTGCAGGCGGACGCGCTCTCTCACGCCCCGATTGGGGCGGAGCAGCAGCGCGCCGTCGTCATCCTGCGTCAGAGCGAGCGCATCCGGCGACTCGTCAGCGACCTAAACGCCGCCTCCGCGCTCGAATACGACATGCAGCCCCTGCGCCCCGCCCCCTTTTACCCCACGCAGGTCGTCCGTCAGGTCGTCGCCGACCTGCTCAACGACGGTCTGGAGCCGGTCTATTCGGTCTCCTTTGAGGCGGACGAGGCCGCGGAGCTTCTGCGGCTGAAGGGCGACGCCGAGCTCTTCGGCCGCGCGGTTTCCAACCTGCTTTACAACAGCATGCAACACAACGAGGCGGGCTGCGCGATCGCCGTCCGCGTGCGGGCCGAAGAATGCTACGAGGTGGAAGTCACGGACGACGGCGCGGGCCTGCAGCGCGCCGGAAATATCGAAAACCGCAAATTGAATCGCTTTGAAACGCACGGCATCGGGTTGGACCTCGTGCGGCGCATCGCGCAGGCGCACGGCGGCAGCCTGACCTTGGAAGAGGCAACGCCGCATGGCTGCCGGGCACTGCTGCGTTTCCCCATCGGTTCAGCGCCCGAAAAGACGTAAAAAAGCGCCCCCTTGAATCAATTTTCCCGATTCAAGGGGGCGCGTGTCCATGCTTTTGCAAAAACGACAAAAAAGAGAGCCGCGACGCAACTCTCTTTTCTGAATGGAATCCGGCAGCGACCTACTCTCCCGGGCCGTCACCAGCCAAGTACCATCGGCGCATAAGGGCTTAACTTCTGTGTTCGGTATGGG
>JAEXCG010000180.1 GCA_023402355.1 Bacillota bacterium | reverse complement strand
GTGCCCGCTTCCTCTTCCGAACGGCCGCTTCCGCTCCGCGCGTTCACGCACGCGGCCGCGATTTTAGCTTTCGCAAGGGCGGGCGGCGGGCGGTGCCCGCTGCCTCCTCCGAACGGCCGCTTCCGCTCCATGTGTTCGCGCACGCGGCCGCGATTTTAGCTTTCGCAAGGGCGGGCGGCGGGCAGTGCCCGCTTCCTCTTCGAACGGCCGCTTCCGCTCCGCGCGTTCGCGCACGCGGCCGCGATTTTAGCTTTCACAAGGGCGGGCGGCGGGCGGTGCCCGCTTCCTTCTCCGAACGGCCGCTTCCGCTCCGCGCGTTCGCGCACGCGGCCGTGATTTTAGCTTCCGCAAGGGCACGCGGCGGACAGTGCCCGCTTCCTTCTCCGAACGGCTGCTTCCGCTCCGCGCGTTCGCGCACGCGGCCGCATGCAATTTCCGATAAGGCAAAAAGAGAACGGCCCCCTAAGGAGCCGTTCCCGATTGATTTGCTTACTTGCCGAAGTAGCGGTTCAGCAGGCCCTCGAACGCCTTGCCGTGACGGGCTTCGTCGCGCGCCATCTCGTGCACGGTGTCGTGGATCGCGTCCAGGCCCAGCGCCTTCGCCTTCTTCGCCAGCTCGGTCTTGCCCATGGTGGCGCCGTTCTCCGCCTCGATGCGGACGGTGAGGTTCTCCTTGGTGGAGGGGCTCACAACCTCGCCCAGCAGCTCCGCGAACTTCGCGGCGTGCTCCGCCTCTTCGTGCGCGGCCTTTTCCCAGTAGAGGCCGATTTCCGGGTAGCCTTCACGGTGCGCGGCGCGGGCCATCGCCAGGTACATGCCCACCTCGGTGCACTCGCCGACGAAGTTCGCGCGCAGGCCTTCCTTGATCTCCTCGTCCACGTCCTTGGCCACGCCGATCACGTGCTCGGCCGCCCAGACCTTATCCTGCGCCTGCTCGACGAACTTGGAACCGGCGACGCCGCACACCGGGCACTTCTCGGGCGGGCAATCCCCTTCATGCACATAACCGCAAACCGGGCAAACAAACTTCTTCATAACTTTTTCCTCCTTGATTTCTGCTTTTTGTATATTGAGTGATTTTCTCACGGGGAGACTTTCTTTCAGCGCCTCGGGCGGCACGTAGGTCGTCGCGTTCTTAGGCGTCTTGCCCTTGACCACCTTGTGGTAGTAGTCGTAGGTCATCGCCTCGCCCCCCGCGACCATCTGCGCCGTGTCGGCGGTCAGGAAGAACAGCGTGTGGGTCGAAAGCTCGTGGCGGCCGATCACCGTGCCCGTCACGCAGCTCACCGCGCTTTTGAGCACCGGCAGGCCGTCCACCATCTCGTAGGGGATGGCGGCGAACTTGTCCACATCGCGCCCGCAGCGGAAGCCCAGCGTGCCGATCGTAAGCGGCGCCTCGCTCTGCGCGATCACGCTGATCGCCACGCGGCCCGTCTTTTCGATCGCGCCGTGGGTATGGTTGTCGCGGTTGATGCATACGGCCAGCACGGGCGGCTCGGCGGTCACCTGAAAACAGGTGTTGGCGATGCAGCCGGCAGGCCTCGCCCTGTCCATGGATGTAACGGCGTACAGGCCGTAGGACATCTGGTTTAAGGCGTTAAAGTCCAAAGACACAGGAAACCACCTCCGCGTTTATTGTTGCTCCTTCTTTTCCTGCTTCATGCACTCGGCGCACAGGCCGTTGGATGTGACCTCCACCCGGTCCGTCCGATGGCCGGACAGCGCGTTGACCTCGCGCACCAGGCCCGTCACGTCGCAGGATACGTCGTACACGTTATGGCACCGGTCGCAGACGAAGTGGATGTGGTTGTCGCGCACGTACTCGTAGTAGGCGCTTCGCTGCCCCAGGTTGAGCCGCTTGATCTGGCCCATGCGTTCCAACTGGTCCAGGTTGCGGTAGACCGTCGCCTGCCCGATGTCCGGAAGCCTGCGTACGATTTCATCCGCCGTCAGGTGCACGCGTTCGCAGCTCAGCGCGGCGAGCACCTGGCGGCCTTGCTTGCTGATTCTTTCGCTCATGCTCGCCACCCCTCACGCAATCTCGGATGTGATATCCTTTATCAATATAATAGCACCGCATCCCCATCATGTCAAGCGTTTTTCAAGAAATAATGAGAATTATTCTTGTTTCTTTTCTCTTCTTGCGGAGGCGGGCCGATGAGCGTACACAGATAGCATATGCAAAAGGGAGACAAAAAATCCTCCCGTTTTTTACGGGAGGCTGCGCGGCCGGTTCCGCGCTCTAAGGCGAGGCGGTCAGGCGCGCTCCAGGTAGGTCACCACGCAGGCGCCCGGGCCCGCGTGCGTGCCCACGACGCAGCCCACCGGCGCAAGGTCCCCGTCCATGTCCAGCTCCCTTTGGCAGCGCTCGCGCAGGGCCTTCGCCTTTTCATCCGTCATCGTATACCCGAAGTAGACCGGGCAGACCGGATCCACACCCTTGCCCGCGCGAATCTCCTCCACGACCCGGCCATAGGCCGCCAGGAGCCCCCGCGCCTTGCCCAGCACGCTGAGCGCGCCGTCCGCCAGGGTGAGAATGGGTTTGAGCTGAAGGAGCGAGCCCACCACCGCCGCGGAGCGGGAAAGCCGGCCGCCCCGGCAGAGGTATTCCAGCGTGTCGACCACCGCGTACAGGCGCACGCGGCCCTTGGCCTCCTCGATCTCCCGCACGATCTGCTCGGCGGAGCGCCCCTCGTCCCGCAGGCGGCAGGCGTATTCGACCAGCAGGCGAAGGCCCGTGATCGTCGTGCGCGTGTCGACGATGTGGATGTCCTCGCAGCCGCACATCTCCCGGGCGATCGTCGCGCTTTGCATCGTACCGCTCAGGTCGCTGCAAAGCGTCAGCACCACCGCGCTGTCGCCCGCCTCCCTGACGCGCTCAAAGACGGAAAGGAAGTCGTCCGGCGCGGGCTGCGACGTCGTCGGCTGCTCCCTCCCGCCGGTCAACCGCTCGTAAAAGGCCTCCATGCCGATGTCCACGCCCTCGCGGTAGACGTCCTCGCCAAAGATGACCTTCAGAGGAATGACTTCTATGGACAATGCCCGCGCCTCGTCGGCGCTGATGTCGCTCGTGGAATCGGTAATCAATCGAACTGCCATGGTTTTCTCCTTTGATGTTTTGTGTCAGAGCCTCCTCTATTATAGTAAAATTAGTTTGAATGTCAAGTTATTTATTTTGAAGGTCAATGTATTAAAGCAAAAACCGGACGACCCATCGATGCCTATCGGTTTGTCGGGCGTATCAAGAACAATTTTCCATCCAAAATGTATGGACTGCACAATAAATTTGTCGAATTTTTAATATTTCTGCAAAAACACATGCTTTTTGTCTCTTTACACACACCATATCTATTTGTATACTAATAATATAGTTGGAAACAGGAGGGGCAGCATATGGTACAATTCGGCGAACGACTAAAAATGGCGCGTAACGCGAAGAGACTTAGCCAGCAAGCCCTGGCCGACATCATCAGCAAGAGCCTGAACACCGTCGGCCTGTACGAGCGGGGTTTGCGCCAGCCCAGCCTGGAGACGCTCTGCCTGCTCGCTGACACGTTGGACGTATCGGTGGATTATCTGCTCGCGCGTACGGACGTGAAAAAATACGACCTTACGGCGCTCGAGGGCGACGGCGCATTGCCCGCGACCGTCACGGTTCCCCGCGAATGGGAAGAACGCCTGCGCCGCATCGAAAACCACCTGGGACTGGTTTAAAAAAAGCGGGAGGAAGTCCGCTTTCATCCAAAATACCGCGCGCCCCGAAGCGATGCTCCGGGGCGCTTTTGTTTGCGCTCACTTCGTCTGCGCGGCGCGCAGGGCCAGCAGCAGCGCGCCCGTGACCCCGCTGTTCACGCCGAGGCCGGGCGACACGATGTAGGAATCGATCTGCTGCTCGATGCGGGGGCTGCGCACGTAGCTGCCGAGCAGCTCGAGCGTCCGCTTCCTGATGCGCGGGAACAGGTGCTCCTGCTGCATCACGCCGCCGCCCAGCACGATGCACTCCGGCGAAAAGCTCACGATCGCGTTGACGCACATCTGCGCCAGGTATTCGCACTCCACCGTCCACGCGGGGTGATCGGGCGCGAGCTCCTTCGCGCTCCTGCCCCAGCGCTTTTCGATCGCCGGGCCGCTCGCGCAGCCCTCCAGGCAGCCCTTGTGGTAGGGGCAGAAGCCGTCCGGCGCGGGGTCGCCCGCCGCCGCGCGCATCAGCATGTGCCCAAACTCCGGGTGCACCAGGCCGTGCACGAGGTTGCCCTCGACGATCAGCCCGCCGCCGATGCCCGTGCCCACGGTCACGTACAGGCAGCTCTTCAGCCCCTTCGCCGCGCCCATCGTCACCTCCGCCAGCGCCGCGGCGTTGACGTCCGTGTCCAGCTCCGCCGGAACCGAGAGCGCGTCGCGCAGCGCGGGCAGCAGGGGATAGTTGATCCAGCCCGGCTTGGGGGTCGAGGTGATGTAGCCGTAAGTTTCCGACTGCTTATTCAAATCCAACGGGCCGAAGGAACCGATGCCCAGCGCCTCGATGCCCTTGCCCCGATAATACTCGATCATCTGCGGAACCGTCTCCTCCGGCGTGCGCGTGGGAAAGCTCTGCTTGTCGAGCACCTCCGCGCGTTCGTTGCCGATCGAGCAGACCATTTTCGTCCCGCCCGCCTCCAATGCGCCCAAAACCATTGTGTTTCCTCCCCTTTTGTTCCCCGCGCCGCGCGCGGGCATGCTGCGGCGCCCGGCGCCGTTTTTTTCATGGTTTCATCTTACCCGCTCGGCAGGTATTTGTCAATTTCCTTTCCGCATTTTGACCCGGACTTTGGCGCGGGCGGCGCGCCGCCCGACGAAACGGCGAAAATGTCCAAAAACACGTCAGATCGCGCTGCGTGTTGAAATTGGAAACAGGCGCGCGTTTTTGTCTATAGCTTCCTTTCGCCGAGCGCACTAGAATAGTTCTCGTCTTCGGCGGACGCAGTCGCCCGCAAGGGTGTGATAGTAAGGAGGCAACCCATGAACCGATTTGGCAAAACCATCGTCAAGCTGCGCATCCCCATCCTGATTCTCGCGCTCCTGCTGATCGTGCCGTCCCTGTACGGCATGGCGGGCACGCGCATCAATTACGACATGCTCACCTACCTGCCGGAGGACCTGGACACCATCGCCGGGCAGAACATCCTGATGGACGACTTCGGCAAGGGCGCCTTTTCCCTCGTGATGGTGGAGGACATGGACGCCGCGGACGTCGCGGCCCTCAAGACCCGGCTGGAGGGCGTGGAGCACGTGGATTCCGTGCTCTGGTACGACGACCTGTTCGACCTGTCCGTGCCCATGGAGATGCTGCCCCGGCGCTTTTACGAGGCCTTTAACGCCGGGAACGCCACCATGATGGCGATCTTCTTTGACACCTCCACCTCGGAGGACGCCACCATGGCGGCCATTCACGACATCCGCGACATCGCGGGCAGGCAGTGCTTCGTCTCCGGCATGTCCGCGCTGGTGACGGACCTCAAGGACCTGTGCGAGCGGGAGGAGCCCGTCTACGTCGGCCTCGCCGTCGCGCTGGCGACGCTCGCGATGATGGTCTTCATGGACAACTGGCTGGTGCCCTTCCTGTTCCTGGCGAGCATCGGCCTGGCGATCCTCGCGAACATGGGCACGAACTACTTTCTGGGCGAGATTTCCTACCTCACCAAGGCGCTTTCCGCCGTGCTGCAGCTCGCGGTGACGATGGACTACTCCATCTTCCTGTGGCACAGCTACGAGGAAAAGAAGGCCCGGGCCCTGGACCGGAACGACGCGATGGCGGAGGCCATCGGCGCGACGCTCACCTCCGTGGTCGGCAGCTCCCTGACCACCGTCGCCGGGTTCGTCGCCCTGTGCTTCATGACCTTCACCCTGGGGCGCGACCTGGGCATCGTCATGGCCAAGGGCGTGCTGCTGGGCGTCGTCGGCTGCGTCACCACGCTGCCCGCGCTCATCCTGCTCTTCGAGCGCCCGCTGCAAAGGGCTTCGCACCGCCCGCTGGTGCGGCGCACGCAGAGGCTCGCCTCCTTCGTGACGCACCGCGCCTACATCTTCCTCGTCGTCTTCGCCGTGCTGGCCGTGCCCGCCGCCATCGGCTACAGCCGCACGAACAGCGAGGTCTACTACGACCTGGGCCAGTGCCTGCCGGACGACATGGAGTACGTGCAGGGCAACGACAAGCTGACCCGTCAGTTCGGCATCGGCTCCACGCACATGCTGCTCCTCGACGCGGACCTGCCGCAGGCCAAGGTTAAGGCCATGAAGGAAGAAATGGAGCGTGTGGACGGCGTGCAGTACGTGCTGGGCCTCAAGGCGGCGCTGGGCTCCGGCGTGCCGGTCGAGATGCTGCCCGATTCCCTGCGCGCCCTGACCTTGAGCGGCGGGCGCGAGCTGATGCTCGTCAACTCGCAGTACCTAGTCGCCAGCGACGAGGTGAACCGCCAGATCGACGAGCTGAACGCCATCCTCAAGCGCTACGACGCGACCGGCATGCTCATCGGCGAAGCGCCCTGCTCCAAGGACATGATCGAGGTCACGGACGTGGACTTCAAGGTCGTCTCGGCCATCTCCATCGCCGCCGTCTTCCTCATCATCCTGCTGGTGACGAAGAGCCTTTCCCTGCCCGTCATCCTGGTGTCGGTCATCGAGTTCGCGGTCTTCGTCAACCTCGGCATCCCGCACTACACGGGCGTCGCGCTGCCCTTCGTCGCGCCCATCTGCATCAGCACCATTCAGCTCGGCTCCACGGTGGACTACGCCATCCTCATGACCACGCGCTACAAGCAGGCCCGAAACAGCATGGGCAAGCGCGAGGCGGTCGCGGACGCGGTTTCCGCCTCCGTGCCCTCCATCATGGTCAGCGCGCTGGGCTTCTTCGCGGCGACGTTTGGCGTGGCCCTCTACTCCAACGTGGACATCATCAGCTCCATGTGCACGCTGATGGCGCGCGGCGCGGTGGTGAGCATGCTGTCGGTCATCTTCATCCTGCCCTCGCTGCTCACCTGCCTGGACCCCCTGATCCGCCACACGAGCCTCGGCTTCCGCAAGGAAGCCAGGGCCCGCTGACCCGTCCCCCTGCAAGGAAAGGAGAAATCATCATGAAAGCGAAACTCACCCGTTTTCTTTCGGCGCTGCTGAGCCTTTGCGTCCTCATGGCCTGCACCCCCGCGCTCGCGGAGGGGCGCGAAACCGTCTACGTCGTCGCCGACGCCTCGGGCGCGGCCGGCAAGACGTTCGTCAGCGTGACGCAGAGCGAGGAATCCGGCATGCGCGAGACGGACGCCGAATTGCCCGTCCGCCTCACCCTCTCCTATTCGCTGGACGGCGCGCCCCTCGCCCCGGAGGACATCGCGGGCCGGGACGGCCGGGCAGTCCTGCGCATCGATTACGAAAACAGGACGAAAAGAACCGTTCAGGCGGACGGCGCGGCGTACGAGCTGTGCGTCCCCTTCGCCGCGCTGACGGCCGTGGTGCTGGACGGCGAGCGCTTCCAGAACGTCGAGGTCGAAAACGGCGTGACGCTCAGCGACGGCGACCGCATCCTGGCGCTGGGCTGGGCCTTCCCCGGGCTCAAAGAAAACCTTGCGGGCGCCCGCGGCACGGAAAAGATCCCCGGCTTCGTGGAAATTTCGGCGGACGCCGCCGACTTTGATCTGCTGACCACGGTGACGGCGTTCACGAGCGACGCGTTCGCCCTACGGGACGCCGCCGAATCGCTGCTCGCGGAGGTAGCCGATCGCACGGGGCTGGAACTCACCCTGGGCGACCTGCCCGCCCAGGTGCGGGACCTCCTCGCGGACGCGGACAGCCTGGCGGCGGGCATGACCGCGCTCGCGGACGGGGCGAAGGAATTGCAGGACGGCGCGTCCAGCCTTTCAGACGGGGCGACCCAGCTTTCGGACGGCGCCAAGGCGCTGAAGGACGGCGCGGACACCCTCTCCGCCGGGTTGACGGACGCGGCGTCCGGCACGGACTCGCTCGCGGCGGGGCTTGCGCAGCTCGCGGGAAACAGCGGCGCGCTGACGGGCGGCGCGCGCCAGGTCTTTGATACGCTGCTCGCCGAGGCCGACGCCCAGCTCGCCACCGCGGGGCTTTCCCTCGACCCGCTGACCCCGGAGACCTACGCGGACACGCTAAAATCGCTGCTCGCCTCGCTGTCCGAGGAGGGCGTCCGCGAGACGGCGCGCGCCCAGGTGGAACAGGCGGTGCGCGAAAACGAGAATGCGATCCGCGAAAAGGTGAATGAGGCAGTGGAGCGGCAGGTTACCGCGGCGGTGCTCGACGCCGCCGGGCTCGGCATGACGGCGGAGCAGTACGCGCAGGCCGCAGCCGCCGGAAAGATCGACGCGGCGGCGCAATCGCAGATCGAAGCGGCCGTGGCCCAGCAGATGGCCGCCCCGGAAATCGCGGCGCAGGCCGACGCGCTGGTCGAGGAGCAGATCGCCCTGCTGGTCGAGCAGAACATGGAGACGGACGAGGTGCAGGCGCAGATGACCGCCGCCTTGCAGGCGGCCGCGGCGGGCTTTGAACGCATCGCCACGCTCAAAACGCAGCTGGACAGCTACGACGCCTTTTATCAGGGCATCCTGACCTACACGGCGGGCGTGTCGGACGCAAAGGTGGGCGCCGAGCGGCTGCAGACGGGCATGAACGCGCTGACGGCGGGCGGCGCGGCGCTCGCGGAGGGCGCGGCCACGCTCGACACCGGCGCGGGCGACCTGAAGACGGGCGCGGCGGCGCTTGCGGACGGCACGGTCACCCTCGCGGAGGGCACGGAGCAGCTTCGGGACGTCGCGGACGCGATCACGGACCTGCTCGGCCGCGTGCGGGACGACGGCGTGACCCCGGAGGAGCTCGCCGCCCGCGTGCAGTCCACGTTCGACCTGGCGGAGGAATACAGCGCCTTCGACAGCGACGCGGACTACGAGCGCGTGCTGTTCATCGTCCGCACGGACGCGGTGGAAAAGAAATAAGCCAAAAAACGAGCGCGGGAAGGGCCTTTCGGTTCTCCCCGCGCTCGCTTTTTACAGCACTTCCTTCGCCATCTTCAGGGCGGAGGCGATCACCTTGTCCATGTCGTAATAGCGGTATTCGCCCAGCCTGCCGCCGAAGAGCACGTTCCGCTCCTTTGCGGCGAGCGCCCGGTAGCGCGCGTAGAGCGCGCCGTTCGCCTCGTCGTTCACCGGGTAATACGGCTCGTCCCCCGGCCTCCATTCGGCCGAAAACTCGCGGCTGACGACGGTCTTTTCCTGCCTGCCGAATTCAAAGTGCTTGTGCTCGATGACGCGCGTATAGGGCGTTTCGCGGTCGGTGAAGTTCATCACGGCGCAGCCCTGATAATTGGGCGTATCCAGCACCTGCGTTTCAAAGCGCACGCTGCGGTAGGCGAGCGCGCCCAGCCGGTAGCCGAAGTACGCGTCGATGGGGCCGGTGTAAAGCACCGTTCGGGCCAGGCGGCTCAGCTCCTCCCGACGCTGGAGATAGTCGGTTTCAAGCATCACCTCGGCGTCCGCGAGCATCCCCGCCACCATTTGGGTATACCCCCCGACGGGGATGCCCTGATAGGGGTCGCTGAAGTAGTTGTTGTCGAACGTAAAGCGCACGGGCAGCCGCCGGATGATGAAGGCGGGCAGCTCACGGCAGGGCCTGCCCCACTGCTTTTCGGTGTAGCCCTCCACCAGCTTTTTGTAGATGTCGATGCCCACCAGCGAAATGGCCTGCTCCTCCAGATTGCGCGGCTCGCCGACGCCCGCTTCGAGACGCTGGCGCTCGATGATCGCCCGCGCCTCGTCCGGCGTGACCGCCCCCCACATCCGGTAGAAGGTGTTCATGTTGAACGGCAGGTTGTACAGTTCGCCCCGGTAGTTGGCGATGGGGGCGTTGGTGAAGCGGTTGAAACCGGCGAAGCGGCCCACGTACGCCCACAGCTCCGGACTCGCCGTGTGGAAGATGTGCGCGCCGTAGCGGTGCACCTGAATTCCCTCCACGGGCTCGGTGTAGACGTTGCCCGCGATGTGGCTTCGCCGCTCGACCACGAGGCAGCGCTTTCCGCGCTCCGCGGCCTGCTGGGCGAAGACCGCGCCGAACAGGCCCGCGCCGACGATCAGATAGTCGTATGTTTTCATGTCCGTTTCTCCTTTAGCCCCGGGATTCTCGCTTTACTATACCACAAACCGCCGCCCTTTGTCAGGCGCTCAGCGCTTCCCCGCCCGCAAAAGCCGGAGCGTTTCCAGCGCCTCCTCGTAAAGGGGCTCGAGCGCGGCCCTGTCCGCCCCCGGCAGGGACAGGCGGCCCAGCAGCTCCGTCACGCGCAGGGACGCCGTCTGGACGCGCATGTCGTCCGCCAGGACGGGACGGCTTTTCTCGGCCTCCATCGCCTCCAGCCCGCCCTCGTATGCGCGCACGCGCCGCCCCTCGATGGAAAGCACGTCCGTCGCGACGGCCCGGAGGAACGCCCGGTCGTGCGTGACGAGCAGCAGCGTGCCCTCGTAGCGGCAAAGCACCGCTTGCAGGCGCTCGATGGAGGCCGCGTCCAGAAAGTTCGTCGGCTCGTCGAGCAGCAGCACGTTGCCCGCGCCCACGATCAAGCGCGCGAGCGCCAGCTTCACCCGTTCGCCGCCGCTGAGGACGCCGACGGGCTTCTCCAAATCCGCCGCCGAAAAGAGGAGCTGCGCGAGCGTCGAGCGGACGACCTCCTCCCGCTGCACGGCGGGTTCCATCGCGCAGGCGAGCACCGAAAGCTCCGGCTTTAAATCCTCCAGGTCCTGCGAAAAGACGCCGAGGCGCGCGCGCGGCGCGAGGCGGATGCCCGGAAAGCCCCCGGCGATCAGGCGCAGCAGCGTGGTCTTCCCCGCGCCGTTCGGCCCCACGAGGGCCGTGTGGCTGCGGTTTTTGACGGCGAAATTTGCGCGCTGAAAGATCGCGCGCTCCCCGTAGGCGAAGGAGAGGCCGCGCCCCTCGATCACGCAGCGCCCGCCGGGCGGGTCGGTCAGCCGGAAGTCCGGACGGATCACGGGCGTCTCCCGCGGGCGTTCCCTGACCTCGAGGTGGTCGATGCGCGCCCGAATGTTGCTCGCGGCGCGCTCCGCGCGAAGCTGCTTCGCGTCGGACGGGCGGAGCGACAGGAAGTCCTGAAGCCCCGCGTCCCGCGCGCTCATGCCGCGCGGACGGCGCACCACGCGCGCGGCGGCGCGCTTTTTCGTCTCATAGGCCGATTCCAGCCGGCGCTTCTCCAGCGCATAGGCCTCGTACTCCGCCTGCGCCCGGGCCCGCTCCGCCTCCCGCGCGCGAACATAGTCGGCGTAATTCCCGTCGTAAAAGAAGAGCGTTTGATCGCGCACCTCCACGATGCGCGTGCACAGCGCGTCGAGCAGGTCCCGGTCGTGGCTGACGAGCACGAAGGTGGAAACGCCCGACAGCGCTTCGCGCAAAAACGCCCGGCCCTGCGCGTCCAGGTTCGTCGTGGGCTCGTCCACGAGCAGCAAATGCGCCGCCTGCCCCAGCGTCCCCGCGAGGCGGATGCGCGTGCCCTCCCCGCCGCTGACCGCCGTCTGCCCCGCCTTTTTCAGCACCTGCCAGCGCGCCAGCTCCCCCGGCCCGGCCTGCGCCGCGTCGGGGCGGTCGAACTGGCGAAAGAAGGAGACGGAGCCGAAAAGCGCCACGTGCCCCGCGTCCGGCGTTTCCTCGCCGGAGATCAGGCGCAGTAGCGTGGTCTTCCCCGCGCCGTTTGGGCCCACGAGGCCGACGCGGTCGCCCTCGCTGATTTCGAGGCGTTCAAAGGTGAAAATCGTCCGGTCCCCAAACGCCTTTTGTACGTCCTGTGCCTTGAACAGCAACAAAAAAATCCCTCCCGCACAGCCGGAAAGGACGACACGCCGACGCGGGCGCGCCCATGCGCGCCCACGAATCCCATATCCATTTAAAGGAAGGGCACAGCGATGCCAATCCGCCCGGCAACAGCGCGCGCAAAGACGGCACAGCCGTCCGCGCGCAGGTCACAAAGGCGAGATTAGCGAATCCTCATCGTGCGCTTGCCCTTACCCTTTCTTTCGGTATTCATCCGCCGGGCGCCTGCCCGCGGACAGCCTTATTATAGAGCACCCCGCGCGCGCTGTCAACGGGCGGCGCCCTCGCCCGCGCGCGATTTTCAGTTGAATCCGCGCCGCCTAAATGCTATGATAGGGTTTGATCGATCGACGGAGGTGAACTTCTTGAACAAAGAACTGCGCGCGCGCATGAAGCGCTGCATGCCCCTTTGCGCGCGCGACACGGCGCTGAGCGTCGCCATCATGGCCGCGGCGGCGCTCGCGTGCATGCTGCTGCGCATGCTCGACACCAGCGACGTGTACGTGTCCATGATCTTCCTGCTGGCCGTGCTCGTGACCGCGCGGGTGACGAGCGGCTATTTTTACGGCATCGCCGCCTCCTTCGCGGGCGTCGTCTTCGTCAATTACGTGTTCACCTACCCGTACTTCGCGTTCAACTTCACCATATCCGGCTATCCGCTCACGTTCCTGAGCATGCTCTTCGTCTCCATCACCACGAGCGCCATGACCACGCAGATCAAGGAGCAGGAACGCCTGCGCCGCGAGGCCGAGATGGAGAAGATGCGCGGCAACCTGCTTCGGGCCGTGTCGCACGACCTGCGCACGCCGCTGACCTCCATCATCGGCTCCAGCAGCGCCATTCTGGACGGCCCCGCCCCGCTGTCCGAGTCGGACCAGCGCCGCCTGATCTGCGACATCCGCGAGGACGCGGAATGGCTGATCCGCATGGTCGAAAACCTGCTTTCCATCACGCGCATCAGCGGCGAGGCGGCGAACATCAAGACCCAGCCCGAGGCGGTGGAGGAGGTCGTCGCCGAATCGGTGCGCAAGTTCAAAAAGCGCTTTCCGGAAAGGAGCGTCGCCATCCACCTGCCCCGCGAAATGCTGATGGCGCGCATGGACCCCATTTTGATCGAGCAGGTGATCGTGAACCTGCTCGAAAACGTGGTGGAGCACGCCAAGGGCGCCACGCACACCGACCTCACCGTCGAGCGGCAGGGCGGGGAGTGCGTCATCTCCGTGCTCGACGACGGCGCGGGCATCCCCGCAGGCGTGCTGCCGCACCTGTTCGACGGCTACCTCACCCGCGCGGACAACCCGGTGAGCGACGGCAAGCGCAACATGGGCATCGGCCTGTCCGTGTGCATGTCCATCGTGCGCGCGCACGGAGGCAGCCTGCGCGCGGAAAACAGGCAGACCGGCGGCGCGGCCCTGCGCTTCACGCTGCCCCTAAGCGAAGAACCCCAATGGTCCGAAGAGGCCGAATAAACCAATGAGGAGGGCTTCCCAATGGAAAGCGCCCAAATGGAAAGCACCCGGAAATCCGCTCTGTCCCGCCCGCTCACCGTCGGCCTGCTCGCGCTCGTGTGCTGCGCGCTGTGGGGCAGCGCCTTCCCCTGCATCAAGCTCGGCTACGCGTACTTCGCTATCGGCTCCGGCGACACCGCCGCGCAGGTGCTCTTCGCGGGGCTGCGCTTCACGCTGGCCGGCGCACTCACGATCCTGATCGGCAGCGTCCTGCACCGCCGTGTGCTCGTGCCCGCCCGCGCGAGCCTGCCGAAGATCGTAAAGCTCTCGCTCATGCAGACCGTCATCCAATACCTCTTCTTCTACGTCGGCCTCGCGCACACCTCGGGCGTGAAGTCCTCGATCATCGAGTCCTCCACCGTCTTTCTCACCATCCTCGCGGCCAGCCTGCTCTTCAAGCAGGAGCGCATGACGCTGCGCAAGCTGCTGGGCTGCGCGGTCGGCTTCGCCGGGGTCGTCCTCATCAACGTCGCCGGGCAGGGCGTGGACATGCGCGTCTCCCTCCTGGGCGAAGGGGCGATCCTGATCTCCGCCTGCGCCTACGCGCTCTCCTCGGTGATGATCAAAATCTATTCCCGGGACGAGCTGCCCATCACGCTCAGCGGCTATCAGTTCCTGCTGGGCGGCGCTGTGCTCATCGTCTGCGGCTTGATCGCGGGCGGGCGCATCGCGCAGGTCAGCATTCAGGGCCTCCTGATGCTCGTCTACCTCGCGCTGCTTTCCGCGGTGGCCTACTCCCTCTGGGGCACGCTGCTCAAGTACAACCCCGTCGCCCGCGTCTCCATTTACGGCTTCATGAACCCCGTGTGCGGGGTGCTGCTCTCCGCGCTGCTGCTGGGCGAAAGCCAGAACGCCTTCGGCGCGGCGGGCCTCGCGGCGCTGGCGCTCGTGTGCGCGGGCATCTGGCTCGTCAACGGCCAGCAGGCGGGGAAGCGGGCGTAAGGCGCGCGCAGCAGGCGGTTCGCGTCCTCCTCCGCCTCGCGCGCGTGCTCGCGGACGTGATCCTCGATCTGCTGCATCAGCGACCCCGCCGCCTCCGCGTCCAGCTCCTCCCCCTGCGAAAGCGCGCACAGCAGGCAGCGCAGGCAGGCCGCCTGCCCCCGCAGCCTGAGGGTGTGCCAGTCCAGGTCTTCAAGGAGGTCGTCGTCCTCCTCATCTTTTATGGCAAACACGTTCTCATCCTCCATGTTTTCTGACTTTATTTTAGCCCATTATAGGCTAGAAGTCAAGAAACAAAAACGCATTTCTTGAGTAAGGAGGGCGATTTTTATGTCCTTTTCGGAAAAGGTCAGGTATCTGCGCAAAAACCACCCGTCAAAATTATCTCAGGCCGCGTTGGCAACTGCACTCGGTGTCAGCCAGCGAAAGGTATCCCACTGGGAGCTGGGAGAACTGGAGCCCAGCTTAAAGGACATGGAAAACCTCTGTCTCTTCTTCGGCGTGTCCGCGGACTACCTGCTCGGCCTGCCGAAGGGGCTATCCTATCCCGAAGACGAATAGACGCCGAGATCCCAGGGTCGCGCCCCGGGATCAGTGTGTCGACAAAGTGGCATACGCCCCTTTGTCGAGGTTACGGGTGATTTTTTCGCTCCGCAAAACTGCGTTTTGCTACGGAAAAAGGCCCGCCCGGCAAAGCCGGGCGATACGATTGCAGTCTTGCAGACGGCTTTTGGTTTCTCTGTCTTCGATGGGTTTTTCGACAACCAGATCCCGGGGACGCGCCCCGGGATCTCTTTTTTCTGTTCGCTGCGTCTTTGTTTACGGGTTCACGACGTTTGCGGGATGGCCCGCAAGGAACGCCTTGAGGTTCGAGACGGCGATGTCCATCAGCCGCTGGCGGCTCTCCCGCGAGGCCCAGGCGATGTGCGGGGTGATCAGGCAGTTGTCCAGCCCGAGCAGCGGATTGTCCGGCCGGATGGGCTCCTGCGATACCACGTCCAGCGCCGCGGCGTACACCTTGCCGCTCACGAGCGCCTCGCGCAGGGCCTCCTCCTCAATCAGCGGACCGCGCGCCGTGTTGATCAAGATCACGCCGTCCTTCATGCGCCCGATCGTCTCGCGGTTCACCATGCCCGTATTTTCGGGCGTCAGCGGGCAATGCAGGGACAAAACGTCCGCCTGCTCCAGCACGTCGCTCAGGGGAAGCACCTCCGGCGCCCTCACGAATGCGTCGTAGGCCACCACGCGCATGCCGAACGCGCGGGCGATCTGCGCCGTCGCCTGACCGATGCGGCCGTAGCCGACGATGCCCATCGTCTTGCCCGAAAGCTCCATCAGGGGGTAATCCCAGAAGCAGAAGTCGCGCCCGTTCGTCCACCGGCCCTCCTGCACGGCCCCGGCGTGGTGGCCGACGCGGTGGCAGATTTCCAGCAGCAGCGCAAACACGTACTGTGCGACCGCCTGCGTGCCGTAGGTCGGGATGTTGGACACGGGGACGCCCCGCTCGCGCGCCGCCGCGACGTCGATCACGTTAAAGCCCGTGGCCAGCACCCCGATGAAACGCAGGTCCTTCGCCCCCGCGATGACCTCGCGCGTCAGGGGCGTCTTGTTCGTATAGACCACCTGCGCGCCCGCGATGCGCGCGGCGACGTCCTCCGCCCTCGTGTGTTCGTACACCGTGAGCTCCCCCAGCGCCTCAAAGCCCGCCCAGGAGAGGTCGCCGGGGTTTTCCGTGTAGCCATCCAAAATGACGATCTTCATCTCTTACTCCTCCAATAGCGCCCACGCGCGCCGCAGCACCCGCTTCGTCGCCGCGAGCACGACCTCGCAGTCCTCGTCCGCCCAGGGCTTGACCTCAAACGAGAGCACATACGGCTCCTGCGCGTTGAAGAAGCCTTCCTCCCTTAGCACGCGCAGGAAGTCCAGCAGCTGCTCCGTATCGTTCGCGCTGTGCGGGAAGCCGAAGCGCGGGTGCTGGTCACCGTACGCCTCCGCGCCGGGCTGCACCACCGCGTTGCCGACGTGAAAGTGGCGGATGTAGGGGCGCAGCGTCTGAATGACGAAGCGGCTCGTCTCGTACGTCGTCGGGAAGTGCGACAGATCGACCAGCAGGCCGAAATTTTTGCAGGTCGTGCGCACGTCCGCCGCAAAGCGCGCGGCCAGCGGCGCGGGCCCGATGAGCGCCGCCTTGTCCATGTCGTAGTCGAAGACCTCCAGGTTGACGTCCATGCCCTTGCCTGCGGCATAGTCGCACACCGCGCGCGTCGTGCGAAGGAGCTGGGCATACGCCTCCTCCTTCGTCTCCGGCGCCCACTTGCCCGCGAGGAACGCGACGGCCCGCGCGCCCAGCGCCTGCGCCTCGTCCACCGCCTCGATCAGCGTGGCCTGCGCCTTCAGCCGCCCCTCCTCGTTCAGGTCGTTCGGGTTGAGCCCCGGCCCCAGCAGGCGCGGCTGCGCGCCGTAGCAGACCTTCAGGTGCGACTGCTCCAGCAGGCGCCTGGCCTGCGTCCGCCGCTCGTCCGAGTCAAACCGCGTCAGCTCGATCGCGTCGAAGAAGTCGTCCTCCGCGATGCGCCGGACGGTTTCCACCGGGTCCTTGCCGGGAAAGCTCATCCAACTGATCGTACCGATCTGAAAATACCTGTGAATCGATTCGCGCATGTCAATGCCCCCTCACGAAATTTTCCACTTTCCGCGCGACGCCCGCGCCGTCCAGCCCGTACGCCGCGACGAGCTGCGCGTAGCTGCGCGCGCTCTGGCCGAACGCGTCCTCCAGGCCGACCTTGAGCACGGGCGTGGGCCGCCTCGCGCAAAGCGCCGCGCAGACCGCGTCGCCCAGCCCGCCGTTCACCGTGTGTTCCTCCAGGGTTACGACGCGGCCCGTCCGCTCCGCCATGCGAGAGACGGCCTCCTCGTCCAGCGGCTTTACACTGACCGCCTCCAGGATGGCCGCGTCGATCCCGCGCGCGCCGAGCAGCGCCCGCGCCTCAAGGGCCGCCGCGAGCATCGTGCCCGTGCTCACCAGCGTCACGTCCCGCCCGTCCATGAGGAGATTCGCCTTTCCCAGCGCAACTCCTGCCCGGCCGCCGTGCAGGCTGGGCGCCGCGTCGCGCGAAAGCCGCAGGTAGACCGGCCCCTCGGCGCGCAGCATCTCACCCACCGCCTCCTCCGTGCTCTCCTCGTCCGACGGGGCCAGAATCCGAATGCCCGGCACGGCGCGCATCATAGCCATGTCGCAGATGCCCTGGTGGCTCGCGCCGTCCGCGAAGTCCGACAGCCCGGCATAGCCGCCGCAGATCTTGACGTTCAGCCGGTTGTACGCGGCAAGCGAGTGGATGGAATCCATCGCCCGCGCCGCCAGCAGGAACGCGAAGGTCGAGATCACCGGGATCTTTCCGCAGGCCGCCATGCCCGCGGCGGCGGCGGCCATGTTTCCCTCCGCGATGCCGAAATTGAAAAAGCGCTCCGGGTACGCCGCCTGAAACAGCTTCGTCTGCGTGCTGGAGGAGACGTCCGCGTCGAGCACGACCATCTCCGGGAACGCGTCCGCGCAGCGCACCAGCGCTTCGCCAAACACCTGACGCATCGTCCTGCTCATCGCGTGAGCCTCCCTTCCACCTCGGCCCGCGCGGCCGCGTAATCCTCCGCCGAAAGCGGCTTCCCGTGCCACGCCGCCTGCCCCTCCATGAAGGAGACGCCCTTGCCCTTGACCGTGTGGGCGACGACGGCGTGGGGCTCCCCGCAGGCCTTTGCCTCGCGCAGCGCGCGCTCGATCTGCCCCTCGTCGTGCCCGTCCACCTCAAACACGCGGATGCCGAACCCCGTCAGCTTCTGCGCAAGCGCCGCCTGCGCGGGCTGCACCACGGCCGTCGGGCCGTCCAGCTGCACGCCGTTGAGGTCCACGATGGGCGTCAGGTTGTGCAGATCAAAGGCGCGCATGGACATGAAGGCCTCCCAGTTCTGCCCCTCCTGCAATTCGCCGTCCCCCAGCAGCGCGTAAACGTGTGCGGGAGCGCCCCGCAGCGCCAGCGCCATGCCCACGCCCACCGACAGCCCCAAGCCGAGCGAGCCGGTGGACATGTCCACGCCGGGCAGTTTGAACATGCAGGGATGCCCCTGCAGCGGGCTGCCGAATTCGCGCAGGGTCCCCAGCAGTTCCTCCCCGAAGAACCCGGCCCGCGCGAGGCAGGCGTAGAGCATCGGCGCGGCGTGCCCTTTGGAGAGCACGAAGCGGTCGCGCTCCGGCCAATCGGGACGCGCGGGGTCGACCCGCAGCACGCGGCCGTAGAGCACGTTCAGGATCTCCGCGCAGGACAGGCTGCCGCCCATGTGGCCGCTGCCCGCCGCCCGGCCCATCGCAAGCACCTTCAGCCGCAGGCGATCTGCCTCCTCGCTCATGACAAAAGCCCCCTTTCCTGCAGGCGCGAGCGCATGTACTGCGCCGTGCGCAGCGCCGTGCCGTCCGCATCCGCGCCCGGCAGCACCTCCGCGCTGAGCCAGCCGTCGTAGCCGGTTTCCTTGAGCGCGTCCAATATCTCGCCGAAGTCCGTGTGCCCCTGCCCCGGCGCGCGGCGGTTGGAATCCGCGATGTGCACGTACTTGACCCGCCCCGCGTTTCGCCTGAGCGACGCGCCGATGCGGTCATCCTCGATGTTCATGTGGAACACGTCCGCCATGACGCCGACGTTTTCAAACGGCAGCCTCGAAAGCAGCGCGCAGGCCTCGTCCACGCTGTTGAGAAAGTTGCTCTCGTAGCGGTTGATGGGCTCGATCAGAATCGTCACGCCGTGCTGCGCCGCGAAGGGCAGAATCTCGCCCATGCACCCCAGGAAGAGCGCCTCCGATTCTGCGCGCGTCTGGTCCGCCGCGACGAAGCCGCGCGCGCGCCCCACATTGATGAATCCGCCGTGACGCTCTGCCAGCAGCGTCAGGCCCCGAAAGACCTCGACGATCTCCCTTCGCTTCGCCGGGTCCGGGTGCGTCATGTAAAGGCCCATGCGCGCGAACGTCAACCCCGTGCTGATGCAGCTCACGTGCAGGCCGCTTTGCGCGAGCGCCCTCTCCAGCGCGGCGGCATCGACGTCCCCCGCGCAGCCGAGCGCCAGCTCGACCCCCTGATACCCAAACCGCTTCGCCTTTTCCATCGAATCCTTAAAGCCCCGCCAGACGACGAACGCGCTCTCCGGCGCGTCCTCCCCGGCGATGACCACGGAAAGTTTCATGTCGTTTTCCCCCCCTGTCCGCAGGTTATGAAACGTTTCAAACAATTTCCAAAATACAACATGCCCGAAAGGGGCATGTTCAGACTGATGACAAACCCATCGAGACAGACAAACCCAAAGCCGTCTGCAAGACTGCAATCGTATCGCCCGGCTTTTCCGGGCGGGCGGGGCTTTTTCCGCAGCAAAACGCAGTTTTGCGGAGGAAAAAAATCACCTGTAAACTCGACAAAGTGGCGTACGCCACTTTGTCGACGCGCTAAACATGCCCGAAAGGGGCATGTTGCAATGCCTTTTACAGGACCTCCAGTTCCACGCCGGTCAGGCGGCAGAACGCGCGAATCTCCTCAAGGAAGCAGCCGCTCACCGCGTGGATGTGGTTGCTGGCAAAGCGGTCGAGCAGCTCCATCGGCTCCGACTCGACCGATGCGTACCCGTGCGGCCACGCCTCGCAGGTTTCCCGCATGCGCTCGACGGGCAGCTTTTCAAACGCGCCCTCGAACACCTGCATGACGTAGCGATCCATGCGGTGCGTGAGGCGCGCAAACGTCATCGGCCCCGCCTCCGCCATGAACTGCACGTGGCAGCCACATCCGCCGTACTTGGGGATGACGGGGCAAAGGCGCACGTGGCGCAGGTTTTCCGCCGGGTCGTCGCTGCGCGCGGCGTACCAGGTGGCGCATGCGCCGCAGTTGCAGAAGGCAAAGAGGTTTTCTTTCTGCATGAAGTGTCTGAAATCCATGAACACGACCGGCAGCCCGGAAATCAGCTTGAGGATCTGCATCGTCAGCGCGGCGTCCGAATCCGCCTCGCAGGCGAACACGACCGGCTCCTTTTTTCCATCCCAATCGTACGGGTCGTTGCACAGCGCCGCAGACAGGCATTGGGTGACGAAGTACTCGCTCAAATCGTAATGGCACTTGACGCCGACGAAGGAGAGCCCGCGCTCGGCGATCAGCGCCTTGAGCGCGATGTAGCAGTTGACCTGCATGCCCAGGGACTCGCGCGTGAGCTTCTTGCCATCGTATTCGACGGCGCCCATCCGCGCCTCCAGCCATTTGAGCGCCCTTTCCGTCTCTTCCTGAGGCACCAGATGCGCCCGACGCAAAATCTCCAACTGGTCGATGTGGTCAACGTCCACGCCAAAGCGCTGCATCCACACGTCGGGCGATACGGCGCCAGAGCCCATGCCGATGCTGCGCCCGCCAAACAGGCCGTAAACCTGCCCTTTCAGGCGCGAGGCGGCGTGCGCCGCGCGCAGGAACGCCATCACGCGCTGCAGGACGGAATCCTCCTCGATGTTTCCCCAGACCTTTTCGCACTGTCCGTCCGTCTGGCGGATCATGCCGACCGCCGCCTGCAGGCCGCCCAGGCCGGGATAGCTCCCGTTGGCGGGCGAGATCGCCAGCAGCGGCACGCCGCGCAGGATGCGCGCGGCGATGGCCGCAAAGTTGGGAAAGGCAAAGACCGGGACGTTCAGGATGCACGCGTCCAGCTTCTCCGCCAGCAGCGACGACGCCATCCGCTCCGCCAGCTCGCTCGTCGCGACCTGTTCCCTGGCCGCGACGACCTCAACTTCCCTCGTCCCGCCAAGCCGCGCGGTCAGCGCCGCCTCGCAGGCCGCGATGTAATCCTTCAGCGTGTCGTGCACGCGCGCGCGGCCGTCGGAAAAAGAGAGCAACCCTACGCGGATCGACATGTAACCCCTCCTTTACGCCTCTGTCTCAATCACGTAATACGGCGTCCGCTCGCGGAAGTCGGGGTAGAGCACGCCGTCTCCGCCCTCCCGCAGGATCTCGAAGTAGTAGAGCAGGTCCCAGCGCGCGCCGACGTACTGCGCCGGAATGGCCGCGGTAAACGTCGCGCCCTTTCGCTCCATGCAAAGGGTTTCAAGGGGCTGGGTCTGGTCGGTGCGGCTGTAGTGGCAAAGGACCGACGCGATACCTTCCCCGTCCACCTCCACCGAAAGCTGAACCGGCTCCCCGGCACGGCAGGTCTTGACCGCTTCATGCCGGCAACGGCAGGTCATGGGATCGGATACGGTCAGCGTGTACGCGCCGCTCTTTACCCGTGCGTCTCCCGCGGCCGCCTCAAAGAAATACGTGTGCGTCGCCGCGCTTCCCGCAGCGTCCGAAATGTCCGCCTCGTAGTGGCCGCTTCCGGTGCAGCGCATGGGACGCGAACGGCCGTCGAGCACGAGGTTCACCCGGACCTCTTCGCCGCCGGGCACGGTCGCCGTGGCGCAAAGCCTGCCCGGCTCTCCCCGTTTCATGCGGCGGGGCGGCATGTGGGCGATGGCGGGTTCCGTCTTTTGAATCATCAGCGCGGAGATAAACCAGTCGCCCGAAAGCTCCAGCTCGAGCTTTCCTTCCGTCACAAAGACCCTGATCCTGCGCTCCACGCGCGTGAGCGGCATAACCGTCAGGTCCTCCGCGACCGCTTCTCCGTTCACCCTGACCGCAAAGGGGCCGTGCAGGGCGGGGGCCGCGCTCTGGTCGAAGAAGAGCAGCGTCACCGCGTATTCCCCGTTTTCAAGGTCGCACCGAAACTTTGCGGCGCCCGAGCCGTATAGATAGTCCTCCGTCAGCGGGCTCCTGTACGCGCGCATGTCGCTCATGTCCACCTCGTACAGCGCATCGCGGCGGTAGATCCAATCGCACGTGCGGTCGGTGAGCCGCGGCTTGCCCATGCCCACGCCCTGAACGTCGCCCGACACGAAGCCGAAGCCCTTTTCCGGACTGTATACGCACGTCTCCCCGACGCCCTCAAAGCCCCGTTCGACGGAGAAACGCTCGAAAAGCTCGAAGGCGCGGTTTTCAAAGCCCTTCATGCTGACGAGCCTGCCGAAGTCAAAACCCCGGTGGACGAGACCGTAGCGCTCGTGCAGGGCGATAAGCTCCGCCAGGCGCAGCTCGTCCTCGTAAACGAGGCTTCGCTTGGCTTTCCAGCAGCCCGCGTCGCTGGGGCCGGTCACCATTCGGTCGTAGTACACGTCCTCTGTGAGGGAAATGATCGCCTCCCACACCATCGTTCCCTGGCGCAACAGGTCCTGCGCTTCGCGAAGCAGGCTGCCGTCTCCCGTCTGGAAGTACCCTTCCACGCGAATGCCGGCCTCCGTCTTGAGCGCGTGATAGCGCGCGAGATAGGCTAAGACCTTGAAGTCGACGAGGCTGGAGCGCAGCTCCTTTTCGCCATCCGCCGCCTCGATCCCGGAAAGCGCCGCCAAAATGCCCTCGCTGTACTGGGCGAACTGCGCGGCGGTCTCGTGCGGCGTGCGTTTGCCGCTGGGCGTGTCTTCGACGAGCCCTCTGACGTGTTCGGGGATCGTCTGCAAAACGCACCGGTCGCTCGTCGGCGTCTCCAGATAGAACTCCAGCAGGCCGCCGATGTCCGTCTCCGGCCAGGTGTACATGTTGGGGTCGCTGAGCGAATACTGAATGAGAAAGGTAATGACGCGGCTAGAAAGCGTGTAGGCCTTCATCAGGTTCTCCGCCCTCTCACCGAAGCGGTCCTTCATCTCGTCCAGCCATACGTGCTGCGCCAGGTCGGGGTCGTAGGCCATGCGCCCCATCAGCAGGTAGAACATCCAGTAGCGCTCGTACTCGTGCGTGTAGTATTCGTCCTCCCTGTGCTTCAGGATGCGCCAGACGCCGGGCGCGTTTCCGTAGCCCTTCTGCGCCAGCATCGGGTTGATCTCAAAGCCCTCCGCGCCCCCCAGACGGCAGCTATGCACGAAGCGCCGCACGTACTGCGGATCGCCCCAAAGCAGCAGCCTCGGAGAGCCAAGGGACCACACCTGCCACATGAACCGATAGGGCATGGGCTTTACCAGCAGATCGCCGTAGCTGTAGCCCGGTTCGATCTTCGCCGGCTGATACGGCGCGCCGAGGAATTCCGCCCAATACTTCATCGAGGCGCGCAGGTTCGGGCACATGTCGATGACCGTCTGCGTGGTCTCCGGGAGCGCCAGCCAGCCGCGGTAATCCATGAGCTTCCCCGTCTCCGCGACCGCGCGGAAGATGGTGTTCTGAAAGAACGCCGTCTGCCTGCCCGTTGGAATGCTCGATTCCTCGTTGACGCGCACCTGAATGCCGGCGATCGCGGGGTAGCGCGTCAGCATGGCCTTCGCCCCGCGGTAGATGTAGTCCTCCAGAATGTCCTCCGTAAGACCCGGGACGTGGTTCGCCTGGTTGTGACGCCAATCCCCTTCCCCGCCGTTCCAGGGGTAGATCTCCCAGATGCCGAGGATAAAGGTGATGCCCCGGTCCGCCGCGAGCTGCGTGATGAAGGCCATCATCTCGTCGTTTCGTTCGATCGTCGCCTCGTCCACGTCGTCCGGGCGCACCTGCGGATACTTTTCGTCCCGCAGAAAATAGGCGAAGACCGGCGCCATGTACGAGGTCTGGTGGGAGAAGACGTAATTGAAGGAATTGATGCGGTTTCGCGCGAGCATGTTGAAATAGGTCGTCCAGTATTCCTTCGAGTAGAACCTGTCCTTTTCCAAATCGCGATTGTGCGGCAGCTCGTAAATGCCGCGCGTTTGCAGGTAGGGCGCCTCGTCAAAGCTGGCGAGCTCTCGGCCCCGCCTCAGCTTCTCGCACAGCGCGAAACAGCCGTACAT
Source organism: Bacillota bacterium (assembly GCA_023402355.1). Classification (GTDB taxonomy): domain Bacteria; phylum Bacillota; class Clostridia; order Christensenellales; family Aristaeellaceae; genus Beduinella. The sequence continues at coordinate 21,691 of JAEXCG010000180.1, read as the reverse complement.
CAGGCCCACGTCGTCGTATCCGGCGACGATTACGCCCTCCGGCTCTACGAACACGGAAAACGCCTCGTGCACGGGCTTGAGCCTGATCTTTCCCGCGTTCACCCAGGACGCGATCTGCGCGCTGCCCGCCACCGTGCCCAGCGTCACGCTGCCCGAAAACTGCGCCTCCCTGAGCGTTTGAATCAGTTCTTCGACCCCGTGACGCGCGGGCGCCCCGATCTTTCCGAGCACAACAGTGCAGGTATCTTTCATATTGTCACCTCAAGTTCCTCAGCCTTTGACGCCGCCGGCTGTAATGCCCTCCATGAAGGAGCGTTGGAATATAAAGTAGAGAATCAGAATGGGAAAAACACAGATCATCGCCGCCGCGAAGATGTACCCGTAGTTGCTCGCGCCCGGCATGCCCCGGAAGCTTGTGACCGCCAGCGGAATGGTCCACTTATCGGAGTCCGTCAGGATGAAGAGCGAGAGGTTGAACTCGTTCCACGCGCCGATGATCTTGAAGATGAACAGGGCGATCAGGCCGCTGCGCGCCAGCGGCAGATAGACCCGCCAGAAGGTCGCGAACGTTCCCGCTCCATCCATTTTCGCGCTTTCCCCGAATGAATCGGGGATGTCCAGGAAAAAGTTGCGCATCAGGAAAATGCCGAACGCCATGCCGGTGCCGAGCATCGCCAGGACGACGCCGTTCAGCGAGTTGTGCAGGCCGATCGCCTGCACCTGCAGCCGCGTAGAGAGCAGGTTCGCCTCGCCGGGGACAAAGATGCCCAGCAGAAAGAGGAAGAACAGCCAGTTCCACTTCTTGATTTTCAGCTTGGCAAACGCATAGCCCGCCAGAGAGTCCAGCACGACGCCCAGCAGCGGGGCCAGCACGGTGATATAAAGCGAGTTTTTAAAGTACAATCCCAGCCGCGCGCGTCGCCACGCCTCGGAATAGTTAGAGAATCGCCAGTTCGGCGGAATCAGGTTGCCGGAATAGATTTCCACCGTGTTCATCAGGCTGCACATCAGCACCCACAGAAAGGGCACGATGGCGACGAGGGCGAAGATCGTCAAAACCGCGTACAGCGGCCAGTTCCTGCGCTCCTTCACGTTCCATCCCTCCCTTACGCCGCGTAGCGGTCGCGAATCGCGTTGAAAATGCGGGTGATGACGATGATCATCAGGCCAAGCACGATGCCGCTCACCATGGATTGGCCGTAATTCTGCTCGCGGAAGGCCTTCACGTACCCGTACAGCGTCAGCAGATAGCTGGACGTCCCCGGCCCGCCCTGCGTCATGACCCACACGGTCGAGAAGCCCTTGAGGCCGTTGATGATACCCATGCTGAACACAAACGAAAAGACATTTTGGAGGCCGGGAATGGTGATGTGAATGAACTGGTCGAACTTGTTCGCCCCGTCCAGGTCGGAGGCCTCGTACAGATCCACGTCGATATTTTGAAGGCCGGCCAAAAAGAGCGTCATGTAATACCCGTAGGCCTGCCATGAACTGGCGAAGCTGATGGCGTAGATGGTGATCTTGGGATCGCCCAGCCAGCTCGCCTTGAGCGATGAGAGGCCGAGCGCGTCCAGCATGCCGTTGAGCATGCCCATCTGCGGGTTGAAGATCAGCGTCCAGATGATGCCGCTGACGGAAAGCGCGATGACGTTGGGCATGAACAGCACGTTGCGAAAGAGCGTCTTCGCGTAGGCGATGCGGGAGATAAAATACGCGAGCACGAAACCGAAAAAGCAGGCGAAGACGAGGTGCATGATCGTCCAGATGAAGTTGTTCTTCAGCGATTGATAAAAGAGCGGGTCCTTGAGCACGTACCGGTAATTGTCGAGGCCGACAAACTTCATTTCGGGGTTGACGCCGTCCCAATCGTGAAAGCTGATCTGAACCGTGCGGAGCGTGGGAATGACGACGAAATAGACGAGAAGCAAAAAAGACGGAAGGACAAACAGCAGGGCCACGGCGTATTCTTTCCACGTCTGTCTGCGGCGCAAAGTGCGCCGCGCCGGTATGACTGCGCTTTGCATAATTTCACCCTTTCAGGATTTCTTCCTGAGCGCCCGCCGGAGGGGCCTCCCCCTCCGGCGGGTTAGGTTCACTTATTGGCGAGATATTCCTCTTTGGAGGCCTGCAGCTCTTCTGCGATCTGGTCAACCGTCTTCGTCTTCATGAGCAGTTCCTGATTGTTCGTATAATAGACGGTCTTCTGGTTGCCCAGCAGGTACACGCTGGGGTTGTAGCCCGTGCCGCCCTGAAGCTGTTCAAAGGCGCTGCTGACGATCGGGTTCAGATTGAGCAGCGAAAGGTCCTCCACCTGAATCGCGCCGATACCGTAGTTCCACTCGTTCATCGATCCCAGGCAAATCTGATAGTCGATCGACGCCACGTAATCCATGAAGCGCAGCGCGCCCTCAAGGTTTTTCGTGTTCTTGTTCACGACCCAGCTATGGGCCAGCCCGGCGGTCGGGATGGCCGCGTCGCCCCGCAGGCTCGGGAAGGCGAAGGAGGAAACCTGCTCCATGTCGAGGGTGCCGTCGTTAAAGTACGTCTGCAGGTTTCCCTGACCGGAGAAGACCATCGCCGACTGCTTGAGCGCAAAGCTCGTAAGCGCTTCGTCAAGCCCGAGGGCAACCACGTCGTTATTGATGTACCCGTTGTCGTAGAACTCCAGCACCTTGTTCAGCGCCTGCTTGAACACGTCGTCCGTGAACTTGCCGTCGCCGTAGATCAGGTCGGTCATATAGTCGCGTCCGCAGACAGACTGGAAGAAGTTGCCCATCGCCCAGCCAAGCTGCACGTTGTCCCGACCCGCGATGACCATGGGCGTCATGCCGCTGTCGCGAATCGCAGCGCAGATCTTTTCAAAGTCCTCAAACGTCTTGGGTTCTTCAAGGCCCAGCTTGTCAAAGACGTCCTTATGATAATAGACAGAGAAGACGTCCATGCCGTTGCAGATCTCCCATAGCTTGTCGTCGTTGTTCTTGAGCGTCTCAAGAATGGAGGGGTTCACGACCTGATCCCAGCCCCGCGAGGCGTAATGGGGCGTCAGATCCTCCAGCAGGCCTGCCTGCGCGAGCGGCAGCACGCGGCCGGGGCCGGAGTTCACCAGCAGCACGTCGGGCGCGTCGTCCGAGGACAGCATCGCGACCGTGGCGCCCGTGTCGATGCCCTGACCGAGCTTGCGGACGACCTTGATGTCCGGGTTCTTGCTCTCAAAGTCCGCGATGACGTTGTCAAAGAAGTCGTTGTCGTAGGTGAGCACCTGAATTTCGCTGACCGGCTCTTCTGCGAATGCCAGAGCGGGGACCAGCAGGAACGCGCAGATGCAAAGGGAAAGGATTGCCGTGAGTTTTCTCTTCATACGTTGGGGCCTCCTACTTTATTTTCCAAAGGGCCGTACGCGCTCGCGCCCTTTAGGTTTCCAGGATAATGAAACGTTCCATTTCAGGCGTAAAAAATATATGTCAGGTTTTTATCGGATGAAACCTTTCATTGCCAACATAATACCTCATTTCTTTGGTCTTGTCAAGCCCGTTTGTCCTTTTATTTCACAAATTTTCGTTTACTTCGCACAATCGCCCGGAAGTCAACGCATATGTTCGAGATCAGGCTCCCAGCTTTCCCCTGTAAAATGAACCTTTTCACACGCGTCGATCAGCGAAAGCGAAATGTCGTGTCTGCCGCCCAGATAGTCGGTGTTCAGCCATTCGTCCAAAATGGAGTACGCCTCGAACAGGCCCGTCGTCTTTCCGCCCAGGCAAAGGACGTTGGAGTCGTTGTGCGCGCGCGTCATCCGGGCGGTGTACGCGGACGTGCAAAGCGCCGCGCGCACGCCGCTGAACTTGTTGGCGATGATCGACATGCCGATGCCCGTAGAGCAGATGAGGATGCCTCGCTTCGCCTCGCCCGAGGAAACCGCGCCCGCCACCTGCGCGGCGTAGTAGGGATAACGGACGATCTCGGTCGAATGGCACCCTACGTCGCGATAAGGGATCCTCCGTTCCTCAAGATAGCTCAGGATGTCCCGCTTCATTTCGTAGCCGCCATGGTCGTTTCCAATCCAGATCGGTTCCATTCTTCTTTCCTCCTCCTTTCGCAGCAGGGCTGTGAAAGCGTGTCGCGTAGCTTGAGGCGCGTCTCGAGCACGAGGTTGCGGCGCGCCATGTCCTCGCGCCTGCGGCTCGCCTCGATCCGCTCGACCAGCAGGCGCACCGCCGACTCGCCCATCTCGTACTTAGGATGCCAGATCGTCGTCAGGCGCGGGAAGGTCCACTGCACGTTCTGCACGTCGTCGTATCCGACGATGGACAGCTCCTGCGGCACGCGGATGCCCAGCTCGTAGGCGCCCGCGATGGCGCCCAGGGCCATCATGTCGTTGGCGGTCATCACCGCCGTCGGCGGCTGAGGAAGCGCCATGAGCTTTCTGATGCTCTCGTGCCCGCTCTTGGCGGTAAAGTCGCCCTGGCACACGTACTCCGGCGCGGCGGGCAGACCTAACTGACGAAGGGTCTCCTGATACGCCTCCAGACGCCGCGCGCTGGAAAACGAGTCCTGAAGGCCGGAAATAAAGGCAATTCGCCGGTGGCCCCTGGCCGCGACTTCGCGCACGGCGCGCTCCATGCCCTGATAATCCTCCACGTTCACCGTGTCGCAGGTTACGAGGGCGGGGTTCGTGTCGAGCAGGACCAGCGCGCACTGCTCCGCCACGGCGTCGATCCGCTTTTGCGAAATCCTCGGCTTGAACAGCAGAATGCCGTCCACGTTCTTGCTGAGCAGCGCCTCGATCGCGTCCTCTTCCTTCTTGATGGAGCGGTCCTTGTTGCACAGGAAGACGTTGTACTGCGCCCGGCGGGCGGCGTCGTCCACGCCGCGCGCCACCTCGGGGTAAAAGGGGTTCGTGATGTCCGGAATCACCAGGCCGATGGCGTTCGAGCGATTCGAGCGCAGCTGCGAGGCCGCCTGATTGCGCCGGTAGCCGAGCTGCGCGATCGCCCGTTCCACGCGCTCGCGGTTCTCCACGCTGACCGTAGGAAGCTCGTTGAGCACGTTGGAGACCGTTCCCAGGGACACGCCCGCCAGTTTTGCCACGTCTCGAATGGTCGTCATCCGTATTCCCTCCAAATGAATGGTTTCATCAATTCATTATAGCGCATTTCTCTGCTTCTGTCATGCGCTTCCTCCAGCTTCTCAAAAGAAACCTGCTCAAATTTGCGCGCCCCTTGCTCAAACCCACGAATCTTCGTATAATAAGCGCCAGGAGGGATCGCCATGTACCGCATCATGATCGTCGAGGACGACCTCACCATCGCCTCCGTCGTCGAGGACAGCCTGTCGCGCTGGGGCTACGAGGCGCGCCGCGCCATAGACTTTGAGCGCGTCGACGCGGAGTTCGCCGATTTTTCGCCGCACCTCGTCCTCATGGACGTCTCCCTTCCGCGCTTCAACGGCTTTTACTGGTGCCAGCGCCTGCGCGAGGGCTCGCGCGTGCCCATCCTCTTTCTCTCCTCGCACACACAGAGCGTGGATCAGGTGATGGCCATGACCATGGGCGGGGACGACTACGTCACCAAACCCTTTTCCATGGAGGTGCTGCTCGCCAAGATCGCCGCGCTGCTGCGCCGCGCCTACAGCTACGCGGCCGCGCCGGGGGAGGGCGAGGCGCCCCTTTGCGCGCGCGGCGCGCAGCTTGGCGTGCAGGACGCCACGCTGAAATTCGGCGCGCAGCGCGTGGACCTTACGCGAAACGAATGCCGCATGCTGCTCACGCTGCTCACCCGCAAAAACGAAATCGTCTCGCGCGAGACGCTCATGAAGGCGCTGTGGGACGACGACGTGTTCGTGGACGACAACACGCTGACCGTCAACATGGCGCGCCTTCGCCGCAAGCTCGAGGGCATCGGGCTCGCGGACTTCATACAAACCAAAAAGGGGCTGGGGTATGTGATCCATGATTAGGGCCTATCTGCGCGCGCGGCGCGCCGCGATCCTCGCCGCCTGCGTCACGGCGGCGACGGTGCTGATCGTCTGCCTGGCCTCCGGGCAGACGGCGATGTACCCCGTCGTCTACGGTCTGTTCCTCGCCTTCTTCGTGCTCGCCCTCGCGGGAGCCGCCGATTATTTCAGGTTTCGCGCGCGGCTGCTCGCGCTTAGGTCCATCCGGGTGCGCGACGAGGCCGCGCCCCTCCTGCCGCCGCCGCTGGACGCGCAGGAGGAGGCGTATCAGCGGCTGCTCTGCGCCTTTTACGCGTGCGCGCAGCAGCGGCGCACCGAGGACAAGCGCGCGCGCGGCGAGCTCATCGCCTACTACACGATGTGGCTGCATCAGGTCAAGACGCCGATCGCGGCGCTGCGGCTGCTGATGGAGCGCGGGCCCGTCGATCCGGCCTCGCTCTCGCGCGAGCTGTTCGCGATCGAGCGCTACACCGGTATGGCGCTGGAATACGCGCGGCTCCTGCACGCGGGCAGCGACCTCGTCATCGAAAAGGCGCGGATCGAGCCGCTGGTGCGCCAGAGCGTCAAGCGCTACGCCGAGATGTTCATCGCAAAGCACCTGCGGCTGAGGCTGGATGCGATTTCCCTCTGCGCGCACACGGACGAGAAGTGGCTTTGCTTTATCGTGGAGCAGCTTCTCTCCAACGCGGTCAAGTACACGCAAACGGGCGGCGTGCACATCTACGAGCAGGCCGGAGCGCTGTGCATCGCGGACAGCGGCATCGGCATCCGCCCGGAGGACTTGCCCCGCGTGTTCGAGGCCGGGTACACGGGCTACAACGGGCGGCTGGACAAGCGCGCGAGCGGCCTGGGGCTGTCGATGGCGCAGCGCGCCGCGGAGATGCTCGCCATCCGCCTGACGCTCACCTCCACGCCCGGCAAGGGCACCACGGCCCGCCTCGTCTTCCCCGCCGAGGGGGAGATCACGGCGCGCGTCTAGGCAAGGCCTGCCAAGCACGCAACGGCGCGGCGCGCCCGGACGTATGGGATGCGTGAACCTTACACAAATGTCACCCTGCCGTCACGTGAATCGATGGCAGGGCGTCTGTTTTTGCGGTATGCTGAGGGCGGCCTCACAGGAGGCCCCGGGGCATGGCAACGTCGCGCATACGGACCGGAAGCCTGCGCGAACGGCCCAGCCGCTCCAGGCAAAGAAACGGAGGCAAAGGACATGGAGCTGCTCGAAGTACAGCATATCAAGAAGATTTACCGCACACGCTTGGGCGCGCAGGCGTTCACCGCCCTGCACGACGTGAACTTCACCGTCGGCCGCGGGGAGTTCGTCGCCATCATGGGCCCGTCGGGCTCGGGCAAGACCACGCTGCTCAACCTGCTCGCCTCGCTGGACAAGCCGACGAGCGGGGACATCCTGCTGGAAGGCCGCAGGCTTGCGGACATCCCGGACCGGGAGCTGGCGCGCTTTCGGCGCGACCATCTGGGCTTCGTGTTCCAGGACTTCAACCTGCTGGACACGTTCAACCTGCGCGACAACATCCTGCTGCCGCTGGTGCTCTCCTCCACGCCCATCGCGGAGATGGAAAAGCGGCTTTCGCCCCTGGCGACGACGCTTGGCATCACCAAGCTGCTGGACAAGTTCCCCTACGAGGTGTCCGGCGGCGAAAAGCAGCGCGCGGCCGTCGCCCGCGCGGTCATCACCGGGCCGCAGCTCCTGCTCGCGGACGAGCCGACCGGCGCGCTGGACTCCAAGGCCTCGCAGCACCTGCTGGAGACGCTTTCGAGCTTTCATCAGGCCGGGCAGACGATCCTGATGGTCACGCACAGCGCGATGGCCGCCAGCTACGCCTCGCGCGTGCTGTTCATCCGCGACGGCCAGCTCTTCTCGCAGATCTACCGCGGCGAACAGGGGAGCACGGCGGGCGACCGCCGGGCGTTCTTCGACAAGATCGTCTCCTCGCTCACCGTGCTTTCCGACGGGGGTGTGGACATTGGCTAAGCTGTACGCGCCCCGGCTCGCGCTCTCAAACCTCAGGCGCAACCGGCAGATGATCTTCCCCTACTTCATCGCCGCCGCGCTGATGTCCGCGATGTACTTCATCATCACCAACCTGCTGCTCGCCAAGAGCGTGCAGAACATGAGCCACGGGGCCACCACGCAGAGCCTGCTGATGGTCGGCCAGTACCTGATGACCCTCTTCATCGTGGGCTACATGTTCTACATCAACAGCTTCCTCATGAAGCGCCGGAAGAAGGAATTCGGCCTGTACGGCGTGCTGGGGCTGGAAAAGCGCCACGTCGCGCGCATCATCCTGCTGGAAAGCCTGCTTCTGAACCTCGCGGCGCTCGCGCTGGGGCTCGCCATCGGCTGCGCGTTCGGCAGGCTGTGCTTCTATGCGCTCATGCGCGTCGTCCGCGTGGCCGAGGGCAGCGTCTACCGGCTGGAGCCGAACGCCCTTTCGGCGACCTTTGGCGTGTTCTGCGTCGTCTTCGCCTCGACGACCTTGTACAACCTGTTGCAGGTCTACCGCGCAAGCCCCATCGAGCTGCTGCACGGCGAAAAAAAGGGCGAGCGCCGCGCGCACTTCACCCCGCTGATGGCCGTGCTGGGCGTCGCAATGCTCGTGGCCGCCTACGCCTGCGCCGTCCTCGCGGCCAGCCCGGTGGGCGCGCTGCTCCTGTTCTGGCCCGCGGTGCTGCTCGTCATCCTCGCCACCTACCTGCTCTTCACCTCCGGCAGCGCGTTCGCGCTGAACCTGCTCTCGCGCTGCCGCTCCTTTTACTACCGTCCCGGCCCGTTCATCGCCATCTCCTCGCTCAAGCACCGCATGAAGCAGAACGCGGCGGGCCTTTCCAACATCTGCATCCTCTCCACCATGGTGCTGGTCACCATGACCGCCTGCTGCGGGCTGTACTTCGGCCAGGAGGACATCTCCCGCGAGCGCAACCCCTTTGACATCGCGAGCCACGCGGCCCGCGACGGCGACGGCAGCGACGTCTACGCCGCCTACGCCGACCTTCTGGAGGAGGCGCGCGCCGCGTCGAAGACCTACGGCGTTCAGATCGAGGACGCGCTGCTCTACCGCTCGATGAGCGGCGGCTCGTGCCTCGTTTCCCAGGACGGCACCGTGCGCTTCGGCATCGACCCGACGGGGCTTGAATACTACTCCGTCACCGATCTCGTGCTGCTCCCGCCCGGCGCGTACCGGACGCTCACCGGCGAGGCGCTCGACCTTTCCGAGGACGAGGTCGGAATCCTCTACGACCGCACCCTCGCCTTTGAGCGGGACGCGCTTTCCGGCTACACGCCGGTGGGGCTGGGCTGGCCGGAGCTGGCCATCAGCCGCAGGGAGCGCTCGTTTAAGGCCCTGCAGCGCGACCTGGGCGCGGGCACGGACACGCTGTACATCGTCGCGCCCACGGACGAGGCGATGAGCGCCCTCGCGAGTCTCTTGCAGATTCCGGACCGCAGGCCGAACCGCACGAGCCTTTGCCTCAACCTGTCCGGTCCGGAGGACGCCTGCGCCGCCTTCGCCGCGCATTTCGCGGCGCTGCACGGCGAGCGCATGAAAATCCTCTCCGCGGGCGAGGGCGTCACCTACAGCTTCGGCGACATCTACAGCGACCGGATGGACGGCTACGCGCTCTTCGGCGGGCTGATCTTCCTGGGTGCGTTCTTCGCGCTGCTGTTCCTGGTCAACACCGTGCTCATCATCTACTTCAAGCAGGTGTCGGAGGGCTACGAGGACCGCGACCGCTTCGTCATCCTGCAAAAGGTCGGCATGAGCGACCGCGAGGTAAAGCGGACGATCAACCAGCAGATCCTGCTCGTGTTCTTCCTGCCGCTGCTGATTGCGCTGCTCCACACGGCGTTCGCGGCCCCCATGCTCGCGCACGCGATGCAGGCCTTCTCCCTGCACAACCTCGGCCTCACGCTGCTGTGCGCGCTCGTCGCCAGCCTGTGCTTCAGCGCGGTGTACGCGCTGGTCTTCCGCCTGACCGCGCGCACGTACTACGGGCTGGTGAAGCGCTGAGCGGCCTAGAAAAATACGACGCGAGGCTCGCGCTGCAATCGGCGGGAGCCTCGCGTTCTCGGTATCAATCGTGCTTTTCGTTTCGGTCAAGGGCGTTGATTTAGGCCATTTCCGCGTCCGTCAGTACAAAGTCGAACAAATCCGCATTTTCCCGTATGTGCGCAGGGGTGCCGGAGCCCGGAATGGCCCCAACGCCCTTTTGCAGGTTCCAGCGGTGGGTGACCTGCGAGGAGGACTTCATGGGCATTTGCGCTCCGCGTGATCGTCTCATCGTCCAGCCGCTCGGCGGTAAGCCACCGGCCGCCCAGCGGACCCGCCCTGCACCAGCGCGGAACGCCGCATCTGCGGATGGCCTCGCCCACGATTTCCCCGTTATGGTACATATCGGCCGTGTCAATGCGCCGCGCGCCGCAGGAAAGCGCCTTTGATTCGGCCAAAACGCACACGCGTCCAGCGGGCAGCAGGTGCCGATTCCGTTCACCGGCATTTCACAGCCCCTATTTCTGCGCGGCGCTTTCATCTTCCACAGGCAAATCGAGCCCTTTGATCCATTCTTCTACCTCGAGCTGGGAGGCATCCCCGGCAAATCGCTTGCCGGGCGTCCAGTCGGCGCGCTCTGCAAAGGCATGGAGATTCGCGTCGCTGCTGCCGATCCCGCTGCTTTGCGAGGTGCAGAAGGGGACGATCTTCTTCCCGGTCAGGTCGTAGCTTTCCAGAAAGGTGCAAAGAATTCTCGGCGCCTGCCCATGCCAGATGGGGTATCCCAGAAGCACGACGTCGTAGTCCTCCATGTTCTCCACGCGCCCGGAAATCGCGGGGCGGGCGTCAGCGTCTCCCTGCTCCCTCGAAGAGCGGCTGGACGCGTCGCCGTAGTCCAGGTCGTCGGCAGTATAGGGGCTCCGCGGAACTATTTCGACGAGATCCGCTTTCAGCACCTCCGCCGCGCTCTCCGCGAGGGAGCGCGTGACGCCGGTCGCGGAAAAATAGGCCACGAGCACGCGCGGTCGGACGGCCTCTCCCTCGATCGGAACCGATACGCGGCGCGCTGCGTTCTGCGTATTGGGGGACTGCCCTTCCGCTGAAGCCGGCGACTGCACGCACACGCCCAGCAAAACACAGAGGGCGAAAAGTAGCGAAATCCATCTTCTCATGATACACGACCTTTCTTCATTCCAAAATGCCTTTGTTCCCGCTCACCGGAACGCCGCTTCGCTTTCCGGTGCTTTTATTATAAAGGGCATTTTGTGAAATATCAAATACGCATATCACATAGTCACCAATGCCTTCAAGGCATGATATGTTGTCGCACAGAGGCGGCAAAGTCTTGCCCGCAAAAAAGGGGCGGCGGCTGTAAAAAACAAAAAGACGGAGGCTGTTTCAGCCTCCGCTCCTTCGAGCCGTGTTCAGACGCGTCAAACGCCTCTGGGACGCATGGAGAAACCGCTTACCCGCCGCCGCTTTACTCCCACGTCCGGCAAAAGCCGAAGACGTACCAGCTTTCGTTGTGCAGCTTGTACTGGCAGTTGTCGTCCGTGCGCTCGTCCTCCGGTACGACGGACATGTTGTGGTACGCCTTTTTCGGCGTCAGGTCGTAGCGGTAGCGGTAGCGCTTGACCGTGGAGTTCACGTTGCCCTCCAGCGTCGTCAGCTCGTACACGTCGTCCCCCAGCGCCTGCACGCTTTCCACCATCGCGATGTGCGTGTAGGGCGTGGAGCCGCGCACGCCGTAGATCACCAGGTCGCCCGGGCGGGGCGGCTCCGTCTCCGTCCAGCGCCCCACGCTCTCAAAGCCGAGCTTAACGTTGCCTACGCGCCCCTCGATGCACGAGAAGACGCCGTCCTCCGGCACTTCCACCGCGTCCTTCTTGAAGAGCGGAATGCCCGCTTCGTTGGCGCACCAGATCAAAAACACCGAGCACCAGCCGATCTGCCGGTGGTCGCCGTAGTACCAGACCGTGTACTTGTTGTCCTTGGGCAGCTTCTGCCAGTCGTTCGCCTCAAACTCCGCCCGCGCCACGTCGATGAAGCGCCGGACCTTGGCCGGCACCTCGCCCTGCGCGGCGGATACGTCCGCGACGGATACGTCCGCGGCGGGCGCGTCTGCGGCGGGCGCGCCTGCGGCGGGCACCTCCGGCTCCGTTTGCGCCTGCGCGTTCCCTGCGGGCGCCTCCGTCCGCCGCGCCGCCGAGCCGTCGCCGTCAGAGACGAGCTCCAGCTCCCCGCAAAGCGCGCCTGTGGGCGCGAGGCACAGGCAGAGCAGCAGGGCGATCAGCCTCTTTGCGTTCACAAAATCCCTCACTTCAGCTTTTCCGTCTTCTCCACCGTCGCCGTCACCGCGTCGATGACCGCCGCGCGCATGCCGCGCCGCTCCAGCAGGGCCACGCCCTCGATGGTCGTGCCGCCCGGCGAGCAGACCGCGTCCTTGAGCGCGCCGGGGTGCTTGCCCGTCGCCAGCACCATCTTGCCCGCGCCCAGAACGGTCTGCGCGGCGAGCTGATAGGCGAGCTTTCGCGGCACGCCGTTTCGCACGCCGCCGTCCGCCAGCGCCTCGATGAACTGATAGACGAACGCCGGGCCGCAGCCGCTGATGCCGGTCGCCGCCTCAAAGGCGTGCGGCTCCACCTCGCAGACCTCGCCCGCGGCCCCAAACAGGCGCTGCACGAAGGCGTATTCCTCCGGCGTGGCCGTGTGCTGCGCGTCGAAGACGCACATGCCCGCGCCCGCGAGCAGCGGCGTGTTGGGCATGACGCGCACCACCCGCGCGCCGTCCGGCAGATGATGTCGGAGCTTTTCCATGTCCCAGCCCGCGACGATGGAGACGACCAGCTTGCCTTGCAGCGCGTCCCCGACCTCCCCCAGCACCTGCGACAGGTACACGGGCTTGACGCACAGCAGCACGCATTCGCTCTCCCGCGAAAGCTCCCCGTTCGAGCGCGCGCTGCGCACGTGAAAGCGCTCCTCCACGCGCCGGCACGTCTCCTCGTGCCTGGCCGTCACCAGGATTTCCTCCGGCGGGACGACGCCGCTTTTCACGATGCCGCCGATGATCGCGCAGGCCATGTTGCCCGCGCCGATAAAACCGAGCTTCGCCATTTCTTCGCCTCCGTCAGTCCGCCAGGGTGAGCGTGAGCACATCCTGCAGGTCGACCATTTCCTCTTTGCCCTCCTGCACGACGGCGATTCGCCAGCCCGGCTCGCTCGCCCGCAGGGTGTATTCCGCCTTGCCCTGCGACACGCGGCGGCTCTCCACCGTGAAGAGCGTGTCGCCCACGCGCAGGTTTTGCAGCTTCCAGCCGTCCCAGCCGATGGGCGTGTGCGGCTCCCAGCGAATCACGCGGCGGGGCGACTGCGGGTGCACGCCGAACAGGTAGCGCGTCATCGGCCAGACGATGCCCGCCGGGGCCTTCGCCTGCACGAACACGCCGTCCGCCGCGTCCTCGTCCGTGAGCGCGCCCGGCATGCCATAGGTCAGCGTCGCGGCGATGCGCCGCACGCAGCCCAGCATCTGCTCCACGTGAGCGCGCGCGCCGTGCCACGAGGCCTGCTTGGAAAGCGGCGCGCCCTCCGGCAGCGCGTCCTCCTCCGGCGCCTCAATGCCCTGCGCAATGTCCAGCCATTCCTGCGCGCCCGCGTAGGAAAGCGCCTCCAGCATCGCGGCGTACTGCATGGCGATTCGGCGCACGGTCTTGGGGTAGACCAGCGAGAAGTCCTGAAAATTCTTCGTCTCGCGGCGGATGTAGTTCATGCACTGCACGAGAAAGGGCATCATCTCCGAAAGGAAGTCCGTATGCCCCGTCCACTCGAACGCGCGCCACACGAGCGACACGAAGCGCGCGCTTTGCAGCGCGTCGCCTGGGGAGAGCACGCGTCCGTCCGGGGCGATGCCGCCGACCACGCGGCCCGCAGGGCCCTCCGCCTCCTGGCTCACGTCGCGCAGCAGCGAAAGCGCCGCCTCCAGCGTCTCCACGCCGCCCAGCGGCAGCATCGCGGAGAGCGCCTCCTCCCCGTCGCCCAGGAAGAACCCGGGCGCCTCCGGCAGGTTGTCGCACACCGCGCGCGTCCCGCCCGGCACGGCGCGCATCAGCCACTCCAGGTTCATGCACGACCAGTTCCAGGCGCGCTCGATGTCCGCGTCCGGCAATGTCGCCAGCGCGCTTTCCGCCATCACGCCAAGCCGCGCGCGCTTGCTTTCCAGCATCGCGTCCGCGTCCCGACGCAGGCTTTCGATCAGGTCCTCGGCCTGCGAGCGCGCGATGCGCCCGCCCGCGACGTACAGGCGGATCGTCGCCTGGCCGTCCGCCGGCAGGCGCAGCCGGTAGAACAGCCGCCCGTTGATGCCCCGGCCGCGCGTGTTGCCAAAACCGTAGACCTCCTGCGGCATGTCCCACAGCAGCACGGGGGCCTGCCGGTCCGCCCCCCAGCAGACGTGCCAGGGGTTGCGCGTGTCGCGCGCGTAAAACGCCTGCGTACGCTCGTCGTACTCGCACACGTCGCGGCCGGTCTCGCGGTCATTTTCCTCGCTGTGCGCGGGCAGGATGTCCGTGCGCACGGTGAAGGAGATTTCCGCCATGCGCGGCGCGGGCCGCAGGTTTTCGAGCAGCAGCTCGATCACGCAGCCCGCCGCGCCGTCGGGCACGAACTGCCTGCGCACGACGTGCAGCCCCGCCTCCTGCAGGCGGTAGTGGAACGTGCAGCTTTCCGGCCGCGCCTCGAACGCGTCGCACACGCGCAGCGGCACGTCGTCGATGGCGAAGAAAAAGCCGTCGCACAGCTTGAGGTCGCCCGCCCACAGGCCGCCCATCTCGCCGGGAATCGCGCGACCCATGTCCGGGAAGAGCCCGTCCTGCGTGCCGATGAGGCAGGCGCGGTCGCCCGCGGTCACGCACGGGTCGGTGAGCTGATGGTGTTTGAAAATCTGATACGCTTCCAGCATCCTGAATCCTCCTCCTGGGGCGCCGCCCCATCCCCGTCCGGGGAAAATCCTGATCTATTCACCCCGCGCCACGGCGAAGATCGTGCGAAAGATCAGCCGCACGTCCCCCGCGACGGAAAAGTTTTCGATGTACTCGCGGTTCAGCTCGAGCTTTGCGGGCATGACCGTCTCCACGTAGGCGCGCTCCGGGTCGCCGCTCCTCGCGAGCAGGTCGTTTTCGTTCCGGTAGGCGATGGAGGCGATGTCCGTGATGCCCGGGCGCACGAGCAGCACCTTGCGCTGCTCCGGCGTGTAAAGCCGCACGTAGCGCGGCACCTCGGGCCGCGGGCCCACGAAGCTCATGTCGCCCACCAGCACGTTGATGAGCTGCGCCAGCTCGTCTAGCTTGTACTTTCGCAGCACCGCGCCCACGCGGGTGATGCGCGCATCGCCGCCGACCGTGATCTCCGGCCCGCGCCGGTCCGCGCCGTCCGTCATGGTGCGCAGCTTGAAGATGCGAAACGTCCGTCCGCCGCGCCCCACGCGCACCTGCCTGTAAAACACGGGCCCCGGCGAATCCAGCTTGATCAAAGCGGCGCAGACGAGCAGCACCGGCGAGAGCGCGGCAAGGCCCGCCAGCGACAGCGCGACGTCCGCCGCGCGCTTTACCGCGAGCTGCCCCTTCTTCTTCGCGAGGGTTTCCTCGATGTCCTCCCAGTTGCCCACGTAAAGCCCTCCACCGTATTTCATATTCTTCCGCGCGCTATCGCATGAGGCTGAAAAGCGCCGTCAGCGCCAGCGCCTGCCGCCCGCGCATCAGCGCGTACTTGACGGCGAGGCGCGGCGGGAGCCCCCGCACGGAAAAGCCCGCAAAGAGCTCCCGCACCGATTCCTTTCGCATGTACGCCCGGGCCTCCCTGACCCTTTGCGCAAAGCCGTAGGGCGTGCCCGGCAGGCAGAGGTTTTCCACCGCCTGCACCGCGCTCCTCCGCTTCCTGACGCGCATGCGCGGCGCGTAGGTTTCCAGCAGCCCCTCCGCCCGGAACGCCTCCTCCAGACGCTGATGGCAGCGCTCGTGGGAGGCGGGCACGTAGGGGCTGTAGCGCTTGGTGACGGATTGCGCGTGAAAGCGGTAGTGGTACAGCGGCCGGTTGACCACGACGGCGGCGTTCGCGCGCAGCAGCGCCCTGACGATGAAGAGCAAATCCTCCGCGTAGTGGATGTCCGCGTCGAACGAAAGGCCCTCCAGCAGCTCGCGGCGAAAGAGGTTGCGCGGCGTGTAGCCGCTCACCGGCAGCTCCTCGCTGTCCGTCTTCGTGGAGAGCATCGCGGGGACGATCGTCTCCCGGATGCCCGACGCGCTGTAGCACGCGCCGTCCTCAAAGGGCAGGTTCACCTGCACCGCGCGCCGCTCCAGATTCTTGAATACCCCGCAAAAGCTCATGTCCGCGTCCCTGCGGCGGGCCGCGTCGTAGAGCACCTCGTACATCGGCGGCTCGATCCAGTCGTCCGCGTCGCAAAAGCCTATGTATTCGCCCCGCGCCGCCTCGATGCCCCGGTTGCGCGCGCAGGAGACGCCCAGGTTCTTGCGCTGCGTCAGCACCCGCACGCGCGGGTCGCGCCGGGCGTAGTCGAGCAGCACCGTGGGCGTCGAGTCGGTGGAGCAGTCGTCCACGACGACGATTTCAAAGTCCGAAAGCGTCTGGCCCAGCAGCGAGTCCAGGCACTCCTTCAAATAGCGCGCGCCGTTGTACACCGGCACCACGATGGATACCTTCATGCCTTCGCCTCCGAGCCGTCGTCCATCAAATCCGAGCGCAGCAGCACGCCCTGCACCAGCAGATAGGCGCAACCCACGACGGAGAAAGGCGCGTAGACCGATTCAAACAGGCTTTCCATGATGAACACCACCGAAAAGGCCAGCGGCGCCATGTACAGCGGGCTCTTGCGCCGGTGCAGCCAGTAATACCGGCCCGCGCGATACGTGGAAAGCGCCACGTAGCACAGGAACAGGATGCCCGCGGGCCAGCCGTTCTGGTAGGCGACCGCCACGAACGAGTTGTGCGAGTTGAACCTGCGCGCGCCGCCGTCCCAGGCCGCCCACTCCTCCACCACGGACGACTCGTGCCCCACGAGCGTCAGGTGCGAAAGGGCCATGCGCCAGATGCCGTAGCGGTCGCTCGTCAGGTCGTCGAGCGTCATTTTGCGCTCCTCCGGCGGGTCCACAATGATCGGCGCGCCGTAGTGCTCGTTGTTGTAAAGCGCCGTCTCCCAGTCGTCCACGGCCACCTGATGAAACTTGAGCTGCGTGACGTACAGGCCCACGCCGCCGAGCGCCACCACCGCCGCGAGCGTCAGGGCGATGACGCGGCCGGGCCGCCGCGCCGTGCGCAGCAGCATCGCGGGCACGACGATCGCGAGCACCCCGATGTAGGAGAGCAGCGCCGAGCGCGAGAGCGTCAAAAGCAGCGTGACGCTGCCCACCGCGGTCACGGCGCCGTAAAACGCCGCCTGCCCCTTCTTCCTTTCAAGCCACGCCGTCTGCGTGAGCAGCAGCGCGCTCACGCTCATCACGATGCAGCACATGGCCAGGCCGTTGGCGTTGTAAAACACGCCGTAGTAGCCGGGGTAGCCCAGCACCAGGGGCTTTGCCGCATACGACCAGACGAGGAAGGGCAGCACCGAAAACACGCAGCCCATCAGGATCGAGCGGAACGTGCCCCGGTCCTCGCGCGAGGTGAACACCGAGAACACGAAGGGATAGGCGATGAGTAGCGCCAGCGCCTCCGGCAGCCAGTCCTCGTAAAACAGGCCGGAGACGGCCATCCACCCGTGCAGCGCGAACCACAGCCCCGCCATGCCCCGGTGCCAGCGCGCCCTGTGCATGCCCGGCGTTCGGGCCGTGAAGGAGACGATCAGCACCAGCACCATGCCGAAGAGCACGAAGTACATCCAGCGCATGGGAAACTTGCGCTGCGTGAAGAGCACCGTATAAAAGAGGAGCGCCGTCACCATGGGCGTGAGCAGCCGCGCGTCGAACAGCTCCGCGAACACGCCCACGCACCGGTCGTACAGCCTCAGCAGGCCCGACGAATCCACGCCGTCCTTCTTCTTCATGATTGCACCTTCCTTCCATGAGCGGGGATGGGAAAAACCTATCTGCCCGCAAGCACCCTGCGGTAAAACGCGGACGTGCGGCGCGCGTTTTCCGCCCAGGAGAGGGCCAGCGCGTCCTCGCGCGCCCGCGCGCGCAGATCGCGCAGGTCGTCCGGGGCGTCGAAGATGCGCCGAAGCGTCCGCTCCACCGCCGCCGCGTCGCCGGAGGGCACGAGAAAGCCGTTTTCCCCGTCGCGAATCGTCTCTGCGATGCCCTCGCCCACGCTGCCCACCGCCACGCAGCCGGAGGCCATCGCCTCGATGTAGACGATGCCCTGCCCCTCGTCGTAGCTGGGCAGCACGAAAGCGTCGCTTTCCGCCATCAGGCGCATGACCTCCGCGTGCGAAACGCCGCCCGCGAGCACCGCGCGCCCGCCGAGCCCGCTCGCGTCGATGCGCCTTTGCAGCATCTCCCGCTCCTCCCCGATGCCCACGATCGTAAGTCGCGCGTCCGGGTAGTCCCCGGAAAGGGCGATGAACGCCTCCAGCGTCGCGCCCATGCACTTGCGCGCCTTGAGCGTGCCGACGGAGAGGACGCGGCGCGGCGGGTTTGAAGGCTCCGGGCTCACCAGCGAGAGGTCCACGCCGTTGGGAATCACCTCGCTGAGCCCGCCGCCCCGGTAGGGCTCCACCAGCGAGAGCAGCTTGCCCGAAACGGCCATCAGCCCGTCCACGCAGCGCGCCGTCTCCGCGTTGCGGGGGCTGGGCACCCGCCCGCCGCCGAAGTAGCGGAAGACGTCCGTGCCGTGCACGGTCAGCGCCATCGGCACGCCGAGCCGCCGGGCGATGAAGAGCCCCGCGTGCCCGTCGCGGTCGAGCATGTGCGCGTGCAGAATGTCGAAGGGCTTGTCCCGGTGCAGGCGGCGGGCGATGCGCATCGCCGCGCGCGCCTCCGGCCCGCCGCCGAGCAGCCGCTCGCCCGCGTCGCCCAGCGCCGGAAAGCGCGGATAGTAGACGGGCACGCCCTCGACCACCGCGCGCCGCGGCGTATTTTTGACGATCGCCGCCGCCTCCGGGCGCAGCCGGTCGTAAAAGGGCAGCGTGCCCACGGGCGAAATCACCTGCACGTCGTGGCCGAGGGCGCGCAGCGCCTTCACCTGATCGTGCACGAAAAAACAGTAGGGGCTTGCGTCCTGCTGGCGGTGCACCAGCACGAGCACCCGCAGCGGCCTTTCGTTCGTCATGCGCCCGCCTCCCTGTAGATGTCCCGCATCCTTTCGGCCACGCGCGGCCAGGCGAGGCCTTGCGCGCGATCGATGCACCTGGCGCTCCGCGCCTCGTAGCCCTCAAGGCACGCGGCCGCCCGGTCCGCCATGTCCGAAACGTCCCGGGCGTCCACGTGAAAGCCCACGTCGCCCTCCGGGAACTGCCCGTCAAAGCCCTGGCCGCGCGTGTAGAGCACCGGCAGGCCCCGGCTCATGGCCTCCAGATAGACCATGCCGAACGTCTCCGCCGTGGAGGGGACGAGCAGCAGGTCGCACCCGTCATAAAACGATTGAAGCGCCCCCATCCCTTCCACGCGGCCCAGCAGCTCCGCGCGCCCCGACCGCACGGCCGGGGACTGCGACAGCTTTTCGCGCAGCTCGCCGTCCCCCGCGAGGCGCAGCGTCACCTCGCGCCCCGGCAGGCGGCCCGCGAGCAGCTCCGCCGCCGCGATCGCGCGCTCCGGCTGCTTGCGCGCCGTCAGCTTGCCCGCGAACGCGATCCGAAGCCGACCCTGCGGCAGCGCGTGCGGGCGGCCGGTGAGCCACGCCTCCTCGATGCCGTTGGGCACGACCGCGGACTTTTGACGGATCGCCTCGCGCTCGCACGCGGGCACGTAGCGCGAGAGCACCTTGTCCCTATGCACCGGCGAGAGGAAGAGCACCCGGCTCGCCGCGCGCAGCATCCGCAGCGCGTAGGGGCGCAGGTGCGGCTCGTATTTAAAGAAGTATTCGATGTCCGAAAAGCGCAGCGTCACCACGAACGGCAGGCCCGTGCGCTGGTGCAGGCGGTAGGCGATGCCCCCGTCCGTGAACAGCGTGTGCGCGTGCACGAGCGTCACGCCCGCAAGGTCCACGTGCCCCAGCAGGTCGGGCAGGGCGCGGCGCGCCTTGGTGAAGTAGAGCAGCCTGTCCATCGGGCGGACGATCAGGCTGTAGCGGACGGGATACGCGCCGTCCTCCGGCAGGTTTTTGCCCATGTCCCCCGCCCGCTTTTCGGGCACGTAGACGCTCTGTTCGACGCCCTGCGCCGCGAGATGGGTAAACAGGCTCTTGAACACCTTCGTGTCCGCGTAGTTGCAGCAGATGTGCAGAATCTTCATTTATCTTCCCGCTTTCCGCCCAGAAAGCGCGGGAGGGCGAAGAAGCCGCGCATCGAGCCCAGGCCGTAGGCGATGTGAAAGGCCGGGAAGATCGCCGGCAGCACGGGCAGGTACTTCATGCCCAGGCGCTGCGCGACGGTGTAGCTGTAAAAGGCGTCCAGCGAAAGGTACGCGAACCACTCCAGCCCGAGCAGCACGCCGAACACCTGCGGCCCGAAGAGCAGGGAAAGCAAAAGCAGCACGACCGTGGAGAGCACGAAGCAAAGCGGCACGAAGTGGCGCACGCCCATCGAGCCCGGGCACAGGAACAGCGTGATGACGTTCCACATGCCGTTTTGAAAGCCCATCTTCATGATGCCGCGCAGCGTGTCGCGGCAGTAATACGTGCAGCGGATGTTCTGGTCGAGGTAGATTTTCCCGCCGTTTTTGCGGATGCGATAATTGAGCTCGTTGTCCTGATTGCGCGTCAGCCGCTCGTCGTACATCCCGACGCGGTGAAACAGGTCGCGCCGAAACGCGCCGAAGGGCACGGTGTCCACGTAGCCGCTGCGCACGTCCAGCCGGAACATGGAATTGCCCACGCCGAACGGCGTGGACAGCGCGCCCGCGATGGCCTCGCCCATGTAGCCGCGCCCGCGCGTCACGCACACGCCGCCCGCGTTGTCGCAGTCGACGCTTTGCAGCGTGCGGATGCAGCCGGAGACGTAGTCGCTCGCGTACTCGGCGTGCGCGTCCATGCGCACGATGTACTCGCCCCGGCTTTCGCGGATGCCGACGTTCATGGCGTAGGGCACGGTGCGGTTCGGGTTTTCGAGCACGCGCAGCAGCGGGTGCTCCGCGCGCATGGCCTCGAGGATTTCCACCGTCCGGTCCGTGGAGCAGCCGTCGACAAAAAGCACCTCCATCCGCTCCTTCGGGTAATCCTGCAAAAAGAGCGATTCGGCGCACTGGCGTATGTACTTTTCCTCGTTGCGCACGGGCAAGATGAGCGATATAAAGGGTGCCTCCATGTGTTCACATCCAATTCCGCCCCGGCGCGCGGGGCGAAGACATAGTCCGTGATGTGTTATTATACCATATCCCGCCTTTGGGCTCAACCGGCTTTTCACCGCCGCGCTTTCCATCCGCGCGGCGCGGTGGTATAATGGGGGCAGCTTGATCAAAGGCGGGGAGGGTTTTTATGTCTGCAAAGGTCTGGGGGCATCGGGGCGCGAGCGGCTACGCGCCGGAAAACACGCTGGAGGCGTTTTCGCTTGCGGCCAGCCAGGGCGCGGACGGCGTGGAGCTGGACGTGCATCTCACGCGTGACGGCGAGCTCGTCGTCACGCACGACGAGGAGAT
>JAEXCG010000051.1 GCA_023402355.1 Bacillota bacterium | reverse complement strand
GTGCAGGACTGCGGCACGACCGCGACGCTGACGATGCCCGCCTACTTCTTCACCTGAGCCGGGCGCAAAACAGCGCCCCGGCTCTTGCCGGAGCGCTCAGCGCGTCGACAAAGTGGCGTACGCCACTTTGTCGAGATTACGGGTGATTTTTTCGCTCCGCAAAACTGCGTTTTGCTCCGGAAAAAGCCCCGACTACGAAGGGAGCGAAGCGACTAGGCGCGAGGACAGCGCGAAGCGCTCCGCAGGGCCGTACCCAGCGCATAGCGCTGGGCGCAGCGGGCAAAGCCGGGCGATACGATTGCAGTCTTGTAGACGGCTTTGGGTTTATCTGTCTTCGATGGGTTTGTCGACAGTCCGAGCGCCCCGGCTCTTGCCGGAGCACTGACCCGCTTTCCGCTTTAGTCGAGCCGAATGCGCACGCGCGCGACGCTCGCCGCCGGGAGCGTGATCGCCGTGCCCTCCGCGATCTGCAGCCGCTCCGTGCGCGGAACGACCGCGTCCGGCTCCTCGAACGTGTTGCAGGCGGCGGGCGTCCGGCCGGAGAGCACGCTCACCTCGGCGCTTCCGGCGACGCTGCCGTACAGAGCGTGCAGGCTGACCTGCTGCGAGCGCGCCACGTCGAGGTTCGCCAGCGTCAGCGTGAGATAGCCGTCCTTCAAAGAGGCGGAGACGGACAGCGCCTCCATCGGGCGGAAGCCCTCGCGCTCGAGGCTGGGCAGGTCCGTATGCACGCAGAGCTGCCGCGCGCCCTGATGCTCCTTGTACAGGTCGAACACGTGGTAGTTCGGCGTCTCCACGAAATGCTCTCCGCCCGCCAGGTAGAGCGAGTGCAGGTTGTTGCAAAGCTGCGCCACGTTCGCCATGTCCACCACGTCGCAGCGGTTGTTGAAGATGTTGAGCGTGACGGCCGCCACCAGCGCGTCGCGCATGGTGCTCTGCTGCTCGAACAGGTTGTACCCCCGGCTCGGCCCGGAGCCGTCGCGGTGCCAGCTTCCCCACTCGTCCACGATCAGCTTGATCTTGCGCTCGGGGTCGAACTCGTCCATGGCCGCCCGGTGGTCGTCGATGATCTGCTGCATGAACGCGGCCTTGAAGAGCTGCTCATACCACTCGTCCTCCGTAAAGTTCAGCGGATCGCTCTTGCTGCCCTGGTTCGTGTAGTAGTGGATGCTCATGCCGTACGTCTCCACCTCGTGCCAGCGCCGCGCGCTCCACTCGCGCATGAGCCTGCGCGTCCATTCCACGTCGTGCCCGTTCGCGCCGCAGAGGATGAACCGCAGGTTCTCCGTGCCCAGGCTGCGCAGGATCGTGGTGTAGCGGACGAATTCCCGCGCGCACATCTCCGGCGTCATCTGCCCGCCGCCGCCCCAGTTCTCGTTGCCGATGCCCCAAAAACGCACGTCGAAGGGCTCCGCCGCGCCGTTTTGCGCCCGCTCGTCCGCGAGCGTCGTCTCCCCCGCCGGAAAATTGCAGTACTCGATCCAGTCGCGGATGTGCAGGGGCGTGGTCGACGTCATGTTCGCCGCGAAGTAGGGCTCCGCGCCCGTCAGGCGGCAGAAGTCCATGAACTCGTGCGTGCCCACCTGGTTCGTCTCCACCCGCTTGTCGCAGTAGTACCACCAGTTCACGCGCCGCGGTCGCTGCGCCCGCGGGCCGATGCCGTCGCGCCAGTCGTAGGTCTCCGCGAAGCATCCGCCCGGCCAGCGCAGCACCGGCGGGTTGAGCTTCTTAAAGCTGTCCACGAGCGCCTTGCGAAAGCCGTGCACGTTCTCTATGCCGCTGTCCTCTCCGACCCAGAGCCCGTCGTAAAAGACGCCGCCGATGTGCTCGGAAAAGTGTCCGTAAAGATTTCTGTTGATTTTTCCGCGCGATTCCTTAAAATTGACCGTGATGCGGTTCATAATGCTCCTCCTTCGTTCCGCTTGAATCGTCGGCCTTATTATAACGGGACAGGCCGCGGGGAGGAAAGCAAAAATCCGCGGCGCATCGGACAAAACATGCCCTTTTCATCCTGAACCGGAGGTGATCCCATGCCCCTGTATCAGCTCGACAACTCCACCGCGCCCGGCCACGTGCGCGTCGATCTGTACGACGATTTTTCCTTCGTGCCGCACCTGCACAAGGACTTCGAGTTCGTCTACGTCCTGGAGGGGACGATGGACGTGTGCCTGCGCGAGCGCAAGGAAACGGCGGCGGCGGGCGACCTGGCGCTCATCTTTCCCAACGAAATACACGCCTACGCCACGCCGGAGCGCTCCAGATCGCTGGTCTGCGTGTTTTCCGGGGATTACGTCGGCGCCTTTGTGCGCGAAGTCGCGGGCAAGCAGGGGCAGCGCACCGTATTTCAGGCAACGCCCGGCCTTCGCGCCTTTCTGGACGAATGCTATCTGGGGCCGAAGACGGCGGACAGGTTCAGCCTGAAGGCGTCCTTCTACGCCGTCTGCGCGCAGTACCTCAGGCAGGTGCCCCTCGCGGCATGCACCTGCCGCCACGACGACCTGCTCTGCCAGCTTCTCGCCTACGTCGAGGAGCGCTTTCGGGAGGCCATCTCCCTGAGCAGCGCGGCCGCCGCCATCGGCTACAGCCCCAACTACCTCTCCCGCTTCTTCCATGCGGCGGTCGGCATGCACTTTCGTCGCTTCCTCAACCAGTACCGCGTGCAGTACGCCTGCCATCTGCTGGAGGAAAACGCGTACAGCGTCACGCAGATCGCCCTGGAATGCGGCTTTCAGAACATCCGCAGCTTCAACCGCGCCTTCTTGGAGATCATGGGCCACCCGCCGACGCGCAGCGCCGGGCGGACGCCGTCCGCCCGCTGAAAGCGCAGCTTCGCACGTTTTGGGGCAATCTCCCCGCGTTTTTAGGCGTTCATCTTGCTTTCATTCCGTATTCAGGATATAATAATGTATTATTTTAAGCCAATCGCCCCGCCATTCGCGGATTAAGAGGAGGAACCCCCATGCCCGAAGAAGCAAAGGAACGCTCCAATTTTATCTGGGATCTGGTCGAAGAGGACCTCGCCGCCGGGAAAAACGACGGCCGCGTGAAGACGCGCTTCCCGCCCGAACCGAACGGTTATCTGCACATCGGCCACGTGAAGGCGCTGTGCGTCGACTTCATGACGGCCGAGCGCTTCGGCGGCAAGTGCAACCTGCGCTTTGACGACACCAACCCCACCAAGGAAGACGTCGAGTACGTCGACGCCATCATGGACGACATCCACTGGCTCGGCTTCGACTGGGACGAGCTGCACTACGCCTCCGAGCAGTATCAGCAGATCTACGAGTTCGCGCTCGACCTCATCCGCCGCGGCATCGCCTACGTGGACGACCTGTCGCAGGAGGAGATGCGCGCCTATCGCGGCACGCTGACCGAGCCGGGCAAGAATTCCCCCTACCGCGACCGCAGCGTCGAGGAGAACATGGACCTGTTCCTGCGCATGAAGGCGGGCGAGTTCCCGGAGGGCTCCCGCGTGCTGCGCGCGAAGATCGACATGGCCTCGCCCAACGTCATCATGCGCGACCCGACGCTCTATCGCATCCTGTACAAGAAGCATCACCGCACGGGAAACGAATGGTGCATCTACCCGATGTACGACTTCGCGCACCCCATCGGCGACGCGCTGGAGGGCATCACGCACTCCCTCTGCTCGCTCGAATACGAAATTCACCGTCCGCTGTACGACTGGGTCGTCAACGTCTGCGGCTTTAAGAATCCTCCGCGCCAGATCGAGTTCGCGCGCCTGAACCTGACGGATACCGTCATGAGCAAGCGCTACCTGCGCAAGCTGGTCGAGGAGGGCTACGTCTCCGGCTGGGACGACCCGCGCATGCCCACCCTGCACGCGATGCGCCGCCGCGGCTACACCCGCGCCGCGGTGCGCGACTTCATCGACCGCGTGGGCGTGAGCAAGGCGGATTCCACCGTGGACCTGGCGCTGCTGGAGCACTGCGTGCGCGAGGACCTGAACGAGCACGCTCGCCGCGCAATGGCGGTCGTGCGCCCGCTGAAGGTCATGCTGGACAACTGGCCCGAGGACAAGGTGGACGCGCTGCCCATGGAAAACCACCCGCAGCACCCGGAGATGGGCACGCACACCGTGGACTTCACGCGCGAACTGTACATCGAGCAGGAAGACTTCATGGAGAATCCCCCCAAGAAGTTCTTCCGCCTCTTCCCCGGCGGCGAGGTGCGCCTCAAGGGCGCGTACATCGTGAAGTGCGAATCCTTTGAAAAGGACGCGGACGGCAACGTCACCTGCGTGCACTGCTCCGTCGATATGGACAGCCGCTCCGGCTGCGAGGGCGCGAACCGCAAGGTCAAGGGCACGCTGCACTGGGTCAGCGCGACGCAGGGCGTCCCCTTCGAGGCCCGGCTGTACGACACGCTGCTCCGGAGCGAGGAAGGCATCGGCGAGGATGCCGAGGGCGCGGAGGATGCGACGGTCGACAAGAAGGACTTCATCTCCCGCCTGAACCCCCATTCGCTGGAGGTGCTGCGCGGCTTCATGGAGCCTTCCCTGAAGGACGCCGCTATCGGCGACACGTTCCAGTTCCTGCGCGTCGGCTACTTCTGCAAGGACAAGGATTCCACGGACGAGATGCCGGTCTTCAACCGCGTCGTCGGCCTCAAGGACAGCTTTAAAATCACAAAATGAAATTGGGGACGCTGTCCCCAAACCCCTGCTTAAGGGATATAATCCCTTAAGAATCCCCTCTTCGCGCCGCGGCGCGGGGACGGGATTTTTAAGGGCAACGCCCTTAAACGCGGGGTTTGGGGGCGCGTAGCCCCCAAGGAGGTTATTTACGATGGAAGTCAGAACGCGATTCGCGCCCAGTCCCACGGGCTACCTGCACCTCGGCGGCCTGCGCACGGCGCTTTACACCTACCTGTTCGCCAAAAAGTACGGCGGCAAGTTCATCCTGCGCATCGAGGATACCGATCAGGAGCGCGAGGTGCCCGGCGCGGTCGATCTCATCTACAAGTCCCTGCGCGCGGCGGGCCTTGTGTACGACGAGGGCCCGGATGTCGGCGGCGATTACGGCCCCTACATCCAGACCCAGCGGCGCGACCTCTACCCCAAGTACGCCTGGGAGCTGGTCGAAAAAGGCGGCGCCTACCCGTGTTTTTGCACAAAGGAAGACATCGACGCCGCCCGCAAGGAGGCGGAGGCCAAGGGCGAGACCTATAAGTACGACAAGCGCTGCATGCACATCCCGCTGGAGGAGGCCAAGCGCCGCATCGCGGCGGGCGAGCCCTACGTCATCCGGCAAAACGTGCCCACGACCGGCAAGGCTTCCTTTGACGACATCCTCTACGGCCACGTGGAGGTCGACTGCGACACGCTGGACGACAACGTGCTCATCAAGGCGGACGGCCTGCCGACCTATAACTTTGCCAACGTCATCGACGATCACCTGATGCACATTACGCACGTCATGCGCGGCACGGAGTACCTCTCCTCCGCGCCCAAGTACAACCTGCTCTACGAGGCGTTCGGCTGGACGCCGCCGATTTACGTGCACCTGCCCGTCGTGATGAAGGACGCTTCGCGCAAGCTGTCCAAGCGCTACGGCGACCCGTCGTTTGAGGACCTGCTCGAAATGGGCTACCTGAAGGACGCGATCATCAACTTCATCGCCCTGCTCGGCTGGAGCCCCAAGGACACGGACAACGAGTTCTTCACGCTGGACGAGCTGGTGAAGGCCTTCGACGAGCACGGCCTCAACAAGAGCCCTTCGATCTTCGACATGAACAAGCTGACGTGGTTCAACGCCGAGTACATGCGAAAGCTCCCCTTCGAGACGTACTACGAAAAGGCGCTGCCCTGGCTCTCCAAGGCGCTCGACCCCGAGAAGTTCGACCTGCGCCGCCTCGCGGAGCTGCTGCAGGGCCGCACCGAGGTGCTCAACCGCCTGCCGGAAATGGTCGATTTCCTCGCCGCGATGCCGGATTACGACGTCGCTCTTTACACCCATAAAAAGATGAAGACCAACCCCGAGGTCGCCGTAAAGGCGCTGGAGCTGTGCAGGCCCGTGCTGGAGGGCCTCACCGATTGGAGCGAGGCTTCGCTCCACGACGCCGTGATGGCCGCCATCCCCGAAAGCGGCATGAAGAACGGCCAGGTCCTCTGGCCGCTGCGCATCGCGATCACGGGCCGCGAATCCACCCCCGGCGGCGCGTTCGAAATGGCCTATCTGCTGGGCAAGGACGAGACGCTGCGTCGGCTGAACGACTCGATGGAAAAACTGAAAAACGCGTAACGCAAGCGTTTTAAACCCGCCGAAGCTCCGGCGGGTTTTTTGCTTTTCGTTTTATTTTTAATTGTATCCGGAGCTTCGCCTTCGCGTGGTCAGCATGGGCGTCGGCGGCAATCAGGTGCGCGACCTTGAGGCGCGGTGGCAGACGGACGTGCTGGGCCTGGCGCCCGACTGGATCAGCGTGCTCATCGGCATCAACGACGTCTGGTATCAGTTCGATTCCCCCGTGCAAACGAAGGAGCACGTATCGCCCGAGGAATACGAGCGCAGCTATGAGCGCCTGATCGCGCGTGCGCTCCCCCACGTCAAGGGCATGATCCTGATGACGCCTTACTTCATGGAGCCAAACCGCGCCGACCCCATGCGCGCGCGGATGGACCAATACGGCGAAATCGTAAAGCGCCTCGCACAGCGCCACGCGCTCGTCCTCATCGACCTGCAAAGCGCCTGGGACGCGCATCCAGCCCAATCAGGCGGGGTACATGGGTAACGTCAAGCGTTATGCGCAAATTAGTTTACAGATCTCGTGAAAACAAAGTCAGCCGGCAACAGAGGCGTCCTGCAGGGCAGCCTCCAAGCGCTTCATGTTCATGTATTTCTTGTTGCCCCGTGTGCCGGCCACGTAGCGCAGGCGGGCACAGACCAGCATGAGGGCAGAGTTGCCGTCCGTGAAGGTGCCCACCACGCGAGTTCGGCGGCGGATCTTCCGGTTGAGCCGCTCAATGACATCATTGGTCCGGATGCGGGTCCAGTGCTCAAAGGGAAATTCGCAGTAGGTCAGCGTCTCTTCAACGCCATCTTCCACCTTCTTAGGGACCTCCTTCAGCTTCATTGCCCGCAGCTCTTCCACGACGGCTCCGGCCTTCTCACGGGCCGCTTTCTTGCTCTCCTGCGCATGGATGGCTTTGAGCATCTTGGCCACCAGCTTCACCTTGGAGCGCGGGGTAACGGAGAACACATTGCGGTAGAAGTGAACGGTACAGCGCTGGTATTTAGCCTCGGGAAACACTTCTC
>JAEXCG010000142.1 GCA_023402355.1 Bacillota bacterium | reverse complement strand
GGCGCTTGTGTTCGCCGATATTCCGGCGATCTGGTTGCCCGCGCTTGCCTCCGTCGGCTCCCATCGCACGATTTTTGTGCGTTCTGTAATGGTACCCTCTGAGATTATCGCCGTAAAGGGGCCGCTGTCGGTCCACCCAGACACCGGTACGCTGAACGTTATATCACGACCTGCCGCGTTGTCAGCCCCCGTCGAGATCCCGTCCAGCTTGACCTTGTCCGCGCTGCTCATGAGGCCGTTCGCGCTCTGCGTCGCCGAGCTGTACGTCGTATTCGGCGGTGTCTGCCACGTGCCGTCCCCGCGCAGGTATTTGCCCTGCGTACCAGCAGCCGGAGCCGGTACGAGGCCGTGCGTGCCCGCAGCGCTGGCCGTCGCGCCCTTCATGTCGCTGTACGTCGTGTTGTTGTCCGCTCCCCATGCCGCCGTTCCGTCCGCACTCCAGCGCAAAATCTGCCCACTCGCGCCGCCCGCCGGGATGTGCCTGTTTCCCGCGTTCGTCGGATGTGCGTAGTTGTTCGCGCCCGCCGCCACGCCGTCCAGCTTGGCCTTGTCCGCGCTGCTCATAAGGCCGTTTGCGCTCTGCGTTGCGGGGTTGTACGTCGTGTTTGTCGTCGGCGGGGTGTAGCCCAGCGCGCCGGTCACATCAGCCTTTTCAAGGCCCGACCACGTCGCGCTCCCTGCCGTCGATCCGGCGCGCAGGAACTTGCCGCCGTTCGCCGTCCCTGTCGCGGGTACGTGCTGGTTGCCGTCGCCCGTCGGGTGCGCGTACTTGTTCGCCCCCGTCGCAACACCGTCCAGTTTGCTCTTGTCCGCCGCGCTCATCAGACCGTTTGCGCTCGTCGTCGCCGGGCTGTACGTCGTATTCGGCGGCGTCTGCCATGTGCCGTCACCGCGCAAATATTTACTTTGGGCCCCAGCTGCAGGACCAGGTGCCAAACCCGCCGTGCCCGCCGCACTGGCCGTCGCGCCGATCAGGATCGGCAGGTTATCGACGCTGCCACGAGACGCCAGCAGCTGCCAGTACGTCGTATGGATCGGCGTGATGCTGCTGCTCGCTGTGTGCGATTTGATGCAGCCGTAGCTGCTGCCGTTGTAGGTCACGGCATCGGCGTATTGCTCGTTGTAGACGTATACCGTACCGCTCGACCATGCGCCCAGCAGACGCAGGCTACGTCCCGTTGCGCCGGTTTTGCCGGTCGCGCCGGTCGCACCAGTTGGCAACCCCAGCTCAACTATTTTGTGCCCGTCTGCCGCAGATGTGACGCTGGCCGTCGCCGCCGATCCGACCGGCAGCGAGTGCGCCGTCGCTTCTGCGCGCGCCCATCCGTCCGCAGCATTTACGGCTGCCTGTGCATCCAGCAACGCCTTTGCGCTGTCCGTGACGCGTTTCGCCTCTGCCTGCTCCCGCGTTTTTTCAGCGTTCACGCGCGCGGTTTCTGCTGCTGCCCGCTTGCCCTCGGCATCTACCCGGACTGTCTCTGCTGTCCCGCGCGCCGTTTCTGCTGACACTCGTTTGCCCTCGGCATCCGCCCGGGCCGCTTCCGCCGTCCCCCGCGCCGTTTCCGACGCCGCTCGCTTTTTCTCGGCATCTACTCGGGCTGTCTCCGCGCTATCACGCGCGGTTTCTGCCGTCGCACGTTTGCCCTCGGCATCCGCTCGGGCCGATTCAGCCGTCCCCCGCGCCGTTTCCGACGCCGCTCGCTTTTTCTCGGCATCTACTCGGGCTGTCTCCGCGCTTCCACGCGCGGTTTCTGCCGCCGCACGTTTACCCTCGGCATCCGCTCGGGCCGATTCCGCCGTCCCCCGCGACGTTTCCGACGCCGCCCGCTTTTTCTCGGCATCTACTCGGGCTGTCTCCGCTGTCCCGCGCGCGGTTTCTGCTGTCGCACGTTTACCCTCGGCATCCGCCCTGGCCGATTCCGCTGTTTTACGCGTGTTTTCTGCGCTTACGCGCGCGGATTCCGAAGTGGTCACCATTTTTTCCATTTGCTCCAGACGCTCAATCTGCATTAACAGTTCATCGATGCTCGGTATCTTATTCGCAGGATCTATGATGACATCCGTAGCCCCTTCACGCACTGTCATACGTATCATGCTTATTGTTGTTTTGCGCGTCGCATCAGTTAAACGCATAAAGGCATCCACTGGGCCTGATACACCGTAAACGGCGTCCGGTATCTCTACAATTGCCATGTTTCCGGATACAACACCAGGCTGCCGTACTGTCTGCTCCCCGTTTTGAATGAAATATCCCGCTACTGAACACCCCGAAAGGTCCACAGGCTCCCCACGTGATACGACCGCTACGCGCCACTGGTGTGCAAGGCCGTCGCCTTTGACCATCAGTGCAGGCCTGCTCTCTATCACTTGTTCGCTTGCTAGTTCACACAAGGCATCTATT
Source organism: Bacillota bacterium (assembly GCA_023402355.1). GTDB lineage: Bacteria > Bacillota > Clostridia > Christensenellales > Aristaeellaceae > Beduinella. The sequence goes on along the minus strand of JAEXCG010000142.1, from coordinate 17,297 downwards.
ACATAAGGCTTCATCAATAATCTCCTCCGCCCCTCGATTGAATGAACACCTGCAAAAATAAATTGACTGTCAGGCGCGTGAGCCTGTCGGGCACAATTTGAACCTCGTGCCACGCGCCGCGTAGCACTTTCCCCTCTTCGTTTGCACTCAAATACCGCACAACATCAATCTCGCCTTTACTCATATCCGCTTCAGGTACTACGACACCATCAACAACCACAGAGTATTTGCTGGCTGTCGCGCCCTCAAAAATGCCATAGATAATATCATGCGCATGGTTTTTAAGCGTCACTGTGTGGGCATGTGCAGTATTCACCGTATGGCGATGCGGCGGGATCTCGACCAGCATTTCGGGGATCGTGAACGTCATGCTGACGTTATGCATATGATTAAACTCGTGTTGATGATCGGGTATCTTGTGGCTGTGGTTGGCGTAGTGCATATGAACCATGCCATGAGTATGCGTGGAAATCGTATGGCTGTGATTTGCATAATGCGTATGCGTAATATCATGAGAATGGTTATTTACCGTGTGCGAGTGCGCGCCTCGCGTATTAGTTCCCGGCGAGCTGCTTCCGCTCGTGCCGCTGATTGATATTGATACGGTCTTGACGCCCGACGAGATGCCGCCCGTGTTGCTCGAACTACCAACCAACGCATGATTATGCCCGATGCCCTCACTGCCGCTGCCGCTGAACGAATGCGAGTGACCGCTGACTGTGTGCGTATGCCCGCCCGCTTCGTCAGTGCCCGGTGAGCTTCCGCCGGAGGCCGTTGTGCTGGGGTTTCCTGTCTGCGCATTTGTCGCATCCGTGCGCGCCGTACCGCCTGCTCCCGTCGTCGTGACTGCGCCACCGTTCGCGTCAATCGGGTTTCCCGTCTGCGCATTTGTCGCATCTGTACGCAGGCCAACCGCCATCACCGTATGCGTGCTGACCTCGCCGTCTACCAGCGGCGATGATGTATACCCCTCGGTCGTGATGATTTTGATCGGCGTGCTCGTACGCAGCTCGTCCCCAGCCTCGCTGGTGCGCATACCACCGCCTTCCTCTGTGGTGGCAATATCTCCGCCTCCACTCTCCGCGCCCGTTTCGTAAGCACGGAAGGGTTCCTTGGCAATCGACAGCAACACCTGATTGATGCGTTTGACGTTTTGCGGCAAATAAAAACGCATCCGCATGGGATGCGTCGGATCCGCGTTATCCTGGCTTTGCTGGCTGTAAAGGTTTGTGGCCCCCTGTGAATACAAATCTGCGACGCCCAGGCGTTCCGCAATATCAGAAAGGCTTGATATCGCATCGCCGGCGCTGTTGCCGATCTCATAACATACATCGCCGGGGCTACCCAGCAGGTTCGTTTTACCTCTCCGCTTGACTCGACCGGCGATGACAGCCCCGTATTCCCGATCGATGACGTGCGCATACCGCCCCGGCCAAACATCATCCCAGCTCATACCCGTCATCAGATACATGTCTACCGCAGCCGCTTCGTATCCGAAAATCGGATTCTTTACTCGTTCCAGCACGCGCTCACCGATAGCTTTCAGCGTGGCCGCGTCAACCTGTCTGGCGTCAGTGTAGGTGTCTTCCACGACCCCCCAAAGGCCTTGCGTATCGGCGTCAATATAATCCTTGCCGCCGTTTACCGCACCGATGCGCAGCTGATTGACTCCCTCGCCGTATCCAAGCGGATAAAGCCGAGTAATCATAGAGGCGTCATCCCGCGTGCGCACGATACCCGTCAAACCGCCGCCGTATTCGAGCCCGCAGACATCGCCCGCCTTTGCACGGTGCAGATGCAGTGTCCACGGCGTGGTGGCGAAGTCATACTCGACCGTGTAATCCTCTGTCAGCGTCTCAAAGGTCGACCACAGGGCGGGCAGAATCTTCTGATTTTGAAAACAATATTGAAAATAGTCTTCAAAATCACAGTCGCCTAACGTCCAAAAGCGATCTTTCTGGAAACCCAAAATGTACTCCATGACCTGCCTGCGGCTGTATCCCTCACCGCCGATCTCGTGGTCGCCAAAAATCAGGCTATCGTTTAACGTGATGATCGCGTGGTCGAAGTCATACTGTGTCCAGCCCGCTACAGATAGATCGTCACTTGACGGAATCCCGCTTACGCGGAAGACCCCTACCATACGACCCTCGTCGTGTACGCGCACAAAGCTGTGCGCGCCCAGCAGCTTGTTATGCTCGCTCGGCTGCGGCAATGCCAAGCTCGCTGTGGACAGCTCGTTCAGCACAAGATCATAGCTCACCGCATCCGCGTCGTCCAATATGCCGGCGAACTGAAGGTTGCGGTCAAATACCTCGACAAGCTCACCCATATACCCACCTCCCGCGGGCGCTGAGCGTCACGTGCGCGCTGATCGTTCCGTAGCCTGTGGCAAGCTGCACTGAAACGTCCGTCGCGGCGTCGATCTCCAGGAGCTGCAACGATTGGACGTACCGGCGCGCGTCTTCCTCGCCTACCTTTACCTCCACCCGTTCGCCCGACAAATTCACAACGACGCTTTTCCCGCTCCCCACGTTCATGCCCGCAAGCACAATCTGTCTCTTACCTGCCACGACCGTAACGCCCTGCAATGCAGCCGTTCCGCTGTTCACAATCGTGACATCCAGCGGCGTCCGAATGCCCGTATCGACCGGGACGCGGGCTATTGCATTTTTATCAGTCATCGTAAGCGACCGCGTGGTTCTCTGTAGCGCATACGCAAAGGGCTGCACCAAGAACTCCACTGCAATCGAGCCGAACATCCAGGCCTTATATCCGAATGTCAGTCCTTTGTCTACCTGCGCCCAATAGTACCGATCCGGATGCCTATCAAAGATCAGTCGCTCCTTTCCGCATAGCAACCATGCTGCAACACTTTGCTGCCAGATCAGATCCTCCATCTCCAGGCGTTGAGGCCCGCGTTGGATCAGCTCTCCAGAACGCGAAAAATCCTCGTACACCTCTCTTCCCGGATAAAGAATCGATCCGCTGCGCCCGGCCACCTGATAGGCACTGCGGATCGTATCCGGCCCCATCTGCCGCGAATTCTCGAAAAACTCGCAGGCAAAATCATGCAGGCAATGCCGGCCCGCAAAGGAGAAATTGCTTATCATATGGTCTTCAGCCTCCTATTGCTGCGGCCCGCGATGGTCGCCCCCGTCCGACGCGCCTGATTACGGCTTACGCGCGGCTCGATCATGCGCCCGGTAACATTGCCATCCAGCTCAATGATGCTGTTGCCTAAGCCGGCGCGCCGGTTGGCACGCTCCACTGCGTCGCCCATTGCCTCATTGTCAAAAGCAGCAGCGCGCGCCGACGGAAGCGCCTCGCGCGTCGAATGCAGGCCGCGCCTGGCCAGCTCCGTTGCGCTGTCCGTGACGTGTTTCATCCCGCCGCGTATGCCCTTCGCGACGCCCTCAGCATACATTAGGCCAACTTCCAACTCGCCGCGCTTTGACGGGCTCTTGATGCCAAGCTCTTTCTTAGCGGCGCTCAATGCACTACCTGCCGCTGTCTTGGCCGCGCTGCTGATCAGGCTGGAATTGTCCTTCAGCCCGTTTGCGATACCTTGCGCGACGGCCTTGCCGATCTCCTCGAACTCGCTCGCGCTGCTTCCCCAGAAGTTGATGCCAAAGGCGCTTTTAAGCGCGTCGGTTGCAGCCTTCTTTGCCGACGAGGCAGGCGAGCTGAAGGTTTCTGCAACGCTCTTGGCCGTGATGCCGTCCGCAACACCCTTGACTACGCTCTGCCCGACGCCGCTGCCTACCGTGCTGCCCGTCCCCTCTCCCTGGATGCCGAAAGTCGTTTTCAGCGCGGTAATCGCCGCCTGCGCCGCGCTGGTAATCGCTTTTGTGACGAGATCCTGATCGCCCTCGATGCCGGCTTTCATGCCGCCCATGATCTCCTCACCGACGCCCTTAGCCTCTTTGCTCTCCTCGCTTTCCTTGTTATTCCCGAATCCGAAGATGCTCTTGATCGCATCCCATATCTGGCCAAAGATCTTCTTGACAGCCTCGCAGGCTGCCGTGATGCCGCTGCTCAAGCTATTCAGAAGGCCATCAAGCAGAAAGCCACCGACGTTCTCCAGCTCCTTCGAGGGGCTGGCAATACCGAATTGGTCTTTGATGCCCTGCAAGATGTCGCCGAAAAAACCTTTGACCTTATCGACGACCCCGGTCACTCCCGTCTCAATGCCCTTGATGAAGCCGTCGAGCAAGCTTTGGCCGATCCCGGAAGCCTCGCCGTTTTCACCGCTATCGCTGCTGATTCCCAAACCGGCCTTGATACCGTCCCAGATGCCCCCGACGATCGTACTGATTAACGTGAAAGCTCCGCTCACCGCTGTCTGCAGGCCGTCCAGTATAAAACCGATCACACGCGCTCCAATATCCAGCTCCTCGCCGTCTTGCCCTTCCTGCCCGGCAACCCCGTCGCAGATCCAGCCCCAGACCGTCGAGCCGATCGCCGTGATCGCGGCTGTGACGGCCATTGCCGCCGCTTCGAGCGCTGCGCCGATAGCATCCAGCACCTTTGTTCCCAGCCCGCTCCAGTCCGTCGTCTCCGCTGCTGTGCTCAATCCGTCCAGCAAACCTGTAACGATCTCCGGCGCTTTCGCCGCGAGCTCCGGCACCGCATCCAGCACGCTCCCTGCAAGCTGCGTAATCATGCCTACCGCGCTAGGCACGAGCGTCGGCAGCTGCTCTGAGATGCCGTCAACCAGCGCTAGAAGCAGTTGCAGCGCAGTCCCCCCAATAGTCGAAGCATTCTCAATTAAAAAACCACCCAGACTTCCGGCAATCGTTCCTGCCAGTTGAATGAGTGGATCTATATTTTCGGCTACGCCGTCGATGACCGTCTGCAGCAGGCCTAAGGCCTGCGGCAGGATCACGTCTACCGCGCCTGGAAGATTTGCAATCAGCGTTTCGACAATGCTGTTCAGCGTATTACCGACCAGCGGCAGCGCTCCTGCGAGGGTAGTGCCGATGCTTTCAAGCGCGTCCTTTGCAAGGCCGATGAGTATGCCTGTAATTTCTTCGAGCTCTCCGGGCTGTAGGCCATCCTGAAGCGCAGTCGCGACCGTAGCCATCGCTCGCGTGGCCTTATCCACGAGCGGCTGAAAGACCGGGATCAGCGTGAGACCGATTGCATTGCGCATGCCCTCGGCTGATGCGTTTGCGCGCTGCATGCTGTCGTCGAAACTGCCCATCGCAACCAGCGCCTCGTCTGAAAAGACGACGCCCAAATTCTTGCCCTCTGCGCCCAAGCGTTCAAATTCCTTCCGCCCAGCCTCGATCAGCGGATTAAGTTCCTGCGCGCTCTTTCCAAATAGGTCCATCGCCGCCGCATCACGCTCTGCCGGATTTTCGATTGACCCCAACGCTTCAATGCAGTCCCAGAATACGTCTTCGCTGCCTCGCATACTGCCATCCAGGTTCTTATAGGCGACGCCCAGATCCTTGAACTTTTGTTGCGCTTCCTTGCTTCCACCGGCAGCGTCGCCCATGCTGCGGATCATGCGGCTCATCGAGCTTGTCATGGTATCGACACTCGTATCGACAAAATTACTGGCATACGTCCATTTCTGGAGCGACTCCGCGCTCACCCCCGTCTGCTGGCTTAGCGTCAGCAGATCGTCAGCATAAACACCGGCCGCCTTGGCCATGTCAAAACCGGCTTTGGCCGCGGCTACTGTAGCAGCTCCTACTGCGGCTACTGCCGCAGCTGCTGCTTTCGCCGCTGCGACAATACCTGTTCGCATGGCGCTTGCAAGGCTGCTAAGCGTTGTCCTCAGCTTTCCGCTCTTCTTCTCGGCGTCCTGTTCCTTCTTGCCCAGATCTTCTGTCTTTTTTGCGGCCTCGTCTGTATTTTCACCGTACTCGTTTAGCTGCGTACTGGTGCTTTCTATGGCCGTTCCGGTCTTGTTCATCTCGGCAGTCGCGTCGTTGAGTGCGACGCGTAGCGCCTGCGCCTGTGAGCTGTTTTTGCCATATTCCTTTTCAGCAGCTTCCAGTTGGTGAGATAGCGCCTGTACCTTGTTTTTTTGCAAGTCGTAAACCTTTTGTTGGGCCTGCAGCTTCCCTGTCAGCGTCTCTTGGCTCTTCGCCGCTCCTTGCGTAGCACTGTCGGCAGCCTTTAACTCGGCCTGCGCTAATTTTAACGCGCTGTCGTACTCTTCGACCTGCTTGCCCGCCGATCCTGTGGCGCTTTGCGCCTCCTCCATCCGTTGCGTCAGCACACGCTGCTCGTATTCCGTCTTGTTCAGCGCTTCCTGTGCTGCCGCCAATTTCACACGATAATCGTCTGCCTGATGACTCGTCTCGCCGTATTTATTGCGGGCCATCTCCAAAGCCTGTGTCAGCGTTTCAACCTTCTGTTCTTGCTGCTCCTGTAGCTGGGTCAGCATCTGCGATTTTGTAGTCATCGCCTCCATGCTGTCCTCTGCACCCTTAAAAGCGCTTACCTGCGCAGCAAGCTCACTCTTCGTCACCCGAAGTTGTCTGCCGATGTCATCTAACGCTGCCTTGTACTTTGCTTCTCCTTCCAGCTTGATCCACTGCTTGATATCCCGATTCGCCACTCATCTCACCTCACATCGGCAGTTCCGCCACGTTATGCGTCGCCCTCCCCACGCATCGTAGGCTTTCATGCACTTCTGCCGGGCCTGCTCCAACGCTCCGCTCCCATAGCAGCATGACCGCCCGCAGGCTCACGCCCCAGAACGCATCCACGTTCATGCCGATCGCCAGCGACCGGCTGAGCATTACGTCCCAGGGCACTCCGCCAAAGGGACGTCATCTTCTTCCGGCACCTCGTCATCCTTTACGGCGGGCAGATAGTCTGCTACAGCTGCCATGACGCGTTCCTGTACGCCAGGTATGCATGAATAGTCGAATTGATCGTCGAACTCATCCCAATCCATACGCGCTTCGCCGCTCATATGCTGGTAGCTGCATACAGCGCCGTAGAAGATCGCCATAGTCGCCGTGTACGATCCTTTCAGCATCCGATCCACGATATCCAGAAACCCTACCACCTCGCCCATTTCATTCGACATGACCTGTTCGGCTATGCGTGCGGACCGGTTGTCATATCGCAGCCTATATCGGCATCCATTGAGCGTCAATACCTGCTCCGGCGCGTCAACGTCCTGCGCGCGCACCATTTTCTGCGCTTCCGCCTGCGTGTTGCGCGCTGCCTTTTCTTTTTCCATATTCAATCCCCCGTTTCAAACAAAAAGCAGGCTGCAAAGCCTGCCTTAAAGCGCAATTCGTTCAGATCTATTAGCAAATACGCAAAAAAGGCGCTTGTTCTTGACAAGCGCCCCGATAACGGATAAAATGTAGACAAGAAGGTTGGCCGCCTACTTGGTAGCTTGCCACACTGGCAGGTCTTTGGTTTCCCTAAAGCCGCCGTTGCATGGTCAGATGCACGGCGGCTTTTTTATCTCTATTTCTTGCTGATGAGGGCCAAAATCAGCCCAACCACAAGGGATAGAACCATCAGAACGATTGAAAGCATTTCATAATCGCTCATCAGATCACCCCGCTTTCGTGCATATCCAGCGGGGTCGCCACCATGCAAGCCCTTCTTGCCTACGCGCTTATCTTATCATACGGCATCAGCGCTTGTAAAGCAAAAGCGTCAGCGCAGACGCTTTTGACCCCGGCGTCGTCGCCTGGTATACATCCATGCCGATGGCTCCGCTTCGTAAATAATTCGGCCATGCGCATCGCAGGCGATCACCAGTACGCCCGGTCGCTCCAGTTTCCAGGCATTAAGACCCCGACGCGGGGGCGGGGTCAGGCACGGCTGCTCCAAACTCGTACACCTTGTCGAAAAACGTGTCCGCAAGCGCTGCCTGCTCCTCTCCCGTCGCCGTGTCCAGCGAAGCAATGATCGGTCGTACCTTGCGGGTTTGGTCGCCCAGGGTGATCGAAACCTCATCACGCCTGAAGATGAACGTGCCCTCGATCGTAGGCGTCTGATACTCAACCGATCCGCTCTTGGTCTTGAAGGTGACGGTTTCCTCCTTTAACCGTCCTTTGAGCAGCCAGCGCAGCACCCGTGTCCCGTCATCGCGTGTCGCCTCAAAGCCGACCGCCACGTAGGGCGCGTTGCCGTCGCTGACCAATCCTATACCGTTCTTGTCGGTTACGCGCCCCAGCAGCAGACTTGCCGCGTTTGGCAGGATTCGCGCCAGATTCGCCTTGAAGTCGTAGTAGTTGACAAGGCTCTCCTTGCGAATCGCGGAATTAGATCCGTACAGCTCGCCCTCCGCAAAGCTCGGCGTAAGTCCATATTCGATGCCCTCACCGCACCGGAAAACGGGCCCATACTTCGGGGGCGTAGACGGCGTGTCCTCGGTCTCCATGACCGCAGCGACCATTGTACCAACGCCGTTGTAGATGCCCAGAGCGGCCAGCAATGCCTCTTGATCGGCAACCGTCATTTTCAAAAAATCCGCGTTTGTTTGCATAGTCTTTACTCCCTCGCATCCTGTCCTCTATTGATCAATACCATAATAGATACATCGATCGGCCAGGTATAGTAATCTGTCTCCGTATTCTTTTCGCTTTCGGGGCCCGTCGACGCTATACGCATACCGGCTGCGCAGCAGGCCTGGTAAATCGCCAGCCTGATCGCATCATAAGGGCCGCGGCTGGAAATTACGACGCGCCAGTTGCTGACGTACCTGAGCGCACCATTGCTGCCATACAACGTAATTTCATCTTCCAGCGGATAAAATGTCACGAAAGTTTCGCCTTGCCCTGTATAGGGCCGATGGGCCACGGGTACATCAACCGCCCCTGACAACACGCTTTTCAGCTTTTCCTCGTCCGTCACATGCGCCCCTCCATCGTCTTTCTCATAGCGTCCAGGATCTCGGGCTCCGCTTTTTTGACCGCCCGATCATTAAAATCGTCCGGTGCCTGGTTGCCATGGCCATATACCTTCACATAGTACACTTCTCCAGCGCGCCGCTTTTTCTTTGAACGCTTGCCCAAGTATTGACCGTGCGCCGAAACAATAGAAACATATGTGGCGGCATCTCGCGTCGGCTTGTCGGCTCGAATCTTCTTAGCCAGCTCGCCCGTACCCTCCTTAAACGCCTTCGTTTCATCTCGCAACGCCTTGACGAGCACCTTTGCTCCGTTGGCCACCGCTTGCATCGCTCGTTCATCCGCCTGTTTTACCGTCAGATCAAACTCCCTGCAGATCTCGTCGATGCCCGAAAATTCAAGCTTGGCCACGGCAGCGCCTCCGTTCTAAGATGCCGCCGCGGCCCCACTCGTAAGTCTCGCGCAGGTGCTCGATTGCCGCGCTCTTTTCCAGGCTGTCCGGCATGATGATATTGAGATATTGCGCCAGCTCCATGCAACGCTGACGAAGCGTCGCGACTTCCGCTGCTGCCTTGCCGTCCGCGATGGAGGACAAGGGAAAGAATCGATCCATGCGCATGCCGATTTCCTCCTTACCTGCCAGCGCGTGCTTTTTTGGCAACATACGTGCATAGCAGCTTCAGGTAGTCCTTGCGCTGCTTATACGGATCCGCATATTTGATACGCCAGTATTTCCCGTCCCACTCAACGATGCCGTCGTCGGGAATGTCGCTCCGCCAGCGTATCCGCATGGATACCGTGTGTGCAACCTCCATGGCCTCCGCATCCAGAAACTCACGAACGCTTTCGCCCCGAACCTCTGCCCACGTGGTTGCCATCGGCACGTAGTCGTCCGCGATAAATCCGCTATTGCTGTTACCCTGGCGTTTGTAGATCGTAATGCGCTGGTCCAGCTCACCGGCATCGACATACCTCGCGCGCATATCAGAGCATTACAACGCCCGCGGCGGCGGCCTTGTCCACGGCCATGGCGCGAAAGGCAGCCACGCTGGTGTCGATCTCCTTTTTGTGCTCGGTATAAAGCTCGGCGTTCGACGTTTCGACCGTCGTGGCGGCGGTTTTGCCGTCGTCAATCGAAAAGCGCAGCACAACGATCTCCCGGCGTTCTCCCGCATCGTTCAGATCGTAGATCGTCTTACTGACGCCCTCGTGCGTAGTCTCCTTGATCATGCCGTTCCCTCCCCGTAGTCTCCATAGCGCAGGTGGTAGATGATCGAGCGCACGCCCGCCATGCGCGGCGTCTCCGTGCCGGCGACGGTCGCGCCCCGCGTCTCGTATCGTTCATACGCCAACATCTTAATCCCTTCGACGTATTCCGGATCTGTGCGGGCGGCGTCGGGCACGCCGCTGGCGCGAAAATAAGCGACAGCACCGCGAATACAGGCCTCCACGACCCGTTCATCCCCCGGATCGATGCGGCCATAAACCATCAGGTCCTCCACGCTGACGGGCAATTCCTTCATACAGCCTCCTACAAAAGCGGGCGCGCCTCATAGCGCGCCCGCAGTCTTGTTATGCGCTCGGATTTTCCGTCTTCGGCTTTACCTTGCGCAGAGCGCTGGCCAGCTTGATCTGGATGTCGTCCCAGCGCGTCAGGCCAAAGGTGCGCACGCCCTTCTTGGTGTCCTTATCTGTGTCATAGAAGGGGGGCATATCGTCGTTGATGTGGATCGTGGACAGGTCGCCGACGATTGGATATGACGCGTTTTCGCAGAAAACGACCGGCGCACCAATCACATCCTCAGGCTTCGCGCCCCAGAGCGTATCCGCGCCCATGGCCAGCTCCTTAATGGCCTTGTAGTAGTCGACACGCCGCATAGCCACCTTGGCCTTGTCGGCGTACTCGTCGCCCAGGTCAGCCAGTGCGGTAATCACCGCCTCGATCAGCGTATCGCTCGTAGGATCGTACTCGATCGTCTTGACCCCCACAGTCGTCTCGTCGTAGACGCTCATGTGTTCCTCGCCGCTTTTCGGCGTGGTAGCGAAGATGCGACGCTTGGCTTTCTTACGCATGCCTGCATCGAGGGCCTGGTCGACGTAGCTCTCCACATCGAACGCGCTGCCCTGCAGGACGCTCTCGGACACGTCGGCATAGATCAGCGTCTTATGGCGGCCAAAGCCTACTTTGTCGCCGCGGACAGCCATTTCCTTGCCCTCTTCGGTGTCCTTTACGTCGCCGTCATCGGCGATCGTGTAGCCGATTCGCGGCAGTTCCAGGCCGGTGATGCGCGTATGCGAGCATTCGGTCAGGAATCCGTCCTGCTCGAAGGGCTCGTGGATCAACTCGTCGCCCAACAGCGACGGAAGCAGGTTATCGCCGCCGCTCGCACCGTCGTCGATAACCCCCAGCAGGTTCATATATTTCCCAACAACCTCCGCGACGTCGCCGCCGCGCAGCGCCGCCACATAGAACTCGCCGCGGGCCTTTTTCTTAGCCTTTGCGCGCTCTTGCGGCGTGTTATAGTCCCCGGCAGCGTTTGGATGCAGCGCGCCCGCAGTCGCGGCAGCGCGCTCGCGCGCCTCTTTGCTATCCCTGGTCCCCTTAAGGATGTTGAAACGCTTCTGCAGGCCCGCCAGACGCTCCTGTTTTTGCTCAACCACCTTCAGGTCAGAAGTCGGATCGCCGCACAGGCTCGCGATCGCATTGCTCTCCTGCTGAATCTCGGCGCTCAGCTGCGCCAACTGCTCGTTCATCGCGTACAGAGTAGGCTCGGAAGCCGCGTCTTTGTTAAAGTAACGCACGCCGGTCTGACGCGCGAGAATCGTGGCGAGAGCCATGTATGCCTGAAAAAGATTTTTCATTTTCTCATTCCTCCGGTTATAGTTTTGAGGCCGCAGCGATCCGCTCGGCCTCTGCCTTGATTTCTGCGCGCCTGCGCTGCTCACTCTCATCGAGCGCAACGCGCGCCTGCGCCGCCACGCCTTCGCGAATCCGCGCACACATGCGTCTGCGATCGAGCGAATGCGCGGCGCTCACTAAGCGCGCTTCCGAACCGTCCGCCGCGGGACGCATAGGCGCGGCAGCGAGGCCGGTCACGAACCCATAGTCCATGGCCTGCTGCGCGGTCATGTAGGTTTCCGCGTCCAGCAGCTCTTCCAGCTGCTCGCGGGTGCCGTTGAATCGCTCCATGTACGCGGCAATCATGCCCTCGCGCAGCACGTCGAGCACCTTGGCCTGCTCCTGCAGCTCCCGGCTGTTGCCCATAGCAATCGTCCACGGGTTATGGATCATCAGATAGCCGACGGGGCTGGCAAGGCGCTCGTCGCCTGCCATGAACACCGTCGCCGCCGAGCTGGCCGCGATGCCGGAGATCTCCGTCGTCACCTTGCCGTCGTGCTCTCTGAGCATGGTATAGATATCCGCCCCCGCGAACACGTCTCCGCCCGGGCTGTTGATGACGACCCGGATGTTTTCGCTTCGGTGCATCATCAGTTCTGCACGAAACTCGTTATGTGTGACGGTGTCTTCAAACCAGCTCGTCTCACTGTCGATCGGATCCGTCAGAAAAAGCGTGGCTCCGTCGTCACCTTCCTGAGCGCGGAGCCAGCTCCAAAATTTACTCATGATTTTGCCTTTTCTCCTTTCCGCGCGCTCTGCCGCATCTGTTCACGCGCTTCTTTGTCCAGCGTCATGCCGGACACGACGCTTCCCAGCGGTGCCAGGTCCTTGGACACGAGCAGCTGATCCCCGTCCGGATCCGGCGGCATAAACCGCTCCGCCCGGATCTCGTTTGGCCGCTTCCAGCCGCTGCGCACGGCTTTGAAATCAACCTCCGCGCGTGTGGACATGTCTCCGCGCAGCAACGCCTCCACATCGAAGCGGAAGTGATACCCCACAGCTCGCTCCTGGGCAGTGAGCAGCTTAAAGTCCAGCTCTTGTTGCCATTGCTCCACGATGGGCAGAAGCGTATAGCTCAAAAATTCGAGGTTTTGCTGCTCCAGCGTCTGAAAGCTGGCGTCCTGGTAATCGCCGACCATGTGAGGCGGCAGCTGGTACACCAGCGCCACACGCGATCGGCTCACGCGATCCACGTCCAGCACGTTTTGGTCGACCGGACTGCGTGTGAGCACGTGCAGCTTCTGCCCGGCATCCAGCGACATGATGTTGCCGTCCGTCTCCTCGTAAAGCCGGACGAACTCTTCCATCATTTTTTTGCGCCGCGGTTCGCCCATGGTTTCCGGCGACTCGATCACGATGCCGCCGTTCACGCCCTCCATCTGTTTGAGCGAAAACTTGCGCACAGCCGCGTCGTATTCCTGCGTGCCGCGCAGCACGTCCAAAGGCCGGATACCCGCGAACCCGTTCGTGCTCATGTGGGCAAGCGCGATCACATACCAGCTGTGCAGAACTACCCTGCGCACAGCGCCGCCGGGCAGCCCTGCGTTGACGATGTACCACAGCTCGCCGGTCGCTTCTTCGACGCGCGGCTCCACATATGTCGGATCGAGCACGCGCAGGCCTACGACCTGAAAGGTCGCGGGGTCGATCACCTTCATGGCGTAGGCCCTGCCCTCCACGTTCCGGTTCGCCTCCATCGTCTGACGAAAGGTGAAGGAGCTGTAATAAAGGCTGGGTCTAAGCGCCAAAATCGTCTCCAGTGGATGTGCCGCAGCAACCTCATACCCGTGATACAGGTGCAGCGGCATGGTCGCCATCGCGTTTGCGATGCGCGTCACCGCGCCGTAGACAATTTCGCTGTTGCTCAGTTTGAAGTCACCGCCGCCCTTTCCACACACCCGGCGCAAGCTTACGCGCTTTCTCGGCTCCGGCTCTGGCACGGGGCGGTCTCGCGCCTTTGCCTGCCTGAATCCACTCAAAAACCCCATGAATTTCACCCCTTCTTTGGCTTGTACACGAGCAATCCGCTGGCATCCTGATCCCGCTGCTCTATCGCTGGCGCGAGGCGCATGCGCTCGGTATGCGCGAACAGGTACGCCATAAAGCCATCGATCTTGCGGTACTTGTCACGTTTCGTCGGCGTCCAGTTTTCCTTCTCTACGTCGTAGAAGTTGTTGCGCAGCTTCACGTTCGTCAGATACCAACGGAACATCGGGTCTTCGTTATAAACCAGCTTTCCATCCAGCAGCAGCGCGCGCACGTCCTTCATGGGCGCGTTGAGCGTGTAGGCTCCCTGACGTATGTAGCGAGTGGCCAGGCCTTTTGCCTGCAGCATGCGCACCAGCAGCGGCGCGTTCGCCGGGTCGTAGCCCACGCTGCGGATCACAAAGCGCTCGTTTTGCGCCATGATCCAATCCAACACCAGCTGCTGATCCACGTGACGGCCCGGCACGATGTCGATCAGCCCCAGCATCGCGTAGTGATGGTAGTCCAGCTTCTCGTTGTCGCGCTTGACCTTCTCCTCCGGGATCCAGCTGTGGCAGATGACCGTCTCACTTCCGTCATCGAACGGGAAGACGAGCGCTGCCGCCGTGAAGTCTTCCGTATTTGAAAGGTCAAACCCCAAAAAGCATTCGCGGCCCTCCAGGAGGGCCGGATCGATATGTCCACGGTTCAGGCCGATCACGTCGGCATCTACGAACGACGCGTCGTGCGCGTTTGCGAATACGTTCAGCTGCTTCGTGATGAAGTCCGCGCGTTCCTGCGGGATCATTTTGCAGCGTTCCCAATCCAGGATCAGGTCATCGAGCCGCAGCAGGTACGGGATGCCCGGATTAGCCTTGATCCATTTGCTGCTATCCTCTACGTCGTCGTCCTCGTCGATCTCGTAGATCGACACAAACATGCGCTCTGCGACCTCCTCGCGCACGCTGCCTGCCAACACGTCTTTGCCCATGCCGTAGTAGTAGATCAGCGGACCGTCGAGCACCGTGCCCATGGTGCTGATGTAGCGCATCAGCGCCTGCCGGCGCTTTTTAAATGCCCGGCGCAGCGCGTTGATCTGTCCGAACTCGCGTTCCGCCCACATCTCGTCTTTGACGACATAGTGCGGGTTCAGACCGTCAATTACGCCTGAGCGTTCCTTGTTGATGAGGGCCTGCAGGATGCCGTTGGTCGTCGGGTACAGCACGCGATCACTGCGCGTCACGAAATGCCGCCGAAGCTGCGGCGAGCTGTCGATCGTGGTTTTAATATTGCGCAGGCTGCGCCCTGCCTGCTCCTTGCTGTTGGCCAGGAAATAGCATTCAGCCCCGCGCTCTCCATCCTTTGACATCATATAGAGCGTCGAACCCTCGACGCGTGTGGTCTTGCCATTGCCGCGAGCCACCAGCTCCAGGGCCTCGTTGAAGCGCCGCCGTCCGCCGTCCTTTTCAATCCAGCCGAAGATATTCGTCTCGTTGAATACCTGCCAGGGCATCAGGTGCATCGCGTCGTATGCGCCCTTGGTGGGGATCATCATGGTTTCCATAAAACGCACGGGCCGCATGCCGATGTCCAGGTCGTAGCGGAACGGGAAGTCGCTCTTTTCGGCGCGCTTCAGGTCAGATAGAAAGCGTTGGCACGTCTGCTGGATCGAGCGGCACGCGACGATCTTCCCGCTTAGGATGTCCTCTGCATAGCGGCACGGTACGCTTTGCAGGATCTCGCGTGCCGTACTCATATGCTGTCAAAGGGATCATTTGCGTCGTCCTCCGCGTCCCGGCCCTTGCTGGCCGCCGGCGTCATGCGCAGCTCGCGCAGGATCTTTCGCTGCGCGTCGTTCGATTTCTGCAGGATCCCCATGTTTTTATTCTCGACCTTCAAATGCTGCCGCCCCTGCGTAAAGTCCACCAGATTGCCGCCCTTGCGGATCGCGTTCTTGGCGTCTAGCTTCACGTCCTGCCAAAAGCAGAGGTCGTCCACCAGCTCCAGGTTGGCTTGCGTCGCTTCCCCGCGCTGTGTCAGTTCCTCCACACAGGCTGCATACAGCGCCTCGCTCTGCGTATAACGGTATGGCTCCCTCATGTCTGCCTCCTATAGCTTGATTACGCGCACGCCAGACAGCAGCGGCCCCTTTTCCCCTGGTTCCGTCTCCCGATAGACTGCCCGTTTACTCGCATGCAATTTTTTCTGCTTCTCCGGGTGCTTCTGCTCATGGCACTTGAAGCAGACGCTCTCCAGATTGTCCAGCTCATAGGCCAGGTCTGGCCGCTCACTGACCGGTACGATGTGATGCACGATCCGCGCCGGCACACGCTTCCCGCTTTTCCTGCATTCCTGACACTCGTACCGATCGCGCTGCAGCGCCAGCTTCCGCAGTCGTCCCCACACGCGCTTGGCATAAACCGGATCGCGCTCTTTGCGCTTTGCACTCATACGCTGCCGCCGTCTCATAGGCAACAAAAAGCAGGGCCGTTTCGCCCTGCAATCGCTGTCCTTTTTTACTGATCTTATCATACCACAAGTGAGAGGGTGAACAGGTAGTGGTGTGGTAGTGCTGTGGGGGTGAACAGGGGGTGAACAAAATTAGATTTTCTTCCAATGAGCGTCCATCTTTTCCGACCTTCGTCTGACCTTCGTTTTTTCTTATACGTTTACGGAATCAACACCTTTTGTATGCAAAAAAGCAGAGCTTTTTCAGCTCTGCCGTGTTTTCTCAGCCCTTCATCATCGCTTCGACGCTTCGGCCCACATAAGCTTCGATCCGCCGCAGCGCATCCGCCAGCGTAAAGAACGCTCCGGACGCCCCGCATGCGGCTTCGTTTTCGCTGGATTCGGCTGTGCTCATCCCCATCCAGCGGCACATTGCCGCCATCTGTCCCAGCATCATGCCTGCGTAATCCAGCCCGTCCACTGCCTCCTTCGCGCTCGTCGGGCAGCTGTCGATCGGCGTCACGTTCATTGCCTGCTCTATTCGCATTTCCATATTCCATACCTCGCTTCCTTGCCAGCTCTTGCTCCGAGGCACGCCCGCGTGGTATAATAGATTTACCTCGCGGGCTTGCTCGTGTGGGACAAAAGGGTGAGACGTTGCTTTGCCGGCCTTGGTCTCACTCTTTTTTTGCGTCCAGCTTACTTTTCAGCATTTGGACTCCGCTTATAATAACCTCCGTGCGATTCTTCCCGGTTCTTGCTGCGCACTCTTCGATCAGGTCGATTTCTTCCCGATTCAGACGAAGCTGTAAACGGATGTCCTTTTTGCTTTCCCCTTTCAGTGGACGCCCTGTTTTAGGGCTCACATTCTCGCCTCTCTTTCGTACTCCTATTATACGATTCAGGAGTACATAAGTCAAGCCAAAAAAGGCAGCGCCGCATCGGTGCCGCCTCCTTGCTTCAATATTCTAACCCCACTCAGCCCTTCATCATCGCCTCGACGCTTCGGCCCACATATGCTTCGATCCGTCGAAGCGCATCCGCCAGCGTAAAGAACGCTCCGGACGCCCCGCATGCGGCTTCGTTTTCGCTGGATTCGGCTGTGCTCATCCCCATCCAGCGGCACATTGCCGCCATCTGCCCCA
>JAEXCG010000121.1 GCA_023402355.1 Bacillota bacterium | reverse complement strand
CGAAGAGCTTGCCGCCCTTGATGACGGGAATGGCCGACAGCGCCTCGGACTGGCCCGCGAGCGTCGCCACGTTCGACCCGGCGATGAACGCCGCGCGCGCGTCCCCGTTTTGAATGTACATCGTGTACCCGTCGCTGAACAGGTCGTAGGCCGCGTCCAGCGGCGCAAGGTCGGCGGGCGCGATCATGACCTGGCCGCTGACGGCGTCCAGATAGGGCGGCGTCGTGGTGACGCAGACCGCGCCGCCGTCCGTCGAAAGCACGGAGCCGCCGGGGGTCATGAAGACCGTCTGCGTGCTCGCGGGCAGGTTGGCGGGCGTCCAGGGGCGCGCCGTCTCCGCGGCCGTCCTGGAATCGTCCGCCGCGGCCAGGCGGATCGTTCCCAGCTTCGCGCGCTGTCCGTCCGCGTCCAGCGTGACGCTCACGCGCGCGCTTCTTTCGGGGTGCAGCGAAAGCGCAAGCTGCCCCAGGCCGCCTTCGACGTTCATGTGGCCGATCTGCACGGTCAGCCGGGAGGGACGGTTCCGGTCGATGACGGCGCTTTGGACGAAGACGTTCGCGCCGGAAAGCGCGCCGTAGCCGTTTAGCGTCACATCGGCGTCGCGCCAGCTTCCGCTCGACAGGTCGAGGACGAGCGTAAACGTGCCCGTATCGCCCGGCAGGGACGCGGCGGGCGCGTTCAGCACGATGCCAAAGGCAGGCGTGTCGGCGTCCGAGGTGTCCAGCGTCAGTTCGGAAGCGGGGAGGTAGGCTTCGAGCTTTGCGGCCGTCGCGGTCTGCACGTAGTCGCATTCGCGGCACGTGCGCTCCCAAAGGCCCGTCTTCGTGGCGGTAGGCATGCGCGTGAGCTGCCAGTCGTCAAAGTCGTGGCCGAGCGCCTCCGTCTGGTCGTATTCGCGCCACGCGCCGCACACGGCGCAGTAGTCGGTCGTGTAACCCTCGTCCGTGCAGGTGGGCGCGACGACGACGCGGCCCGTCCAGCGGTGAGGCAGCGCGGGGATGGATTCTTCCCGCGTGCCTCCGCAAACCGAGCAGGTGTACTTGCGCGTGCCGGGCTCCTTGCAGGTGGCGGACTTGGTGACGACGCCCGCATCCCACTTGTGCCCGGGCGCGGGGATCGTCTCCTCGATGGTGCTCTTGCAGACGGAGCAGGTATACGTCTTCACGCCGGTCTGGTCACAGGTGGCGGGCTTGGTGATGACGCCGCCATCCCAGGCGTGCTCGCCGGTGGCGGGGATGGATTCGGTGCGCGGCGTCTGACAGACGGTACAGGTGTACGTCCGGATGCCCGCCTGTCCGCAGGTGGCGGGCGTGGTGACGACGCCTTCGTCCCAGGTGTGCTCGCCGGTGGCGGGGATGGTCTCGGTCTTCTGCGTATTGCAGACGGAGCAGGTGAACGTCTTTACGCCGTCGGAAACGCAGGTGGCGGGCGTGGTGACGACGCCTTCGTCCCAGGCGTGCTCGCCGGTGGCGGGGATGGTCTCGGTTCTCTGCGTATTGCAGACGGAGCAGGTGAACGTTCTTACGCCGTCGGAAACGCAGGTGGCGGGCGTAGTGACGACGCCTTCGTCCCAGGCGTGCTCGCCGGTGGCGGGGATGGGCTCGGTGCCCAGCGTAGCGCCGCAGACGGAGCAAGTGAATGTCTTTAGTCCATCTGTGTTGCAGGTGGGTTCCTGCGTCGCGAAACCGCCGTCCGAGACATGCGGGGCCGTCTTGCTGCCGCAGGCGCACCCGTGATGATCGCCAAAGTCGACCATCACGTCGTGATTGCAGACATATCCGCATATCGTACAGCCGCTGTTCTGATACTGATGCGGCAGGAGCGCGCCGCAGTTTTCGCATTCGTGGCTTTGGGTGTCTACGACCCCTGTGCTGGGATCGGGCACATGCGGCTTGCAGGTTTCGTGCAGGCATTCGTCCGCCATCACAGGCAGAGCGGTAAGCAACAGCATGAGCAACGCGCACATCAACGCGATCGGCTTTTGTAAAATAGAATCCTTCATAAAGTAATGGCCCCCTTTCGCGCTTTCAAATATATAACGCGGGGTCTTCCAGCTTTCTTCCGATAGGTGGATGAAATCTGCCATCCAATAAGCGGAAAAGAAGCCCGCCTCCTTTTGACAAAGAGGACGGGCTTCCGGGCGGATTGTTCAGCAGAAATGGCGCCGAATCGCTTCCTGAAAGAGCTGGATGTGGACCCGTTCATCCTGAACGATGCGGGCGAGCAGCGCCTTTATGCTTGGATCGGCGATCTGCTCGATGTGCCTTTGATATTGCGCGATCGCCGCGTACTCGGACGCGATGTCCAGGTGCAGGCGCTCGCACAGGGTTTCCCCGTAAGCGACCTGATTTGCGGCCCACGGCGCGGGCGATCCAAAAACCGGCTTTTCACCCAGCAGCAAAATCGCCTGCGCCAGCTTTTCCATGTGCATCATTTCGACGATGGCGGTCTTCTCGAGAAGCTCCGCAACGTCCGGGTATTGACTCAGCGTGTTATGGTGGTACAGGTACTGGTTGACCGCCGTAAATTCGCTGGTTCCTCCAGCGTAGTCCTCCATCAGGAGGCGGGCGGCGCAGGGGTCCGGCTGCAAAACGGAGATATCCGGATAGGGGGCGGGGTCCTGATAGCCCTCCCGATAGTGAATGTCGCATTGAATATCTTGCATTGTAATTCCTCCACAGGCGAAGTGGGCATGAGCAGCCCCTCGTATTGTATGGGAGGACGCGACGCCGCGTGAGCGGACGAACGAATCCTGCAGAGAATTTCATCTGCGGCATTGACAAAAGCAGAAAAACCGGGTATAATAGTTTCCGCTGGTTCCAATTCTCTTGGAGAGATGGCCGAGCGGTTTATGGCGCTGGTCTTGAAAACCAGTGATACAGCAATGTACCGGGGGTTCGAATCCCTCTCTCTCCGCCATTTCTCAAAATCGCATACGCGCTTGACATGGAGAAGTACCCAAGAGGCCGAAGGGGCTCCCCTGCTAAGGGAGTAGTGTGCGAAAGCGCAGCCCGGGTTCAAATCCCGGCTTCTCCGCCAGAAACCCGCAAATCCTTGTGAATCAGGGGTTTGCGGGTTTTTTGTGTTTTGGAGCCTGCGCCGAAGACCATGTACTGAAGCGCGCTTTCTTTTTTCTCCCGACGTTGTTCCCGACATACGACAGGGGGGAACTCTGACATTGCCGTGTATCCTGCCCAAAACCTATTGGGAACGCAGCGCATTTACGGCCTATTTGTTACCGGACGGTGCGCATGGCTGTTTCCTAAAGTACTTGCGGCGTACCGGCCGGCAATTATGATCTGTGACGCAATAGAAAGTTGCGGAAAAAGGAACCGGGCAGAACAGAAAATTCTGGCGTAACAAAAATCAGGCGGCAACAAGACACAAAAGCAGGCCCGCAAATCTCGGCGCGAACTCGAGATTTGCGGGCCTATGAATCGTTGGATCACCTATATTACCGCTCGACGACCGGCCGGCCCGCCTCGTCGAAGCAAACGGGCGATAGGAAGCCTACGCGCGCGTCGCCCGTCTCCTTCGTGCGGCCGTGATAGACGATGCACAGCTTATCGCCTTGCAGCTTCGCCATGCAGCTGTGGCCCGTGCCGGTCACGTGCCCCCCGCGCGCCAGAATGGGATTTTCCGGCGCCTTGACGAACGGTCCCAACGGCGATTTGGCCGTGGCATAGCCCACGGCGTAGTCCGGGCCGCCGAAGAAGTTGGCTGAATAGGTGATGTAGTACGTGTCGCCGCGCTTGAAGAGGTAGGAGCCCTCGTTCCAGCGGCGGCCGGTCGAGGCGGCGGAACGGTTTTCCCATTCCTGCTCCGGCCGGAGGAGCAGCTTCGGCTCGCCGATGACGCCCGAGAAGTCCGGGAGAAGCTCCACGCCGTAAATCCAGCTTTCCTCCCATTCGCCCACGCGGTGCTTGTAGCAGCAGCGCGAATAGTACAGATAAAAGCGCCCGTCCTCTTCGTACACGTTCGCGTCGATGATCGGGTAGCCCGGGTCGAAGATCGGCCGGTCCGAGATGTCCTCGAACGATCCTTCCGGCTTGTCCGCCACGGCTACGCCGATGCGGAAATTTTCCTCTTCGTGATTCGGGTTTTCGCGCCAGTTCGCGCTGTAAAAGAGGTAATAGCGATCGCGGATGCGATAGCACTCCGGCGCCCAGAAGCAGCTCGCGCCCCAGCGGGAACGCGAGGGCCCCATGGCGATCCCCAAATCCTCCCAATCGCACAAATTCTCCGAACGGCGCACGCTGACCCCTTCGCCGTCCTCGCGGGTGCAGTAGAGATAGTAGGGCCCGTCGGTGTCGCTAAGCAGAAACGGGTCCGCCGCCGGGAAAGGAAACTCAATCGTCTTCAAGAATACTCCCTCGCTTTTTATCAATCGGTATGGAACAGTGTACCATATTTCGCGAAGGTCGCAAACCGCTTTTTCCGCCAGAAAAGGGCAAAAATCCGAAAAAAGACGGTCAGCCTCGCGGCCGATCGTCCTGGCGGTTCATGCCTGGGTAAAAGCTGCAACGGCTTTCAGCAGGAATGCCGCGCATCCGGGGACTTCCTTGTCGTAATAGGCGGTAAAGCGAGGATCGGAGACATACATCTGCGCGAGGCCCAGGTGCGCCTGCGGCGTGTAGGAGGGCCAGGTAAACCCGAGCCATTCCCTGTGCAGCGAGGCGATGGACTGCCCTTCCTCGCTTTCCGGCGAGATGCCCGCGCGGACGGCGTCCTGCAGGCGCGTTACGATTTGCACGGACAGATCCTCCATATGCTGAATGTCCGCGTCCGACAGGCCCTTCAATCGCTTATTGCTGGCGTTCACGGTTTCATCTCCGTATTTTTTCCGAATTTCAGCGCCGTAACGCGCTTCGTTCTCCTCGATCATCTTTTCACGGTTCACGTTCGTTCCTTCTTCCTGCAGGAGCATTTGTTCCAGGCTGTTGATCATCCGGTCGAGGCGTGCGCGCTCCTGCAGGAGCGCCGCATGCTGGCCTGCGAGCGCCTTTCGTCGCGCCGCGTCCGGCGCGTCAAGTACCTGCGCGATCGCCTCCAGGCTCATGCCGTAGGAGCGGTAGAGGGCGATTCTTCGCAGCGTCTCCAGTTGGTGCTCGCCGTAAATTCGATAGCCGGAGGAGTTCACGCGAAGGGGAGAAAAGAGGCCGATTTCGTCGTAATAGCGCAGCGTCCGCGCGCTGACGCCGGCTAAACGGCTGAAAGCCTGTATGCTCAGTTCCATTCGCAAGCCTCCTTTCTGTTGACAGCCGCCCTGATTTCCTGCACGATCAGAATACACCTTGACGCAGCGAGAAGGTCAAGCGCTATTTTTAAATTTTTTAAAATTCAATGATGCGTCACGTCGCCCGCCGCACGGATCGCGGAAACGACGCTTTGGCCCGCCTCGCTTTGAAAGAAGGTGTACGTGCCGTCGGGCACGAAGGGACGGATGGCAAAAACGCCCTGATTCTGAATCAGACGACGCACCTCGGAGGCGCTGATCGGCCCCTCGGAGCCCGCCTTGCGCGGCACGACGACGCACTCTACGCCCGCCGGGGGCAGCGTTTCCAGCAGCGCCTCATTATATAGCTGCGTCGCGTGGGAGAAGGGTTTCTCGCCCACGTAACGGCGCGTTACCCCGAGCGCGGCGGCGATCCGCGTGAAGACCGCGGCGTCAAGCCGCGCGTGCGTCCGGGTCACCAAATCCGCTTCCTTTAAAAAATAGGAGGGGAACGTAGCGCTGGAGATCATGTAGGCCCCGGAGGGCAGCACCGTCACGTTTTGCAGATGCGAAACGCCGGAGCGCACCATGGACAGGCGCGCGTCAAAGGGCACGAGCGACGCGTCCTCCGACAGGACGAAGAGGAACACGCGCGGGTTTTCCGACGCTGCGCGCTCGACCAGATATTGATGGCCGAGGGTGAAGGGATTGGCGTTCATCACGATCGCGGCCGCTCCCGACGTCCTTTGCGGAGCGAGGGAAGCGAGGTAGCGATCGAACGCGCCGCGGCGGTTCTCCATGAAGACGACGCGTCCGTCTACCCGTGCGACTTCGGAAAATCCGAGGTCGGAGAAGAAGCGCGCCGCGTCGCACTTGGTGTAGAGGAAGAGGTGGTCGTACCCGCGTTCGTGTTCGACCTCGATGAGGTGCGTGACGATCTGCGCGAGCAGGCCTTCCCCGCGATGGCGGCCGTCCACCGCCATGCACCGCAGCGTCTGGCAAAAGCACGAGCCCGTGGCGGCCAGTTCGCCGTCCTCGTCGTAAAGGCCGACGGTATAGTCCAGGTGCTGGTCGCGGGAAATTCCCTCGCGATCGAGCAAAGCGTCCACCTGACGGCGCGCGCGCCTGTCGCTGTCGTAAATGCGGGAAAGCTCGTACATGGGCAGCCCAACCTTTCTGCGTGCGTTTTATTTCAGTATACCACGCTTTGGTTTTGATGGCGAATAGGAAAGCGGTTATCGGACGCATAGGTAAAAAGCCATGGGCCCGCGCCTTGCAATGCCGGCGGGCGTTTGATACAATCTTTATAGAGGACGGACGAAAGGGGGCGGCGCAGTGGATGGGGAGCTATACGGCCGGGAGGTCGGCGTCGCGGACATGATGGAGGCGCGGGAACGGCGCGCGGCGCTGCAAAGGCGGCTCCTGCGGGCGCACGGCGCGCCGCTCGTGTGCCTGACGATGAACATCGCGGGCCCTGTGAAGGTGACGCGGGACGTCGAACGTGCGTTTGAAAACGCCCTGGAAGCACTCGAGGCGCAGTTCATGCGCGAAGGATACGTGCGCGCGCGGGAACAGGTGCGCGCCTTTACGGGTTTTGAGGCGTTTTTTGTCGTCGCGGGCATCAGCGTGCAGACGCTCAAACGCCTGATGTGCGAGGTGGAGGACGAATCGCCGGTCGGGCGGCTGCTCGACGCGGACGTGATCGGTCTGGACGGGGAAAAGCTCTCCCGCGCGGACGTGGGCCTGCCGGTTCGGCGCTGCCTGCTGTGCGGCGAGGAAGCGCCGCTGTGCGCCCGCAGCCGCGCGCACAGCGCGCAGGCGCTCTTTGAACGCGCCGGGGAGATCATCCGCGATGACCTTTCGGCAAGATACGCGCGCCGGGTCGGGCAAAGCGCGCAGCGCGCGCTGCTGTACGAGGCGGCGGTGACGCCCAAACCCGGCCTGGTCGATCGGACGAACAGCGGCGCGCATCGGGACATGGACTTCTTTACCTTCCTTGACAGCGCGGCGGTCCTGCCGTCTTATTTTGAGGATTGCGCGCGCGAGGGAATGCGGCGGCAGGAGGCGCGTCCAGCGGAGGTGTTCGAGGAGTTGCAGCGGCGCGGCGCGCGCGCGGAGCGGGCAATGCGCGCGGCGACGGGCGGCGTGAACACGCACAAGGGCGCGATATTTTCCCTCGGCGTCGTCTGCGGCGCGCTGGGCATGCTGTACGGCAGGCGGGCGGGAGAGATGGACGGCGTCGAGCCGGGCGACGTGCTCGCCCTCTGCGGCGAGATGACGCACGAGGCCGTCGGCAAAAAGCTCTCCTCCCTGACCTCGGAAAACGCGCGCACGTTTGGGGAACGTCTGTACGTCGAGCACGGGCTGGCGGGCGTGCGGGGCGAGGCGGCGGCTGGCTTTCCCTCCGTGGAGCGGGCGGCGCTGCCCGCATTTCGCGCGGCGAGGGGCGCGGGGATGAGCGTGAACTACGCGGGCGTCGCGGCGCTGCTCGCCCTGATGGCGCATGCGGAGGACTCCAACGTCATCCGCCGCGGCGGGCTTGCGCGGGCGCGGACGCTCATGCGCGAGGCTGAGACCGCGCAGGTAGCGGATGCGAAGGCGATGGACCAGAGGCTGATCGCGGAAAACATCAGCCCGGGCGGCTGCGCGGACCTGCTGGCGGTAACCTTTCTGCTGTATTTCATGCTGGAGGAAAGACGATGACGATTTGACAAAAGAGGATAAGGCGCTTTCTTGTCGCGCGGCGGTTTTCGACGGACGGCACGGCGTAGGCGGCGAGCTGTCCGGCGGCCGAGCCGGACGAAACCTGAGGCTTTTGACCTGCGCGCAGCAGACTGAATAGCGTCCCGCTATGCGGCGAGCTGAAAGATAAAATGGATTTATGACAAAACGCGGCGCTTCCCGAAAGGGGAAGCGCCGCGAACGTTTTAAACAGACTTGCCGAGCTGCTGGCGGACGATGGAGAGAAAGTCCTCCATGAAGCGCGTGAAGTAGAGCCCCCTGCGGTAGCACAGGTAGAAGTGCCGCTCGTAATCGTTGTTCTTGATGGGGTAACAGTGGACGCGGTAGAGCAGGTCGCGCGAGCCCGCGATGTAGACGTAGGGGCAGATCATCACCGCGCCCGCGCGGGCGGCGACGTTCTTGCACGCCTCCAGGCTGTTGGATTCGAGCAGGATGGAGGGCTTCATCTGGTGCAGCTGAAACAGCCTGTCCTGAATCGTGCGCACGCTGTGCCCCGGGCAGAGGCAGACGAAGCGCTCGGCCGCCGCCTCCGTGATGTCGATGGGCGTGCCGTCCGGGATGCGCTGGGCGATGTCGGTGGAGCGGTCGGCCATCAGCACCAGCTGCTCCGTCTCCAGCAGGATGTACTCCAGCGCGCTGGGCTTTTCGTTGGTGGTGATGAGCGCGATGTCGCACTCGCCCTCGGTGGTGAGGCGCTCCAGCGTGTCCGAGCCGTGCTCGATCAGCTCGATCTTGACGTGCGGGTACTTGCGGGTGAACGGGGGAATGACGAGCGGGAGCAGCTGCAGCCCGCGCTGAATGGAGATGCCCAGGCGCAGGCGCCCGTGCGTCTCCTTTTTCATCTCCTCGATTTCATTTTGCAGGTTGGTGGAGATGGTCATCACCTGCTGGACGGCCTTGACGTACAGCTCGCCCGCGTAGGTGAGGGCGAGCGGATCGGTCGAGCGGTCGAAGATCGGCGCGCCCAGGTTCTGCTCGACCTGCTTGATCGTCTGGCTGAGGGAGGGCTGGGAGACGTACAGCTTCTTGGCTGCCGCGGTGATGCTGCCCTCGCGCAGCACGGCCAGTACGTAGGACGCATGCTTTAAATTCATAGATACCTCGCTAAGGGTCTGCGTGCGGATCATAATTTTTGCCTTATGCAAACCATAACGCAAAGAGTATTTGCTTTATGGCTGATTCTATATTATCATGAGACTGTAAAAAATACAAGAATTCTTTGTGAGCTGTGCATAAGCTCTTATGTCCCCGCTTTCATTTGTTTTGGCAGCCGGCGCGTCCGCAGGAAAGCAGCCGGTTCCAGATAAAACATTTTATGGGAGGGTCCAACAATGAAGAAACTGGTATGTCTCGTACTGGCACTCGTCATGATGGCTTCCATGTGCCTGGCCGCGTCGGCTGAGGACTGGAAGTTCGAGCGCAAGATCGACATCGTCTGCCCGTGGGGCGTCGGCGGCGGCGCTGACTCCACCATCCGTCCGATGGCGCAGCTGCTCAGCGGCATCCTCGGCGTTCCGGTCGAGGTCGTGAACGTGGAAGGCGCGGGCGGCGTCAACGGCGTCGAGTACACCTACAAGCAGCCGGCCGACGGCTACACCTTCATGCTCGGCACGCAGAGCCTGTTCATGCAGGACATGCAGGGCACGACCTCTATGGACTTCAAGACCGAGTTTAAGCCGCTGAGCGTGCTGGTGCACTCGATCAACATCATCGCCGCTTCCAAGAAGATCCTCGACGAGTACGGCGTGACCAACTGGCAGGAGCTCTCCGAGTACGCGAAGGCGAACCCCTGGTCGGTGAGCGTCGGCATGCTGACGGCGACCGGCGTGGACGGCGCTTCTCTCGCGCAGGCGATCGAAGGCATGGACCTGCTGGAGGTCTCCTATTCCTCCGGTTCCGAGGTTAACTCCGCGCTGGTGGGCGGCCACTGCGCTCTGTCCATCTGCGGCACCGACGAAATCTCCGGTCTGATCGAGTCTGGCGACATCGTTCCGCTGCTGGCGCTGTGCGAGAACCGCATGAGCGTGTTCCCGGACATGCAGTGCTCCGGCGAGCTGGGCATCAACTCCTACATGGGCCCGTGGCGCGGCATCTTCGCGAAGACCGGCACCCCGCAGGAAGCCTGCGACGCCCTCGTCGCCGCGATTCAGCAGGCGCGCGAAACCCAGGAGTGGAAGGATTTCCTGCACACCGCCGCGTATGACGAGCGCGAGATCCCGGCCGAAGGCGAAGAACTGGATGCGTTCGTCGAATCCGAATACAAGGCGCTCTCCGATTACCTCAAGGAGCAGGGCGTGCTGACCAAGGACTACTACGCTGAGTAAGGTTCCCTTTATAAAATCTGTATGCGATACAAGCGGGAAAGAGGGGCATTTTACCCCTCTTTCCCCTGTAAGAGGGAGTTGAAGCGCATTGTTTGAACTCATCGTCAACATTCTTCTGTTCTTATTCCTGGGCTTTACGTTCTTCACCCACGTGCTGGAAGCCCCCGTGCCCGCCAAGGTGGTCAACAATCCCTACGCCCTTCAGCCGGACGTATGGCCCAAGACCATCATCGTCCTTCTGCTGATCTGCCTGGCGATCAACATGTACAAGATCATCAAGAAGAACCGGGGCAAGGAAGACTTCACCCTGACGGCCTTCTTCACTTCTATTCCCGGCTTCTTCAAGAGCAAGATGTTCTTGGGAATCGTGATTCTGGTCGTCGCCTCGCTCGTGCTGGAGCTGCTGGGCTTCATGGTGACCTGCGCGCTGGTGCTCTTCTTCTACGGCCTGCTGCTGGGCGAGCGCAAGTATGTGCGCCTCGTGATCGCCTCGGTGCTCATCACCCTCGTGCTGTACATCGTGTTCAGCGGCCTTCTGAGCGTCAACCTGCCGCGCGGCACCGTTCCCTTCCTGCGCAACTTCGCGCTCTTCCTCGAAGGGTTGATTCCATAAGGAGGCGATTGGAAAATGAGTACGATGGAACTTCTGGCTTCCGGCTTTAGCGTCGTCTTTCAACCTCAAATGTTCATCATGGTCATCCTGGCGGTCGTGCTGGGCACGATCTTCGGCGCGCTGCCGGGCGTCAGCGCCACGATGGCGGTCGCGCTGGGCCTGACCTTCACCTACACCATGGAGCCGATCCCCGCGATCGTCTTCCTGGTCGCGATTTACTGCTCCTCCATCACCGGCGGCTCGATCACGGCGATCCTGTTCAAGATCCCGGGCGTGCCGTCCTCCGCGCCGACGACGTTCGACGGCTACCCCATGGCTCAGCGCGGCGAGGCCGGCAAGGCCCTGGGCGTGGCGCTGATCGCCTCCGCCATCGGCGGCCTGTTCTCTGCGCTGTGCATGTTCCTGCTCAGCCAGCCGCTGACCGCGGCCGCGCTGCAGTTCGGCCCGAGCGACCTGTTCGCCGTGACCTTCATGGGCCTTTCGATCCTCACCTGCCTGGACGGAGAAAACGTGCTCGCCACCGTCATCTCCGGCCTGCTGGGTCTGCTGCTGGCGTGTATCGGTCAGGACAAGATGTACGCCGTGCAGCGCATGACGTTTGGCAGCAAGCAGTTGCTCGCGGGCGTCGAGATGATCCCCGTGCTGATCGGCCTGTTCGCCGTGACCGAGGTGCTCAAGCAGACGAACAAGAAGGAACGCCTGAACGCCAAGGACGGCGTCGGCGGCGGCAAGGTCAACACGAAGATGCCCTCCTTCAAGGAGCTGTGGGGCATCAAGTGGCTGATGGCGCGCTGCTCCGTCGTGGGCACCGTGGTCGGCATCCTGCCGGGCGCGGGCGCGACGATCGCCTCCTTCCTGTGCTACACGATGGAAAACAAGGTCTCCAAGCATCCTGAGAAGTTCGGCACCGGCATCATCGACGGCGTCGCGGCCTCCGAGGCGGCGAACAACGCCGCGACCGGCGGCGCCATGGTCCCGCTGCTCTCGCTGGGCATTCCGGGCGGCAACGCCGCGGCGGTCATGATGTCCGCGCTCGTCCTCAAGGGCGTGCAGCTTGGGCCGCTGCTCCTCGTGAACCAGCCGACCTACCTCTCCGCGACGTTCGCCTCCATGATCATCACCAACATCGTCATGGTCATCGTCGCGATCGGCATCGCGAAGGTGTTCGCGCAGATCCTCTCCATTCCGTATTCCTTCCTGGGGCCGATCATCATCATGCTGGCGGTCATCGGTTCCTACGCGACCCAGATGAGCATCGCGGACGTTCAGATCATGGTCATCGCGGGCATACTGGGCATCGTCATCAAGGTTTGCCACTTCAACAGCGCCGCGCTGGTGCTCGGCCTGGTGCTGGGCGGCATGTGCGAATCCAACTTCTCCCGCGCCTATACGATGATGCGCGGCAGCCTGAAGGACATGTTCGTTCGCCCGATCGCGGGCCCGATCATGATCTTCTGCATCGTGATGCTCCTCTGGCCGGTCGTCATGCCGATGATCAAGAAGCATAAGGCTTCCAAGAACGGCCAGACGAACGCCAAGGCGTAACCTTCGGGGCTCCAGGGAGCGCCGCGGCGCTCCTTTCAGCCATATACTCCCTCCCTCGCCCGCATGGCGCATAGGTAATGGACGATGCCATGCGCCATGCGGGTTCTTTTGGGGACACAAACGGGAATGCAGGCCGGGAACCGGCTAAACGCGATAGAGAAAGAAGGCTGATGGAATGCAGGTATTGAAACCGGCGGTCGCAGGCACGCTCGAATCCAGCGACGTTCAGATTTCCATCGAACCGGGCGAGGCGGGCATCGAGCTGACGCTGCGCTCGAGCGTGATCAACCAATACGGGCGCCAGATCAAGGCGACCGTGCTTAAGACGCTTGAAACCCTGGGCGTGAAGGACGCGCGCGTGGACGTGGTGGACAAGGGCGCGCTGGACTGCACGATCAAGGCGCGCGTGGAGTGCGCGGTGTATCGCGCCGCGGGCGTGACCGAGGGCTATCCGTGGGGAGGTGCGATCAGGTAATGGCACCGAATCCGAATTTGAAGCGGCTTCGCCGCACGATGATGTTCCTCTCCGCGCAGAAGCCGAGCCTCATCAAGGACGCGTACATCTACGGCTGCGACAGCCTGATGTTCGATTTGGAAGACGCCGTGGCGGAAAACCAGAAGGACGCGGCGCGCTTCTCGCTTTACCACACGCTCACGACGATCGACTACGGCAATACCGAGCGCATCGTGCGCATCAACGGCCTGGACACGCCCCATTGGAAGGAAGACATCCGCGTGTGTGTGGCGGCGGGCTGCGACGGCATCCGCATCGCCAAGACGGAACGCGCGCAGGACGTGTGGGACGTGGTGGAGCACATCGAGCGCGCGGAAAAGGAATTCGGCAAGGAGCCCGGCTCCACGCTGGTCATGTCCGCGCTGGAAAGCCCGCTGGGCATCATCAACTCCTACGAAATCTGCAAGGCCGCGCCGGAGCGCATGCTGGGCGTCGCCATTTCGGGCGGCGACTACCGCCGCTGCTTGCAGACGGGCGTCTCCAAGTCCGGCATTGAAATGATCGGCGGGCGGGCGCAGATGATCATCTCCGCGCGCGCGGCGGGCGTGCAGTGCTTTGACACGGTCTTCACCGACCTGGACGACATGGAGGGCTTCCGTCAGGAGGTCATCCAGAACAAGGAGATGGGCTTTGACGGCAAGTCGTTGATCAGCCCCAAGCAGATCAAGATCGTCCACGAGATCTTTACCCCGACGCAGAAGGAAATCCTTCGCGCAGAGAAGATCGTGCGCGCCGTTTACGAAAACAAGGCCAAGGGCATCGGCGTGTTCACGGTGGACGGCAAGATGATCGACATCGCATTCCTGGAGGGCGCCGAGCGCACGATCAAGCTGGCGAAGGCCTCCGGCGTGTATGAGGGGGATCTGTGAGATGCTGAATAAAGTGAAACGCGACATCCCGGACGAGCTGCTCACGGGCGGCAGAGAGGTCTTTCAGGGCGCAAACGCGAAGAGCGGCCAGGAATATCAGAAGGTCGGACCGAAGGTCAGGAGCTACGAGCGCCCGCAGGAGAGCAAGATCGTCGCCTCCATCCGCGAGGCCATCGTAAACTGCGGCCTTGCGGACGGCATGACGATTTCCTTCCACCACCACTTCCGCGACGGCGATTACATCGTAAACCTGGTGATGGAGGAGATCGTAAAGCTGGGCATCAGGGACATCACCATCGCCGCCTCCTCGATGGGCACGGCCCACGACCCGGTGGCGGATTACATTGAGCAGGGCATCGTGACGGGCCTGCAGACCAGCGGCATCCGCGGGCGCATGGGCGAGGTGGTCTCGCACGGGAAGCTGAAGACCCCGGCGATCCTGCGCAGCCACGGCGCGCGCGTTCGCGCGATCGAGTCGGGCGAGGTGCACATCGACGTCGCCTTCATCGGCGCGCCGACGGCGGACTGCTACGGCAACGCGCGCGGCAAGGGCGGCAAGAGCGATTGCGGCGTGCTCTCCTACGCGATGGTGGACGCGAAATACGCGGACAAGGTCGTCGTCATCACCGACACGCTGGTCGATTTCCCGAACTTTCCGCCGTCCATCGAGGCGGTGGACGTGGACTACGTCGTCGTCGTGGACGAGATCGGCAACCCCAAGAAGATCGCTTCGCAGGCGGCGCGCCTGTCGCAGGACCCGCGCGACCTGATGATGGCGGAAAACTGCGTCAAGGTCATGGCGGCGACGCCCTACTTCAAGGACGGCTTCTCCTTTCAGACCGGAGCCGGCGGCCCCTCGCTGGCGGCGAACCGGTTCCTCGAGCCGCTGCTCGTGGAAAAGGGCATCAAGCTGAGCTGGATCATCGGCGGCATCACCCAGCCCGCGGTCGATCTGCTTGAGAAGGGGCTCGTCGGCTGCATCGTGGACGCGCAGGACTTCGACGTGCCCAGCGTGCAGAGCGTGCACACGAACCCGAACCACTACGAAATCTCCACCAGCCAGTACGCGAACCCGGCCAACAAGGGCGCGTTCGTCAACAAGCTGGACTTCGTGATCCTAGCGGCGCTCGAGATCGACACGGACTTTAACGTCAACGTCATCACGGGCTCGGACGGCGTGCTGCGCGGCGCGCCGGGCGGACACCCGGACGCGGCGGCGGGCGCGAAGTGCTGCATCATCGTCACCCCCCTGGTGCGCGGGCGCATGCCCACCGTGTGCGAGCACGTGGTCACCGTCACCACCCCGGGCGAGACGGTGGACGTGCTGGTCACCGATTACGGCATCGCGGTCAACCCGCTGCGCCCGGACCTCGTGAAATGCCTGGACGACGCGGGCATTCCGCACGTGAGCATCGAGTCGCTCAAGGAACGGGCCTATAGCATCGTGGGGCGTCCCGATCCGGTGGAGTTTGAAGATCAGGTCGTCGCCATCATGGAGGCGCGCGACGGCACCATCCTGGACGTGGTGCGCAAGGTCAAGCCGGTCGAGATTTAACGGTGAAGCCGGGCGGGCGCTCCTCCTGAATTCATCCCGCCTGGCCTGCCATCCCGCCGGTTTTTCCGGCGGGTATTTTTGTTTGACGGAATTTGCAGGCCGCGGTTGTAAGGACGTGCGACGCAAAGCAAATAGCGCCCGCTTTTTGCGGGAAAGGGAGGCTGCTGCATGGACTTTCGGGAGCTGAACTACGTGCTGGCGGTCGCCCGCCACCAGAACCTGACGCGCGCGGCGCAGGAGCTTTACATCTCCCAGCCGTCGCTGAGCAAGTACCTGCAAAATCTGGAGCGCACGACGGGCATGCGCCTCTTCGAGCGGCAGGGCAATCGCCTGCGCCTGACCTATGCGGGCGAGCGCTACGTGCGCTACGCCCAGCAGTTGCTTCTGATGAAGCGCGACATGGACGAAGAGCTGGGCGAAATCGCGCGCGAGGAACGCGGACGCATCCGCGTCGCGATTCCCATCCTGCGCAGTTCCTATCTCATGCCGCGTGCGCTGGCCGCCTTTGCGCCCGCCTATCCGGGCGTCGCGGTGGAGCTGCTGGAGCAGCCCTCCGCCGTGCTGGAGCGGATGCTGCTATCGGGCGAGGCGGACGTGGCGCTCATGAACCGGCCGGAGGCGGACGAGGCGCTCGAGTGCGAGGTGCTCGCGCAGGAGGAGATGGTGCTCGTGACGGGGGCGGGGGA
>JAEXCG010000019.1 GCA_023402355.1 Bacillota bacterium | reverse complement strand
CTGCAATCGTATCGCCCGGCTTTGCCGGGCGGGCGGGGCTTTTTCCGCAGCAAAACGCAGTTTTGCGGAGCGAAAAAATCACCCGTAATCTCGACAAAGTGGCCTATGCCACTTTGTCGACACGCTGGGCCGGATGGCGTTTGCCATCCGGCCTTTAAATGCATTCCTTAATCTTCAGCGCGTTCCGATCACGAGAATCTCCCCGAGCTCGCCCTGCGCGTCCAGTTCGACGCGCAGGCTTTGAACGGCCGTCTGCTCAAAGAAGAGCGTGACGCTCTCCCCAGGCTGCGCGTCCTCCGAAAGCGCGAAGGGCGCTTCGTAGGCGTCGTTCACGACGACGCGCCCGCTCACCGCGCCGCCAGCCGGATAGATCACGATCATGTCCGCGTCGACCGGCGCGTCCCAGGAAAGCTCCGCCTGCTGCCCCTTCCAGGCATAGGACGCGGAGGCGGCGGAGACGCAGGTGTCGCCGTCCGTCAGCAGATCGATGTCCGCCCCCTTCGCTTCGGGCGCGTGGTTCACGAGCCCAAGCTGCGCAAGCGGCAGAAGCTGCGGCGCGAGCGTCGGCCCGTTTATAAAGGCCGTGCCGTCCGCGTGAAAGCCCGCGCGGTCCACGCAGAGCTGGCGGTTTCCGGAGGGCGCAAGCGGGTAGGTGTGCGTGTGATAGGCGGTGAACAGCTCGTCCTCCGCCTCAAAAAAGCTGTTGTGGCCGGGGCCGGAAACCCGTACCTGACCGTCCTTTTCCACGTAGTTTAGAATCGGGTTGTTTTCCTGCTTCGTGTACGGCCCGAGCGGATGATCCGCGAGCGCGACGCCCACGGAATACTCCTTGCCCGCGTAGTAGTTGGCGCTGTAGTACAGGTAGTACTTTCCGTCCCGGCGCACGACCGCCGGGCCCTCGTTCCAGCGGTAATCGCCGGACTGCGTCTCCCACTGCGCGTCGGGCGCCGTCAGCGCCACCGGCTCGCCGACGGTGGAGAGCAGGTCCTTGGAAAGCTCCACGCCGTACAGGTGGCTCTCGTGGCGGTCCTCCACCACGTTTTCCGAGCAGTCGCGCGAGTAAATGATGTATGGCGTGCCCGCGTCGTCCACGACCAGCGTGGCGTCGATCGCCGCGTAGCCGAAGTCGAAGAGCGGACGCTCCAGCGGGTCGGTGTAGGGGCCCTGCGGCTCGTCCGCGAAGGCGATGCCGATGCGCAGGCTCTGGTTTTCCGACCAGCGCGCGGTGTAGAGCATCACGTAGCGGCCGTCATAGGCGTAGACCTCCGGGGCCCAGTAATCGCCCGCCGCCCAGGAGAGCTTTTTGAGCGCCTTTTCCTTCTCAAATGTCCCAAGGTCCGCGCTGCGCCAGACGTTAAAGCCCATCACGCCGCCCGTCGCAAAGACGCAATAGCCGTCCTGTGTGGGCAGCACGAAGGGGTCGCCGATGTCCTTGATGGGCAGCGGGTTTTGGTAAAACCGTTCCGACGCTTCCGATACATCCTTCAGGGGCAGCGGCTCGTAAGCCTCCGCACGGGCCGCGGGCGCGAGCAGGCAGAGCGAAAGCGCCAGCAGCGAAGCGTTCCTTTTCATGTTCATGTCCATCACCTTCCACGATTGTCGATAAGCTTTTTGTTTTGCGGGTTCGGCGCTGATTTCCTGCCGGGGGCGCCGCGAAGGACTTTACCTTCCGGCCTGCCCCGCTTTCGCCCCGCGCCCGGCGAGCGCCGCCACGAACGAGAGCGAAAGCAGCAGCACCGCCGTCCAGCACAGCGCGCCCAGAGGCGACTGGATGGGCAGGGTAAAGGGAATTACGCTCTTACGCGATAGCTGCGGCGCGATGCCGCGCCCCGCCATCGCAAAGAGCACCAGGTTGCTTGAAACGAGGTAGTAAAGCGACCGGCTGCCGACGCCCGAGAGCGTGTCCCGGATTACATCGAGCGCTCGTGAGAGCACCGGCACGCGCAGGGCGCAAAGGCCGTATGCGAGCGCGCACAGCGCAGATGTGCCCAACGCGGGCAGCAAAATCCAAGCCCAGTGCGGCGGAAAGCGAGCGGGCAGCCCGCCCATCAGGTACGCTAAAGCCGCGCCCGCGGCGCTCGCCGCCCCGGATACCGCGAGCAGCGCCACGCGCACGGCGCGCGAGCCGCTCGTATACACGATGCCCGCCAGAAAGTACGGCGCGTACTGCACCACCGGGAAAAAGGAGAACTGCGTGCCGCCGATGAAGAGCGCGGCCTGCGTGCTCGTCACGCGCTCATAAGGGATCAGGCAGCAGGCGACGCACGCCGCGCCGGCGAAGAGCGCCAGAAGCGGCCTGCCCGCAAGCGATCGCAGCCCGGCGAAGAGCACGATCGTTAGCAGCATGAAGAGCGCGAAGGAGATCAGGAACTCGGACCAACCGGGGATGTCCGAGAGCAGCAGCACGCGCCGCACGGTTCCCGCGGAAAAAGCCCTGTTTTCCCGTAGCACCCGATAGCCGATGCCGGAGAGATAAAAGGCGCAGAGCGTGCGCCCGAACGTGCGCAGCATGCCGGGCAGCGCGCGCAGATACGGCTTTTTCAGATAGGCCAGCGCGACCGTTCGCCCGAAGAAAAAGACGAACGACGGGAACGCCAGCAGGTTGACGGCGTCGATCAATCTTGCGGCCAGCGGGAAGAGCTGCGTGTCCGCAAAGAACTGCAGCACGTGGCAGTAGACCATCGCCAGCACCAGAAGCCCCCTGCCCACGTCGATGGAGCGATCGCGCATGCATTCACCCCTTCACCGCAGCCTGCACGGAGATGCCCTGCAGAAAGTACTTTTGCGCCACCAGATAGAGCAGCAGCGGCGGAACCATCGACACGATGCAGGAAGCGATCATGTGCGCCCAATAGCCGTCGTACTGCCCCTGCAGCAGGCGAAGGCCCGCCGTCAGCGTCTGGTTGCGCACGTCGGTCATGACGATCGAGGGCCAGAGGAAGTCGTTCCACGCGCCGTTGAACGCAAACAGCCCGACCACGATCAGCACCGGGGCGATTGAGGGCACGATGACGTGCAGAAACACCTTGAAGCTGCCCGCGCCGTCGATGGTCGCCGCCTCGTCCAAGTCCTTGGGCACGCCCTTGAGGAAGTTGCGGATGAGAAAGATGTTGAACACGCCCGCTAACCCCGGCCAGATCAGCGCGTGCAGGTTGTTCACCCAGCCCAGCGCGTTCGCGATGCGAAACAGGGGCAGCACCGACACGACGTTGGGAAACATGCTCATGTACATCAGCGACCAAAAGATGGCGTTGCCGCCCTTGAAGGGCAGGCGCTCGTAGGCATAGGCGGAAAGCGTGGTGACGATCAGCACGCCCGCCGTCTGCGCGATGGCGACGATGAACGAGTTTTTGAACATCGTGGTGATGCCCGAATACGTGTTGATATGCCCCTGGCCCGTGAAGAGCTCGATGTAATTCTCCGTCGTCCACGCCTTGGGCCACAGGCGCGTCAGATAATCCCACGGCCCCTTCAGGTTCGAGAACGAGGTGATAAAACCCGCGTCCGTCTTGAAAGAGCTGAGCAACGCGAACACCAGCGGCACGCACCACACGATGCCCAGCAGAAAGAGAAAGCAGAACGCGCCTGTCTTCGCCGCGCGCGACTTCGGCATCGAAATTCACCGTCTTTCTAAAAAAGCGGCCCGCAGGCCGCGATGGATTGCAGGGAGCGTCCGCTCCGTGGGAAAAGCCGGGGAGACGTCCGTCTCCCCGGGTTCGCTGCGAGGGGCGGTCAGCCCTTCACGCCCGCCTGCACGGAGATGCCCTGCAGGAAGTACTTCTGCGCCACGAGGTAGAGCAGGAACGGCGGCATCATCGAAACCAGGCAGGAGGCGATCATGTGCGCCCACTTCTGCTCGTACTGACCCATCAGCAGGCGAAGGCCCGCGGTCAGCGTCTGGTTGTTGACGTCCGTCATGACGATGGTCGGCCACAGGAAGTCGTTCCACGCGCCGTTAAAGGCGAACAGGCCGACGACGATCATGACCGGCAGGATGGAGGGCAGGATGATCTTGGTGTAGACCTGAAGGCTGTTCGCGCCGTCGATGGTGGCGGCCTCGTCCAGCGCCTTGGGAATGCCCTTCATGAAGTTGCGGATGAGGAAGATGTTGAACACGCCCGCAAGGCCCGGCCAGATCAGCGCGTTCAGGTTGTTCACCCAGCCCAGCGCGTTCGCGATGCGGAACATCGGCAGCAGGTTCACGACGTTCGGGAACATGCTCATGTACATCAGCGCCCAGAAGATGGCGTTGCCGCCCTTGAAGTTGAGGCGCTCGTACGCGTAGGCCGAAAGCGAGGTGATGATGAGCACGCCCGCCGTCTGCGCGATGGCTACGATGAACGAGTTCTTGAACATCGCCAGCAGGTTCGCGGTCGTGTTGGTGCCCGCGCCGCCCACGAACATCTCGATGTAGTTGGCGACCGTCCATTGCCGCGGCCACAGGCGGGTGAGGTAATCGACCGGGCCCTTGACGTTGGCGAACGAGGTGATAAAGTCGGAATCGTACTTGAAGGAGTTGATGATCAGCCAGAAGATCGGCACGATCCACACGATGCCCAGCAGGAGCAGGAAGATAAACGCGATCCGCTTTGCCAATTTGTTTGCAGCCATGGTTTTCTCTCCCCTCCCTTATTCCGGCGCGTTCGCGCGCATGACGCGCATCTGTACGAAGGAGACCGCCATGATGCACACGCCCAATATCAGCGCCATCGCGGCGGACATGCCGGCGACCTGCTTCTTGACGGCGTTCTCGTACACGTACATCAGCAGCACCGCGTTGGCCTCCTGGTTGTTGAAGCCCGTC
The DNA here is from genome assembly GCA_023402355.1 of Bacillota bacterium. Lineage (GTDB taxonomy): Bacteria > Bacillota > Clostridia > Christensenellales > Aristaeellaceae > Beduinella. Next base: position 15,237 of record JAEXCG010000019.1, on the reverse strand, counting down.
AGGATGAGCGGCTGGCCGTAGATGTTGAACTGCGCGACGACCGCCATGACGAAGGTGTACATCATCGGGTAGCGCATGCCGGGCAGCGTGACGTTCACAAACTTCTGCCAGGCGTTCGCGCCGTCCACCGCCGCCGCCTCGTACTGGTCGGTGGGGATGGAGGCCAGGGCGCTTTGATAGATGACCATCGTGCCGCCCGTACACCACCACACCGTGACCACGACGAGGACGATCCACGTATAGGGCGGCGTAAACCAGTTCGCGGTGGAGCCGAGGAACTTGTTGACGATGCCGTAATCCACGTTGAACACGTAACGCCAGGTGAGGGTGACGGTCGTGATGGACATCAGGCTGGGCAGGTAGTACATCGCCTGATAGAACTTGTTGCCCCGGCAGCGCGTGTGCAGCGCCACAGCCAGCGACAGCGGCACGAGGATGCAGAAGGGCACGCAGTAAATGACGAATTTAATGGTGTTCCAAAGGCCGTTGCGCAGCTGCTTGTAATAGGTGTTGCTCGAATCAAACAGCAGCGTCCTGAAGTTGGAAAGCCCCGTGAAGACCGGCTCGTTGAACAGATCCCACTTGGTAAAAGCGGCGTATACGCCGTAGATTGCGGGGGTGATGAAGAAGATGACGAAGAAGAACAGGTGCGGCCCGATGTAGGCGTAGGGCAGCAGGTCGCGCTTGAGCGCGCGGCGGGCGCTGTCCGTCTTGTAGGAGGGCTTGGCCACGATGGCGGTCAGGGCCGCGCAGGCGAGCGCGAAGTACGTCATCGGGTGAAAGCTTATGAAGATGCGATCGACATCGCGCTTTTTGAATTTGACGCCCAGCTCTTTCAGTTGTTCACTGATCGGCGTATAAAGGGAGGGGTTGACCTTTTCCAAAGAAAAGAAGACCATAAAAAGAGCGAAGCATATACAGGAAATTCCGGCGAAGAGCATTCCGACGTTGTCCTGCTTGCGAAGCAGCGCGATCAACGCGCCGATCATGGCGCACAGGGAAAGCGGAATCAAAAGGATGCTCGCGCTCGACAGGGAGAAGAGCACCTTCGGCATCGACATTTCGACCGCAACCGACGTTTCCTTGACGCTCGTCGTCGCCGTCACGCCGGAAAAACAGAATAACACGATGAAAGCCAGCGCCAGCAGCGCCGCCACCTTGGAACGTGTCATCACGACACCTCTTTTCTGCTGAGTTCAAACAGGCACGTCATTTTCTGACCAGCGCAAGGCAGGGGCGAAACCCCTGCCTTGCGCGTGTTATAACCAGAAAACGGTCTTACTGGGCCGCGATCGCGTCGTTGATCTCCTGCTCGACCTGCGCAAGCGCGTCGTCGATGGAGATGGTGTCGTCCACGAAGTCCCAGCCGACGCGGGAGATCGCCGTGTCGAACAGGCCCCAGTACTGGTACGAGTAGATCGCCAGCTCATCGGCGCGCTCCGGATCCGCGAGGAACGCCTGCGGCATATCCTTGAACTCGGCCACGTCGTTGATGGACAGGTGCGCCGGGCACTGGCCGGCATCCTTCGCCCAGGTCAGGGAGTTCTCGCCCATCCAGTTGATGAACTTGGCAACCGCCGCGTCCTCTTCCTCGGTGCGGTTCTCGTCGACGAACTGCACGAAGTTGTGGGAGGAGGTCCAGCTCTTCGCGTTGGCCGGATCGTAGCACACGCCCGGCAGCATGCCGAAGTTGATGCCCGCGTCGACCGCCGCAGCCTTCATCCAGATGCCCTCGGTCCAGACCAGCAGCTCGCCGCCGTAGAACTTGGAGGAGTAGTCGGTGTTCTTGACGGTGGTGTAGCCGCCTTCCCACAGCTCCTTCATGGTCTCAAAGACCTTCTTCATGTCGGCGTTGTTGATGGCGGGGTGCGTGCCGTCCTCGGTCAGGCTGCCGTTGAGCTGGCCGTAGTAGCCCAGCACCTGCGCGCGCATCCAGCCCAGGTTGAAGATGTCGCCTTCCCAGCCGGCCGCACGGGCCTTGTCGCCCAGCGCCTTGATCTCGTCAAACGTCAGGTAGCCGTCCTCGACGAACTCGTTGAGGTCGTACTTGTCGAACAGGTCCTTGTTGTAGTAGGTCACGTAGGAGTGCACGTCGAGCGGGATGCCGTAGTGCTCGCCGTCGATGTCGGAGCGCGCCCACGCCGCCGCGTTGTAGTTCTCCTGCTTCACGCCGTTCTCAGCCAGCATGTCCATGTCGTAGGAGTAGAGCATTTCCTGCTCCACGAAGTTCGGGATGCGCTCGATGTGCACGATGGTCACATCCGGCACGCCGGTGCCCGTCTGCACGGTCATCGGGATCTTCTGGTACAGGTCGTCCGCCGTCATCGGCGTGTGGTTGACGTGCACCTCGTCCTGCGAAGCGTTGAACGCGTCGACCATGCCCTGCATCGTCGCGCCGTCAGCGCCGGTGAACACGGACCAGTAGTCGATTTCGACGGGCGCCGCCTGCGCGACGGGCGCCAGGCAGAGCACCATCAGCATCATGGACAGTGCGATTGCCAAAGACTTTTTCATTTAGGGTACCTCCTTTTATTTTCACCGCTCACCCGAGCGGCAGGGAGCTTCACAACGTGTACGATTTATGTCTCCCACCCGTCGGAACCGTCTGGCGCATCCGCGCGCCCGATGCTTCCGGCGGGCTTTTTCTTTTTGTTGGCACAAATCGTACGCTTTTTAGGTCATCAGATGACCTGGTTGGTGCGGCCCAGCGGGTTTTTGTTGAGCGAAGCGAAGCGCTCCACGTCGACCTTGGGCCTGCGGTCCGGGGTCAGCAGGCCGTTGATTTCCTGCATGACGTCGGTGAGCTGCGTGTAGCAGTAGCCCTGGCAGTAGGGAATCTCGCGGATGGCGTCGGTCACGCCCTGAAAGCGCTCGAAGAACTTTTCTTCGTCCGTCACCTTGCCGTGATAGCCCCAGGTTTCCATGCCGCCCATCTCGCCTTGCAGGCCCACGTTCGTAAAGGCGATGCCGCCGTACTCCGTGACCATGAAGGCTTCCCTGCCCGTGGGCTTCTCGCCCTGCGCGTAGCAGGGACGCCAGTCGCAGGCGTGGCGCTCGACCTCCTCGCGGCTGGCGAAGTGGTCCGCCATGACATCCCTTTCCGCCGCATAGTCGTGCAGCGCGCAGATGTCGGTTTCCACCTGCTCCCAGCCGTCGTTGGAGGAGCAAAGGCGCGTGCCGTCGGCCGCCTTGGTCATGTGGTAGAGCATGCGCGCCGTGGCCTGCTGGCGCTTATCGTTGTAGATCAGGCGCACGCCCCAGCTCTCGTTGAGCGGGACCCACGCGATGATCGAGGGATGGTTGAAGTCGCGGTCGATGAAATCGAGCAGCGTGTTCGCAAGGTTGTGCACCGTCTCGTCCGCAAAGTCGTACGCGCTGGGCACCTCGCCCCAGACGAGCACGCCCATCTTGTCCGCCCAGTAGTAGTAGCGCGGGTCCTCCAGCTTCTGGTGCTTGCGCGCGCCGTTGTAACCGAATTCTTTGGTGTAGCGCAGGTCCTGCTGGATTGCCTCGTCGCTGGGCGGGGTGATCAGCGAATCCGGCCAGTAGCCCTGGTCGAGGATCAGCCGCTGATAGATCGGGCAGTTGTTGAGGTAGACCTTGCCGTCCCGCACCTCGATCTTGCGCATGCCGAAGTAGGTGTCCACGCTGTCGACGGCATGCCCGTCCTTCAGGACGCGCACCTTCAGGTCGTACAGCGCCGGGCTGTTCGGGGCCCAGAGGTGGATGGGGTCCAGGTCGCCGCGCACGATCATGTCCACCGGCACGCGGGTGATGCGGTCGGCTGTGTTCAACCGGACGACGCGGCACACGCTGCCCTCGAAGGAAACCGTAAGCTCCAGTTCGAGCTCCCCGGCGGGCATCCTGTCCAGCGCGATCTCGGCCGTCATCATGTGCCGGTCGATGTCCGGCGTCACGTGAATCTGGCGCAGCGCGTACTCTCCCACCGCCTCCAGATAGACCGTCTGCCAGATGCCGCTAACCGGCGTGTACCAGCAGCCCATCAGGCCCTCGCGCCAGTACTGCTTGCCGCGCGGCTGCGTGCAGTCGGGGTCGTCCTTGACGCGCACGCACAGGTCGTTTTCCCCATCCCTTAGGGCGTCCGTGATGTCGAAGGCAAACGGCGTGTAGCCGCCCTTGTGCGCGCCGACCTGCCGGCCGTTGACGTAAACCGTCGCCTCAAAGTCCACCGCGCCGAAGCGCAGCAGCACGCGGCGTCCGTGCATCTCCTGCGGAACCGTAAAGGCGCGCCGGTACCAGAGGATCGGGTGAATCGCGTCCGTCGGGCCGACGCCGCTCAGCTTGCTCTGATAGCAAAACGGAACGACGATTTCTCCATCCAGCTTCGTGCCGGGCTGCTGCCAGCCCTCGCGCACCCCTTCGTCGGCGTCGTCAAACGCAAACTGCCAGGCGCCGTTGAGGTTGAAAAACGTGTCGCGCATGAAATCGGGCCTGGGATGTTCCGGGCGGGGGATGCTGGGGGTATGCTCTAGGGCCATGATGACTTCCTCCCACATGTCGATTACGGAGCGCGAAAGCTTTGCTCCATAATTTTCAAAGTTAATAAATGATAGTTTCGCTCACAAATCGCCATCAAATATGCTTTATCGGCAAAATCGCTCTAAAAAAAGCAGGTCGATTCCATGCACAAAGCATAGCATCGTCCCGCCCGGCTTGTCAATAGGTTTGTTTTATTCCATTAAATCTGTATCAAACTGCAATTTCCATCCGCTTTTTTTGCTTATTTATCCTCAAACGCGCGCATACGGTACCCGACGCGCAGGACGATCGGCTGCTCAAAATCGCCGAAATGCTCACCAAACAGGTTCATTCCGCCAATGTTTTGCGCGTCCTGCGGCACCTCGATGCGGACGGAAATGTGGTCTGTCTCGTTCATCCCAAGGTCTTCCAGCGTAGTGCTTCCAATAGGGATGTTTTCCAGGTAACTCCCCGCCTTGTCCACCCGCCACGTCTTGAGAAAGCCGTACTGCGTGGACAGCTCCGACCACCACGAGGGGGTCAGCCTGCCGTGGCGGCCGCCGCAGTCGCAGGGGCAGGTCCAGACGCCCAGGCGCCGTCCGTTGACCGAGACGGCGATGTCCGACTTCCACGGGTCTCGGTACATGGGCGCCTCCGAACAGGCCTCAAAAGAGATTTCCATCCATTCCACGTCCATGGCGCCGATTTCCAGCACGGAAAAGCGGTACTCCAGATACCCCTGGCGGAACCAGATGAGCTGCGCCCCGAAGCGGTCGGGAAGGTAAAACGACGCGGGGTTGTCCATCTCGCCGATGTGCGTCTTGTCCCCCGCCAGCCCGCAGGTCGGCACGATGCCGCCCGCGACGCTGTAGCCGCCGATGGGCATTTGCAGGGTGATGACGCTGATGCGCTGCTCGCCGACGGGGTCCAGGTTGATGGAGATGGAGTCCAGCCTGCGGCTGCACAGCTTCATCGACCCGCGAACGCCCGGCTGCACCTCGGACATGACGACGCCCGCGTCCTCCAGCGTCTTGACCGCGAGCGCCGCGGTGGACATCGGGATGCCAAGGGACTCTGCCAGCTCCCCCACGTTCATGCTGCGCTTGCTCAGCGCCTGCATGATCTGCAGGCGCACGGGCGAGGAGAGCGCGTGCGCGATCCTGCGCAGGGCGTCCGGCCGGTCGATCGTCAGCTCCGCGTGCTTCCCCTGAAATTCGTCCATGCCCGTCCCTCCGATCCTTCGATGGAAGGAATGTTCGCCAAATACCGACCCAAGTCCTGCTTTTATCTCGCGACGCGCCTGCGGAGCCACGCGCAGAACGGCCCCAGCGGGATGCACAGCAGGAACCAGAGCGCGCTGTACAGCGCGCAGATCTGCCCGCGATAGTTGAAGCGGCGGCGCGAGTAATCCCACACGTTCATGTGCCAGCGCTCGTTTACGAGCAGTCCCACGAGCAGCTCCATGCCGGTGATCACCGCCGCGCCCAGCGCGCAGCGCAGCAGCATCGGCTTACTACGCAGCCTGCGGTTGATTTCATAAATGGCGCTGAAGCACACGCCCCCCGTGAGCGCCATCGACCAGTGCGTGTGCCCGCGCCAGAGGATTTCCAGCATACTATACCCCGCGGCCCCCACCCCGAACACGAGCAGGCGCTCGCGCGCTTTTATTGCATTCATCAAAAACCCCTCCCGCGCACAGTCTGCGCGGGAGGGATGCTTCACATGTGTGCCACTTTGATGCAGCGCGGCCGTATTTTACGCCTTGATTTCCGCATTTTCCCCCTTCAGGCTGTCCCTTGCCAGCAGCGCGACGCTCAGCGCCGAAAGCGCGAGCATCAGGATCGCCATCGCGCGCGCGGAAACGATCACGTCCTGATACAGATACTTAACGTAACCGCTCAGGGAACCCAACTGCACGAGGATCGGCGCAAACGCGCGGCGCGGGTGCAGCGCCGCGTAGACGACCGAAAGGATGTCCGCCATGAAAAAGTACCGTTCGTGCATGTGCGGCAGGAGGAAGGGAACCACCAGCACCAGCGCGAACGCGGCGTCCAGCAGCAGCGCGGGGTTTTCCGCCCGCCGTCCTCTCATGACGGGCAGGAGGATCAGAGCGACCGCGGCCAGCGCCGTCAGGATGCCGGCGGCCGCGTACGCGGCGTCCGTCCGCCCAAAGACGTTCACGAGCTGGTAGACCGTAGGCGCGCCCAGCACGAGGTTCTTGTACTCCCGGGCTTGCACCAGATAGACCGCAAGCACGCTTTTCAGCGGCTTGCCGAAGCAGACCGCCGGCAGCGCCACCAGAAGGAACACGCCCAGCATCGAAAGCAAATGCGCGACCCGCAGCTTTCGCCCGTGCCAGAGCGCCGCGACGATGGGAAGCAGAAAGACGGCCTGCAGCTTGAAGCACAGGGAAAGCGCAAGGCACGCGGCGCAGAGGAAGGGTTTCCCCCGCAGGCAGGCGTACAGACCGGCCAGAGCGAGCGCGGTGTAGACCGCGTCGCACTGCCCCCAGGCGCTTCCGTTCAGCACGACCGTCGGCAGCGCGAGCACGGCCGCATAGACCAGAAAGCCGCGAATCCCCCATCCTTCGCCGCGCGCGTGGCAGAAGAGCGACGCGGCGGACGACGCCAGCAGCACCTCAAAGGCGAGGGTAAATCCCTTGTACAGGTAGATGTCCGGCAGCCCGGCGCGCGAGATGAGGAAGACGAGGTACTGGTAGATGACCGTATAGTCCCCCACCGTGCCGCGCATGACCTCCGAAAAGGACTTCTGCCGCATGGTCAGCGTCCACTGGTGCAGGTAATCCTGATAATCCGGGCTTTCCATCCCCAGAAACGCGACGCGCACGCCGAAGAGCGCCGCGACGCACACCGCGCACAGCAGCGCCGTGCCGAACCCGACCCGGCCTTTCGCGCGGCGCATCACGGGAAGGAGCATGAGCCCCAGCAGCGCAGCCATGAGCGCCGCCGTGGCGGGGCGCTGCCACCCCTGCGCCGCGTGCGGCAAGGGAAAAAGCGTCAGAAAGGCAAAGCATCCGGCCATCATCGCGCCGGTCAGGAGCGCGCCCGACAGAGCGCTCATCTTTTTCTCCCACAGGTCGTGCAAAAAGAGGTCGAGCCGGTCAAGCGCTCTCATCATGTGCTTATTCTCCCCGCCTTATGATGCTTCCTATTATAGCAAAGCGAAGGTTCTTTTGTCTATCCGTGGCGGATTCCGCGGATTTGTCAAAAATGGGCTTGCCAAGGGAGGGGAAAAATGCTATAATAGTCCCCGTTCAAGGAAATGGGTCACTAGCTCAGCTGGTTAGAGCACTCGCCTGATAAGCGAGAGGTCGGTGGTTCGAGTCCACTGTGTCCCACCAATGCAAGAAAATCCGAACCTGTTCTTTCTGAAGAACGCGTTCGGATTTTTCCTTTCATGGGGAACAGTTGGGGCTGAGAACGTAGATGGAACGCGGAAAGAACTGTAAGGGAAACGGCTTCGTCAGTTGGGCGCCGGCGAAGCGTTTTTTTGTTTTGCATAATATGTCGCCCTTGGGTTCGTCCATTGGTTGCCGCTAATGCGGTTACAACGGGGAGTTTGGCTGGTCAGCGCTGCTTTATGGCGGAACAGCGTGTTTCATTGTGCCCTCATATAACGGATACTCCGGTCACATAATTCTGGAACTTTTTTCAGTAATTCGAATTGTTTAATATGAATCCAGAGAAAGGCGATGGACGCCAATCGTAGTATGCCCAGACCAAGGAGGTCCACGGTCGTGTAGCGTCTGAACCGCGAGATCCGTAGACGAACGCAGGTGGTCGGAACCTTCCTTACGGCGAGTCGGTACGAACGCTGGTTTGCGCAAGGCCACGGATTGGGGAAATTTCTTCAGGAGGGCCCATTCCAAAGGGGGCTCTCTGACATTCGAGGAATATGGCATAAATCATGACCACCCGTTGAACGGGTGGTCATGATTTATCTATCCCAATATACCTTACCAGCTATGAAAAACTATTCTTCGGTCGGTTCATCTTTAGAATCGTCGCTCTTCGATAGCCTGTCGAGAAGGCCCTGCATCATCATCGTGGCCATATCTTTGTATGGCTTTGGCAGTGCGTCATATAAGTTCGTCCAGGCCTTGCGCTCAGCGGTCTCCGTGTTGAACATCGGCTCCTCTCCGAACACAAGATAGTCATACGACACATCGTACACAGAACACATCAATGCAACAATTTTTTGTTCAACCTTAAATCCTGATTGCTCCAGCTTAGAGAACGTGGCGCGCGAGTATCCAAGGGATTCTCCCATCTCTTTCTGTGTTTTGCCAAGCGCCGTGCGAATGAGAAAGAAACGATGATTCATATCGGGCGTGTACACGTATTTGCGTTCAGGCATTTTACACACTCCACTTTATTATAACAAAATTTTACTCATATCCAGGGCTTTTGTCAATACACCCCTTGACATTCATTCTCCATGGCTGTTATCATTGAGCTTAAGGTTCATCATTAGCACAATTTACGTTAATCAAGCTAATGGCGAGCATCTAGTAACCGCTATGGACGTACCTCTGTCATTACTAAACCTTTGAGAAGTAGGTGAACGATATGGGAAAAGCCAAATTTGATTGCAACCAGCGCGCCGCAACGACCGTTTGCAACACCATTTATGAGTTTAATCGTATGATGGCAGAAAAACTCCATATTGACGAACAAGATGTAATTGATATTGTTGAAGGAAAAATAATTGTCGATCGTGTCATCTTTCAGGACCGCGCGAAGCCGAATGCCCAAAGACATATGGGCTTACAAAAAGGCTTAAAGCGGCTCGGCATTGCGGCCATGGCCGTCATGCTCATCATGTGCCTGTCTGTACAAGGCATGGCGGACAGCCTGCGCGCTTCCATTCTGCGTGTGTTTGCTGGGCAGAAGGCGGTGCACGTAGAATCTGTTACCTACGATCGGTATGCCGATTTGACAGGCTACGTCGTGCCTACCATGATGCCCAGCGGTTACACATCGAATTACCATACCACGACCGCCGATATGCTCTATATGTCTTACATTAACGATGCCGGGAGGCAGATCCAATACTATTATTACCCTTGCGGCGCGTCGGCTCACTACGATAATGAGCATGCGGAGCACCATATAGTTGATTCCAAATTCGGAACGATACACGTTTGGAAATCAGAGAGTGGCCACACAACCGCCTGCTTATTGGTTGGCGAAGCATATGTGCAAATGGATTTTGATACCGATGCAACGGATGGCGAAATACAAAAAATCGTCGATGGGTTAAACCACGTCAATTGACGTGTAAACAATACAATTAGGAGGGACCATCATGAGTAGAAAAATGGGCGGGATCGCGCTCGCACTGCTGGTTATGGGCTGCACGGTCAACGCACAGGCGGCGCCGGTTCGGATTGCACCGAATCACGTCGTGCAAGAGGCTGACATATCGCCGAGGTATGTGCTCATCTCGTCGATCCATGGCGATACGTCGGTCAGCAATGGCAAGGTGTATCTGAGCGGTACAGTGTCGGCCGATAGCACCTATGCCAAGGTAACCATCACACTACAGAGTTTCCAGGATGGCAAATGGCAAAAAGTTGCTAGTTGGTCTGCAACCGGGGAAAAGTCCGCGACCAAATCCGCTAACACAACGGCTACGCCCGGCATGATTTACCGAACGAAGATTTATGGCTACGTGTCCAAGGATGCCACTACCGACAGCGCAACGCTGTATACAAAAGTCGTGGGCGCTTGACGATGGCGCCAGCAAGCTGAATTTCGGCGCGTTTCTAAATGAACGGAAGGGTAGCTTAAAATGCGGCGATTTATAAACGTGCTATGCGGCGTTGCGGCTTTCTTCTTCGCCTTGCATGGCACTATTGATACTCCCCCATGCGCCTGTCAAGTGTTATCCATCGATCCGAATGCAAGATGGCGCGTTGAAGATGTCCGAACCCCATACAGCGATGGATCGGCAGGTTACCTTGAAGGGCGGGACAGTGGATATCTGGCTGTAATGATGTATACCTGCGAGCATGGCGTCCGCCTGACGATCAATATGGACGCTGACACAGAAGTTTGCTGGGGATCAATCACATCCTGTCCCTTCCTCTCCCTCATCAGTCCCGAATGCCGAGTTCGTCCTCACTCCCCCGTTACCCCTCATGAACAGCTCTACTTAATAGATGTGTGGTAACCACAAACGGGCACAGGGCTGCAAACAACCCAGTATTCCGAAAGAATTTTTGAGCATTGGTAGCAGAATCTACGATCGGATAAAACAGATAGTCTGGAACATCGAAAAATGATCGTTGACATTTTCATCAACTCAGTATATGTTCTGGATGACGGCTTGCGTTTTGCACTGAATGTGACCGCCGGAGTGGAAACCATTCCACTCCGGCAATGGCATCAGGCAAAAGGTTCGGATTTGTTAGGGGTACGCTCCACCAAACGAAAAGGCGATCCGGCAGGGTCGCCTTTTTTGTCTTATCGATCCGAAATCTCCCCGCTATGGGCGCGGCGGCAACGTGAAAGCGCGAGGCAACCGTTCGTGCGCCATGCGCCCAACGCCCGTGCGCGTCGCTTCTGCCCGGCGCGGGATAAAAGCGACGCTCTATCGGGCACAGTAATCCTACTTGAAAGGACGAACGGAAAGCGAGGGAGAAAATTGGCAAAGCGTGTAATTTACCTGGCCGGCGGCTGTTTTTGGGGGCTTGAAAAGCTCATGCGTTCCCTGCCGGGCGTGACGGACGCCGTGAGCGGCTACGCAAACGGCCGCACGGAGAACCCCACCTATCGGGAGGTATGCGGCGGGACGACCGGGCATCGCGAGACGGTCCGCGTGACCTACGACCCCGAAAAGACCAGCCTGGACGCCCTCCTCTTCGCCTACTTTTCCGTGATCGACCCGACCACCCCCGACAGGCAGGGCCACGACACGGGCACGCAGTATCAGACCGGCATCTACACCGTGGACGAGGAATCCCAGCGGACGGTGGAGCGCATCGTGGAAATCGAAAGGCAAAACCACGAGCGCTTTTGCGTCGAGATCGCCCCGCTTACGCGCTTTTACCCGGCGGAGGAATATCATCAGCGCTATCTGGAAAAGAACCCTGGCGGCTACTGCCACATCCTCCCCGGCGAAATCCGCGCGCTGGCCAGGGCTCGTATAGACCCCGGCCGGTACGCCCGGCCGCCGCGCGAGGCGCTGAAGGAGAAGCTCACGCCGGAGCAGTTCGCCGTGACGCAGCAGGGCGCGACCGAGGCGCCCTTTCAGAACGCCTATTGGTCGCACCGCGATCGAGGGATTTACGTGGACGCCGCGACGGGCGAGCCGCTGTTCTCCTCCACGGACAAGTTCGACAGCGCCTGCGGCTGGCCCGCCTTTTCCGCGCCCATCGATCCCGGCGTCGTCAGGTACAAGGAGGACCGCTCCCACGGCATGCGGCGCGTCGAGGTGCGAAGCCGGGCGGGCGGCAGCCATCTGGGGCACGTGTTTGAGGGCGAAAGCGACGCGCCGGGCGGCGTGCGCTACTGCATCAACAGCGCCGCGCTGCGCTTCATTCCCTATGATGAGATGGACGCGGCGGGCTACGGCGACCTGAAGGATCTGGTAAAATAGACGAAAAAACAGCGTTCCCCCGCCCGTCGTCCGCACACGCTGCGGCCGACGGGCGGGGGAATTGGGCTCTATTTTCTTTTTTCAAGGTCGTGCAGCAGAAAGTCGAGGCAGTCGATCCGCCTCTGGTTTTCGTGCACCGCCTCCAGCAGCGCCTCCCGATGCCGGGAGAGCAGCGCCGTCAGCTCATCCGTCCGCCGATCGCCGATCAGCGCCATGCACCGGCAGGCCGTCTCCCGGCAGCATCCCGCGTCCATCAGGTTTTGATACAGAATTCCCCGTGTATCGGATGCTTCCGCCATGCGCTTCCCTCGCTTTCGTTCATATCGCGCGGCCCATCTCGTAGGCCGCCCGCAGCGCGGGGCTCCCCGCGATCGCCCCCGCCTCGTTCACGCCGCCGCCGAACACCGTGCCCGCGAGATGCGCCTTGGGAAAGCAGGAGATCCAGCCCTCCAGCCCCTTGACCGCGCCGTCCGCCGCGCTTTCCTCCTCGTCGGCGGCGGTCGCCGCCAGGTAGATGTCCCGGAAGGCGTAGTCGTCTGAAAACAGGGGATTGGCGCGGTCGAGCAGCGTCTTCATCTGCCCGCTCATTCCGTAATAGTAAATGGGGGTGGCGAACAGGAGGACGTCCGCATCCCGCATCTTCGCGGCGATGTCCGCGGCGTCGTCGTGGATGACGCACCGCTTCGTCCTCTGGCAGGCGAGGCAGCCCCGGCAAAAGCCGATGGTCCTGTCGCGGAGGGAAATCCTTTCGACGCTGTGCCCCGCCTCACCGGCTCCGCGCGCAAACGCGTCCGCCAGCATCTCGGAGTTGCCGCCCTTGCGCGGGCTGGTCGAAATCACGAGTACCTGTCTGTTCATCCGTAAAACCTCTCTTTCGTCTTTCAGGCGCAGGGCGCCTCTTCCCCCCGGCGATCGCCCGGTTCCCAGCGAACGACCTGTCCCCGGGCGTTTGGGTCGTCCAGGATGACCTCTCCGACCGACGGCGCGAAGATCGTGCCGGAAAGCGGGTTTTTGATGCTCTGAACCGGCGCCGTGAGGGTCGCGGACACCTCGGACTTTTCAAAGCAAAGGTCCGCGTCCACCATCTCGCAGTCGATCAGCTTGAGGTTCTTGCAGTAGCAAAACGGCTGCGTGCCGACGATCTTGCAGCGCACGAGGGTAAGAGAGTCGGAGTACCAGGCCAGATATTCGCCCCTGATCACGCTGTTTTGAACCGTCACGTTTTTCGCGTGCCAGAAGGCGTCCTTCGTGTCGAGCACGCAGTCCTCAAAGGTCGCATTCTGCACGTACTGGAAGGAGTACTTTCCCTGCAGCCGCACGTCGCACAGGCGCAGGTCCTCCGCGCGCAGCATGAAGTATTCGCTCTCGGCGGTGCTGCGGCGCATTTCGATCCCCCGCACCGACCATCCGAACTCGGCGGAGCGAATGTCGCAGTCCGAAATCGTGACGCCATCGCATTCGCGCAGCGCCTTGATTCCATGCAGTTTGCTGTTCTCGATGCGCACGCGCTCGGAATACCACAGCGCGGCGCGGCAAAGGGGCGTCAGCTCCGCGCCGTGAATGTATAGGCCCCGGTCGTGCCAAAAGGGGTAGCGCAGGTTGCAATAGGTATTTTCCACCCGGATGTCGCGGCACTCCTTGAGCGCGCTTTCGCCGTCGGCCGGGCCGTCAAAGGCGCAATCCACAAGGTGAAGCGCCTGCTCGCCATAGAGCGCCCGCTCCCCGTCAAATGTTTGATGCTCGATTCGTTTCATTGTTCTATCTCCTCTGAAAGCGCACCGCTTTGAATCACTCCGCCGCCGAAATCTCCAGGGTTCCGGCGAGCGTCCCGATGTCCTCCACGCCGCTGACGGCCTCGCCCAGCGCATACAGGCTGCCGCTCGGCTCGAAAGGCGCGTAGAACATCACCACGTCTCCCCACGGGGCGTAATACGCCAGCGTTCCCTTTTGTCCGTCCGCCTGCGGCGCATCCTCGGCGGAAAGCTCCTTGGGCGGATAAAAGATCTTTTCGTTTAAGCCAAAATCCTCCGCCTCCACCGTCAGCGGAAGCTGCGCGTACAGCTCCCGCGCAGCGCGGCTGTCATTCAGCGCAAACACGATCACCGCATCCCCGTTCTGCACCTGGAGCCTCATGGACCCCTCCTCCGTTCTGCCGGCGTCCTTTTCAGGCGCATCCACCGCCGCGCCGGCTGCCGGACGCGGCGGTTCGCCGCCTAAAGCGCAGCCGCACATCAGGATCAGCAGCGCGGCGACGCCGAAAATTTTCGCGGTCTTTTTCAATGCATTCATCTTCTTGAAAACCTCCCGTCTGCCTTTCGGGTTCAGTATAGCGGCGCTCACACGAAATAGCAAATACTTATAGTAAATATCCAGATATGCTTTACAGCTATGTTTTGATCGTGCTATACTCGCCTTATCAGGAGGCGATGTTATGGAATTGCGCGTGCTGCAATACTTTCTGGCCGTCGCGCGGGAACAGAGCGTATCCGGGGCGGCGGAGTATCTGCACCTTTCCCAGCCGACGCTCTCCCGCCAGCTCAAGGATTTGGAGGACGAGCTCGGCAAGCAGCTCTTTCTGCGGGGCAACCGGAAGATCACGCTCACGGAAGAGGGCATGATCCTGCGCAAGCGTGCGGAGGAGATCCTGGACCTGGTTCACAAGACGGAGCGGGAGATCACCCTGAACGACGAGCGGGTCGCCGGCGACATCTACATCGGCGCGGGCGAAACGGACGCCATCCGCATCCTCGCGCGGGCGGCGGGCGCGTTGCAGCGGGAGCACCCCCAAATCCGCGTTCACATCGCCAGCGGCGATTCCGCCGACGTGACCGAGGAGCTGGACAAGGGGCTGATCGACTTCGGCATCCTCTTCGACCCCAGGGACCTTTCCAAGTACAACTACCTGCGCATTCCGGAAAAGGACGTGTGGGGCGTGCTGATGCGGCGGGACGCTCCCCTTGCGAAGAAGGAGGCCGTTCGGGCGGAGGATTTATGGGACAAGCCGCTCATCCTTTCCCGCCAGCACCGGGAGGGCAGCGCCCTTTCCCTCTGGCTGAACCGGAGCGAGGCGGACCTTCGCATCGTGGCGACGTACAGTCTGCTGTACAACGGCTCCATCCTGGTGGACGAGGGCAT
>JAEXCG010000035.1 GCA_023402355.1 Bacillota bacterium | reverse complement strand
CGCCTTTTGGGGGGGGGGCGGGGGGGGGCCGCCCCGGCCTTTTGGGGGCTGCCTGCCCCCAAACCCCCGGCCAAAGGGGCATTGTCCCTTTGGAATTCCATCCTCACGACGCTTAGATGGGCTATACTTCTTTGGAATTCCATCCTCACGACGCTTAGATGGGTTGCGCTCCTTTCAAATCCCGTCTTTGCCGTTTCTCAACGATACGATCTAGGAGGTCATTTGCATGAACCATCCCGCTCTGGATCGGGCCGTGGAGGCCCTTCGCCCGCAGCTTGAGGAAACCCTTGCCGCGTGGATTCGCATTCCCTCCGTTAAGGGCGATCCGCAGCCCGGCGCGCCCTTCGGCGCGGACGTGCGCCGCATGCTCGACCGCGCGCTCAAGGACGGCGACGCGCTGCTCGGAAACGCCCGCGACATCGACGGCTACGCCTGCGACATGGAAATCGGCGAGGGCGAGGACGTCATCGGCATCCTCGCGCACCTGGACGTCGTGCCCGCGGGCGACGGTTGGCAGGTCGATCCCTTCGGCGCAAGCGTGAAGGACGGCAAGATGTACGGCCGCGGCACCAGCGACGACAAGGGCCCCGCCGTCGCGGCGCTCTACGCGATGAAGGCCGTGAAGGACGCGGGCATCAAGCTAAACAAGCGCGTTCGCCTCGTTCTGGGCTGCGACGAGGAAAGCGGCATGGACGACATCGCCTATTATGACGAAAAGATCGGCCTGCCCGCCCTCGGCTTCTCGCCCGACGCGGAGTTCCCGGTCATCAACACCGAAAAAGGCATCCTGCAGATGGAAGCGCGCGCCGAGATGCACTGTCAGACGATCGTCTCCATCCAGTCCGGCACGCGGCCCAACGTCGTGCCCGGCACGGCCGTCGCGGTCGTGCGCGGCGCGGAGGCCTCCGACAGGGCGCTCGCCTTTGCCGCGCAAAACGACATTCACCTGTCCTGCGAAACGCTCGACGGCGAAACCTTCAAGCTGACCGTCACCGGCGTCCCCGCGCACGCCTCCACCCCCTGGCAGGGCGTGAACGCCGCCAGCCAGCTTCTCCTCGTGCTCGAGGCCGCCGGCGCGGGCGGCAAGCGCATCAAGGCGCTGGCGGACGCCATCGGCCACGATTCGGACGGCACGGGCCTGGGCATCGCCGGTTCGGACAAGGTATCCGGCCCGCTCACGATCAACCTGGGCCTGCTCTCCTACGACGGGGAGACGCTGTGCGCGACGTTTGACTGCCGCTACCCCGTCTTCTACAGCGACGCGCAGATCGTGCGCTTCGTCAGCATGCGCCTGGCGGACGGCGGCTTTACCATCGACGCGGGCCACGCCTCGCAGCCGCACCACGTGCCGGAGTCGAGCTTCATCGTGCAGTCCCTGCTCAAGGTCTACGGCGAGCTGTCCGGCCTCGACGCGCACACGGTCGCCATCGGCGGCGGCACCTACGCCCGCTCCATGAAGCAGGCCGTCGCCTTCGGCCCGCTCTTCCCGGGCGAGCCGGAGCTGGCGCACCAGGCGGGCGAGAACGTGGACCTCGCGCAGCTCATGCTCAGCGTGCGCATCTTCGCTTACGCGATCGTCGCGCTCGCGGGGGCGTAAGTCTTTCCCGGGCGGCCCTCATCCTGGGGCCGCCCTTCCATTTTTGCGATGCTGCAAAGAAGGAGTGAAAACCATTGAGCGATCTCGTCAAGCTCGAAACCCACCTGCACACCTGCGAGGTGAGCGCCTGCGGCAAGGTGCCCGCCCGGGAGATGATCCGCCTGTGCCGGGACGCCGGATACGGCGCCGTCGTGGTCACCGACCATTTTCTGCCCGGCAAGTTTCAAAGCGCCGCCGCGCGCGACGCGTTCCTGACCGGCTATCGTCTGGCCGCCGAGGCCGGGGCCGCGCTGAACCTGACCGTGCTGCCGGGCATGGAAATCCGCTTTTCCTCCGGCGACGAGGACTTCCTCGTCTACGGCCTCACGGAAGACGCCATCCTTCGCCTTCCGGACAGCGTCTGCGAGGATGGGATAGCCGCCTTCCACGCGCTCTGCCGTAAAAACGGCTGGCTTTTCTATCAGGCGCATCCCTTCCGCCCCAAGCTTCGCGTCATGCCCGCCTGCGACCTGGACGGCATCGAGACGCGCAACTGCAACCCACGCCACGACAGCCACAACGACCTCGCGCAGGCTTATGCGGAGCGCTACGGGCTGCTCACGCTCTGCGGGTCGGACGCGCACCAGCTCGGCGACACAGGCGCGGGCGGCGTCTACGTGCCGAGGGACGCGCTGACCCCGGACGGGCTGGCCGCCTATCTGCGCCAAACCCCGCGCCCCGCCTTCGTCTCCGCGCAGGACTGATCCGGCCCATTCACCAGGGCAACAGCCCCTCCATCCGAGCGTTCGGATGGAGGGGCTGTCTGTTTGATGCGCTTATTTTTCCGCCATGGGCATCTCGGTCATGCGCAGGTTGGTGCAGCCGTAAGGGATCATGCGCACGCGCCGCGCCGGGCCCGTGGCCTTGCGGCTTTGGGGCGCGGGCAGGCAGACGCCGTATGCCTCCGGCCAGTCCACCGGCGCGAGGTTCGCCGCGATCTCCACGGGCGCGTCCTTGCCGTCAAAGGGGTATGCGCCGATCTCGCGCTCCGTCACGTCGAACTGCGCGTCCGCAAACGCATAGTTCCACGCGGATTGCGGCGTAATCTCGTAGTCGCAGTACGGGTACTTGCGCTCGACGCCCTTGTCCTCGTACTCGCGGCGCTCCCAACGCTCGTCGATCGCGACCGAGTACAGCAGCGGCCCGCGCCACAGGCAGCGCATGTCGCCGGGGCGCTCCGTCAGCTCGCACGCAAACGTGAACGACACGTCGATCTGCTGCTCGCCCTCCCACGTGCGGGAAACGGCGAAGAACTCGCCGGGCGTCGCCGTCTCGCCGTTCACCGTGGCGCGCTTTGCGGCCGAGGGAATGCGGATGTAGAGCGTAAACGCGGTCGGCCTGTCCGTCGTCACCGTGTAGCGCGCCGCGCCCTTGAAGGGGTAGTCCGTCTTCAGCGCGACGGCGACCTGCGCCTCGCCCTGCGCAAAGCGCACCTCGGAGGGGACGATCAGGCAGGAGGCCACGCCGTCCTGCGCGCGCATGAACGCGGACATCGCCAGCTTGGGCCAGCCCTGGTTAAAGTTCGCGGTGCAGCAGCCGAAGTTCGGCTCGAGCCCGAACAAATGCGACTCCGGCCCGTTCGTGCCGAAGACCACGTGGTCCTCCGGCAGTCGCTGGCAGCGAATCTGGTTCGTCTGCTGGTCGTACTGGTGCGTCCACATGTCCGCGCTCATCGTCGCGGGCAGGGCGTTGAACGCCAGGCGCTCCGCCTCGTCCGCCCAGTGCGGGTTGCCGCTCACGGCGAGCATCTGCTCAAAGGAGTACATCGCCTCGACCACGCTGCAAAGCTCCGAGCCCTGCACGGGGCTGGTGCCCGCCACGCACTCGTCGCCGGTGAAGTGGCCCACGGCCATGCCGTGGTACTTTTTGAGCAGCTCGTGCGCCCTGAGGGCGAACGCGTCCGGGTCGCCGCCCGTCAGGCGGGACATCAGCGCCTCCTGCTTGAGGCACATCGCCATGTTGACCACGTGCGTGTCGAACGTCCAGACGCGCTGCGGCGTCGTGTCGCGGTAAGGCTCAAACACCTGCGTATAGTCCATGCCCTGCGTGCGCAGGCGATAGCACAGGTCGATCAGCCATTCCTCGCCCGTGCGCTCGTAGAGCCAGAAGATCGGGATCAGGCATTCGTACCAGCGCGCCGAGCCCCAGCCGAAGAGCGTGTGGTGGTGCAGGTGCGTCTTGAGGCACCCCAGCGCGCGCGCCATCGCGTCCGGGATGCGCTCGTCCCCGCTTAAATCCGCGTACAGGGCCAGCACCTTGAGGATCAGCATGAACGCCCACACGTCGTAGGCGTCCCGCTCCTCCGGCGCGCAGGGGCAGATCCAGCCGTCCTCCTCCTGGCGCGCGAGGATGCCGTCGATGTAGCGCTTCGCCCGCGCCTTCAGGCCGTCGTCGTCCAGCAGGTAGGCGAGGGGCACGAAGCCGTCCAGCCAGTAGGGCACGCGCTCCCAGCCGTCGCGGTCGCCGCCGATCCATTTGCTGTCCCGAATGTCCGGCCACACCTTGTCCAGATGGCCGCTCAGGCCGTCCGCCTGAATGCGAAGCTGGCGCAGCAGCCAGCCCTGGGGCTTGATCTCCCCGTGGGTAAAGGGAATAAACGTCGTCTTCTTGAGCATGAGGGGATGGTCACGTCCTTTCTTCGTTTGCGTCCGCCGCTCCGTCTCGCCCGCGGCGATCTGTTTGCAGACATTGTAGCACAGCGGCGTCGGGGCGTCGTGTGTCAAACGAATCATAAATGCGACGATTGTGTTGTGCACTTCGCCGGGTCAGGGGCTGCGGTAGTCCGTGCGTTCCTCCTCGTAGAGCGCCAGCGGCAGCCGCAGCGTCACGCGCGTGCCGCGCCCCGTGCGCTCGATCGTCAGGCGCGCGCGCCTGCCGAAGAGATGGCGGCAGCGCTCGAACACGTTGTGCAGCCCTACCTTTTTGAGCGCGGCAGACGAGCCGTCGGCAAACTGCCGGTTAAGCTCGCGGCAGGTTTCCGCGTCGATCCCCACGCCGTTGTCCTCCACCGAGAGCAGCCAGGTTTCGCCGTCCGCGCGCGCGGTCACGGCGATGGTGTTGCCCTCGTCGGAGATTTCGTCGAAGGCGTGAATCAGCGCGTTTTCGACGAGAGGCTGCAGCGCGAAGTGCGGAAGCGCCGCGTCGAGAAGCGCCTCCGGGACGTTCACCCGGTACTGAAAGCACAGGTCCAGCCGGTATCGCTGCAGTTGGATGTAGTTGTCCACGTATTTCAGCTCGCGGGAGAGCGGGATCACGTCCTGCGCATTGCCCAGGCTCTCGCGCAGCAGCGCGATCAGGCTCGTCACCGAAATTTGAATTTCGTCCGTCTGGTTCTGCGCGGCCATGCACTTGATGCCGTTGAGCGTGTTGTAGAGGAAGTGCGGCGAAATCTGCGCGCGCAGGGCGACGATCTCCGCCTGCTTGGTGTTCTCCGCCTCCTGCGCCACCTTTTTCAGCAGCGTGTCCACCCGGCCCA